>CAZNCE010000004.1:26727-52604 GCA_964571285.1 uncultured Nocardioidaceae bacterium | reverse complement strand
CGCGGCGGCGTCCGGGTTAGAGGGGGATGTGGGCGATCTCGCGGGACAAATGTCCCGCGGGTGACCGACGGGCCGAGCCGGCGTGCTCAGGTCGTACGCAGCACCACGAACTGGAACCGTCCTTCCACGAAGTAGCTGCGGCTGTAGGCGATCGCCCGACCGCGCTTGTCATAGTGGATCTGGTCGAGCAGCAGGTACAGCGGTGGATCGGGCCGGTCGTTGCCCCACCCGACCGTTTCGTCCTGCACCGCATGGATCTCCGCGATCGCGCGCGCGGGCACGATCCCGGCCTCGGCGAAACCGGCGAACACGCTGTGTTCGCCCAGATGCTCGAGGACGCTGTCGGACAGTCCCTCGACGGGGACCACGTCATACGAGTATGCGACCGCGATCCCGTCGGCCAGGATTTTGCGCTCGATCGCCACGACCTCCTCGTCGGGCGGGATGCCGAGCTTGTCCCCATCGGCAGCGCCGGCCGGTCGACGGACGGCACGGTGCCGTTCCATCGAGGGTTCGTGGCCCATCTCCCGGATCGTCTCGCTGATCGACCGGAGCTCCTGCAGCCCTGCGCGAATGCCGCTGCCGAAGTCGCTGACGAACGACCCGGATCCATGCCGCACATCGATCAGGCCCTGGGACTCCAGCTTGCGCAGGGCGCTGCGCACGGTCACCCGCGACACCTGGTACGTCTCGGCGAGCGCGGCCTCGCTGGGCAGCCGTCCGGCGGGCGGGAACTCGCCGTCCATGATGCGACGGCGCAGTCCTTCGGCGAGCTGGCTGGCCAATGTGGTTCGACTGCGCAACGGCGCCGGCTGCTGCACTCGGTCCTCCTCCTGCCGGAAGCACCGGCTTGCCACCGGCGAAGGGTATCGATTCGGCGACGAGACGTTACCCCTGTTGACAGTCGTCCTACCACAAACTACCTTCCCAGAAGTTGTAGGACGACTGTCAACAGGAGGCGTCGTGGCCGTTCGGACCCTCGCCTGGCAGGGCGGTGATCCGCCTGCTCTGCGCCTGCTCGACCAGACCCGGCTGCCCGAGACCGAGGCTTACCTCGACGCCCGGACCAACGACGACGTCATCGGCGCGATTCAGCGGTTGTCGGTGCGTGGCGCCCCGGCTCTCGGCGCCACCGGCGCGTACGGCGTCGGCATCATCTTGGTGCAGGCCGAGCGTGAGGGGTGGGACACCGGCCGGGTCAAGTCCGAGATCGACCGGCTGCACGACGCCCGCCCCACAGCGGTCAACCTGGCCTGGGGGGTGGACCGGGTGCGGTCGCTGGTCGCCGACGGCCTGGATGCCGTCCTGGCGGAGGCCCACCGCATCGCCGCGGAGGACGAGGCGGCCAATCACCAGTTGTCCAGGCTGGGCGCCGACTGGGTCATCCGGCGTGTCGGGGACCGCCCGTTGACCGTGCTCACCCACTGCAATACCGGCTCGTTGGCCACTACCGCATGGGGCACCGCCCTCGGCATCGTTCGCGAGTTGCACGCCCGCCGGCGGCTGGAGAGGGTGCACGTCAACGAGACCCGCCCGCTGCTGCAGGGCGCGCGGCTCACCTCCTGGGAGTTGCAGCAGGATGGCATCGAGCACGCCGTCCAGGTGGACAGTGCCGCTGCGGGACTGATCCTGCGCCACGGCGTGGACGCCGTCCTGATCGGCGCCGACCGGATCACCGCCAACGGCGACACCGTGAACAAGGTCGGCTCGGTCGGGCTGGCCTTGGCGTGTGCCGAAGCAGGCGTCCCCTTCGTGGTGGCCGCGCCGTGGTCCACCGTCGACCTGTCCACCCCTGACGGCGCGGCGGTGGAGATCGAGCAGCGCGCCGAGGAGGAGGTGCTGTCCTTCAACGGCAGCCCTACCACCGGCCGGGGGGCCACCGGCTACAACCCGGCCTTCGACGTCACGCCGCGCCATCTCATCGACCTGATCGTGACCGAGCGCGGAGCGGTGGAACCCACACCCGGTGACGACGACCCATTCGCGGAGGCCATGGCATGACCAGCGCAGACCGTCCGCACCGTGACGGCGAGCGGCCGGTGAGGCCCACCGAGCAGCCGCTGCACGACCTCGTCGTTCGATCGCAGCGTCTGGGCGCCGACCCCTCCTTGGTCGTCTACGGCGGCGGCAACACGTCGGCCAAGGGCGAGATCGTCGACCACCTTGGCCGGCGGCGTCGCGTCATGTGGGTCAAGGGGTCCGGTGCCGACCTCAAGGACGCCGGCGAGGACGACTACCCGGCACTGCGGCTCGACGAGTTGCTGCCGCTGCGCGAGTACGACGAGCTGGACGACGACCGGATGGTCGACCTGGTGACTCGAGCGTTGGTGGATCCGGCTTCCCGCCGGCCCTCGATCGAGACGTTACTGCACGCGTTCCTGCCCTACACCCACATCGACCACGTGCATGCGGACTCCATCTGTGCGCTCACCAACCACAAGGCCGGACCGGAGATGGTGGCCGAGGCGCTGGGCGAGGGGTTCGCCTACGTTGACTGGCTGCGTCCCGGATTCACGCTGAGCAAGATCGTCGGCGACCTCGAGCACTTCGAGGGGGTGGTGCTCGCCCACCACGGCCTGGTCACCTGGGCCGACGATACCGGTGAATGCCTCCGTCGCACCCTCGACGCGGTGCGGGCGGCTGACACGTTCCTCGACGCACGCATCGGCGACCCCGGAACGACCGGCCGCACGGCCGGGCCGGCCCACGACGACATCCCCGCGGACGAGCTCGACCGGCTGCTCACGCACCTTCGCGGCACCCTGTCGCGCACCGGGCGTCGCATCCTGCGCGTCGACCAGCGGCTCCGCCACATCGCCGACCGACCCGACGTGGCGACCGTCGTCGCCGGCGGGGTCGCCAGCGGCGACCACATGCTGCGGATCAAGCCGTACTCCGCCGTCGTCACCGACCCGGCCGACCCGCAGCACGCGCGGGCGGAGGTCGAGGCCTACGCCCACCGCTATGAGGAGTACGTCGACCGGCACCGCGAACTGCTGCCCGACAACACGCGTCCGCACGACCCGATGCCGCGGGTGCTGCTGGTCCCCGGCGTCGGCGCGGTGACCACCGGCAAGGACCGTCGAGACGCCGAGGTGGCTGCCGATATCGCGTTGCACACGCACACCGTCGCCGCGACGGTCACCGACGCGTTCGGGCAGCCGGAGCCCCTCACCGAGCGGGAAACCTTCCGATTCGACTACTGGCCGATGGAGCTGTACAAGCTCGCCCTCAAGCCGGCACCACCGCCCCTGGCAGGGATGGTCTTCGTGATCACGGGCGCGGCGTCGGGAATCGGTCGCGGGATCGCCGAACACCTCGCAGGGCTGCACGCGTCCCTCGTCCTTGCCGACGTCGACTCCGCGGGGCTGGACGCGGTCGCGCAGACCATCGCCGAGGCGGGTGGAGCCGAGCCGGTCACGGTGCCCGGGGACCAGGCCGATCCCAGCACCAGCGCCGCCACCGTCGCAGCCGGGGTACGTGCGTTCGGTGGGCTCGACGGGGTGGTGTTCAACGCCGGCATCGGCGTCAGCGGACGCCTGGATGAGCTGTCTCTCGAAGACTGGGAGCGCGGCCAGCGGGTCAACGCCACCAGCGCGTTCCTTCTCACCCAGCAGGCGATGCGGGTGCTGCGCGAACAGGGCAGCGGCGGTTCCCTGGTCTACGTGGCCAGCAAGAACGCCCTCTCACCCGGCGCCGGCTTCGGTGCCTACTCGGTCTCCAAGGCCGCCATGGTCCAGCTGATGCGGATCGCTGCGCTCGAAGGCGGTGCCGACGGCATCCGCGCGAACGCGGTCAACCCCGACGCGGTCTTCGACAACTCCAAACTGTGGGACGGCGGGCTGCGCGAGCAACGCGCGAGCGCCCACGGGATCGGTCCGGACGAGCTCGAGGACTTCTACGCCGGCCGCAACCTGTTGCACCGCCAGGTTCGTACGGCGGACGTCGCGGCAACCGTCGCGTTCCTGCTGGGCGCAGACTCATCCCGCACCACGGGAGCGCTGATCCCGGTGGACGGCGGTGTCGCCGCTGCGTTCCCGAGGTGAGACCGCACATGACGCACGCCCCGACTTCGACCCATCGCACGGCACGCCCCAACCAGAAGGGAACTCCCCGATGAGAACACGCAAGTCCCTCGTTGCCTCGGCGCTGCTGTGCTCGGCGCTCCTGGTGGCGGGATGCAGCCAGAACACTGGCAGCGACGGCCAGCAGGGCCAGTCCGCGGAGCCCACCGAGCAGGCCTCCGTGGAGAACGCGTCCGCGGAGGCGCCCGCCCCGTTCGACACCGAGGAACCGGTCAAGATCGCGCTCGTGCAGAACAGCGGCGCCGGCGACTATTTCCAGCAGTGGACCAACGGTGCGCGGCAGCAGGCCAAGGCCATCGGCATGCAGATGCAGGTCTACGACGCGCAGGCCGACAATGCGCGGCAGGCGACCGACATGCAGACCGCCATCGGCTCCGGCGTCCAGGGCATCATCGTCGACCACGGACAGACCGACACCATGTGTCCGCTGATCAACGACGCGATCGAGAAGGGTATTCCGGTCGTCATCTACGACGTTGAGGTCTCCGACTGCGCCCCGAAGGCCCTGGAGACCGAGCAGAACGACGCCGACCTGGCAAACCTGATCCTGGGGAAGATGAAGGAGGACATCGACGACGGCGCCCCCGTCGGGTACGTCAACGTCCTCGGCATCGCCCCGCTGGACCGCCGCAACGTCGTCTGGGAGCAGGTCCGCAAGGAGAAGAACTGGGACCAGCAGTTCTTCGTCGGCGAGTTCACCAACGCGGTCGCCACGGACAACGCCCGGCTCGTGGACGCGGCCCTCAAGGCCCACCCCGGTGTCAAGGCGATCTTCGCCCCGTACGACGAGCTGACCAAGGGCACCGTGTCCGCCGTCCGGCAGAACGGTCTGCAGGACAAGCTCAAGGTGTACGGCGTGGACATCTCCACGGCCGACATCGAGATCATGACCTCGAAGAACAGCCCCTGGATCGCCACCGCCTGCACCGACCCCAATGCGATCGGCGCGGCGGTCGTGCGGGCGATGGCTCTCGAACTGGCCGGCCAGGTGGAGGAGCGCACGGTGCAGTTCCCCGGCACCCTGGTGACCCAGGACTTGTTGAAGCAGAACAAGATCAAGAACATGGACCAGCTGCGCAAGGCCCTGCCGGAGCTGAACATGACCAAGGTCGCGACGGCTGACTGGATCCCGGTCATCTCGTTCTGACGTCAGGCGGCGGCCGGTCCCCGGTGGTGACCGGCCGCCAGGCCCGGTGGCTCGTCCGGCGCTGGGCACGGACCCGAGAGGAAGCCGCATGGCCGACACCCCGGCCGTCCGCGTGGTCGGCGTGACCCACGCGTTCGGGGCCAACGAGGTGCTGCGCGGCGTGAGTATGGACGCGAGGGCGGGCGAGGTCGTCGCGCTGATGGGTGCCAACGGCGCCGGCAAGTCGACTCTGATCAAGGTCCTGTCCGGGGTCTATCCGCTCCAGGGTGGGGGGATCCAGCTCGGTGGCCACCCGTTCCGGCCCGACTCCCCGTTGGATGCGCGCAGGCACGGGTTGGAGACCGTGCACCAGCGGATCGACGAGGGCGTCGTCCCGGGGCTCACCGTGGCGGAGAACCTGGTCTTCGATCAGATCGCACAAGGCGAACTGCCACGGGTGCGGTCGATCCGACAACTGCTGCCCCTGGCCCGTGCGGCGGCTGAGGGTCTTGGTCTGCGCTGGAGTGACACCGTGCTGCGGCAGGACGTGTTCGAGCTCGGCATCGCCGACCAGCAGCTGCTGATCCTGGCTCGGACGCTGTCGCGCAAGCCGCACGTCCTGGTGCTCGACGAGCCGACCTCCGCGTTGTCCAAGGCGGAGACCGATCGGCTGTTCGACGTCGTGCACCACCTGCGCAGCCAGCAGGTCGCGATCATCTATGTGTCGCACCGACTCAGCGAGATCGACCGCCTGGCCGACCGGCTGGTGGTGCTGCGGGACGGGGCCATCCGGTCCACGCAGCGCGTTCCGTTCGAGTGGCGGGCTGCGGTGCACGACATGCTCGGAGAGAAGGTCGCCCGCGAAGGCGACAAGCTGGTGGAGCGGCACGGCACGCAGACGGCACTGGAGTTGCGTGGCGTGCAACTGTTCGCGGAGAGCAAGCCGTTCGACCTGGACCTGGTGGCCGGCGAGGTGACCGGCGTGATCGGCCTACTCGGGGCGGGCAAGTCCGAGCTGGCCCGTGGCATCGCCGGCGCCGAGCGCTTCCGGGCCGGCCGGCAACGCCTTGCCGGCAAGGACTACGCTGCACGCTCGCCGGCAGCCGCGATCGCTTCCGGTGTCTACCTGGTCTCGGAGGACCGGGCGGCGGACGCGTTGCTGCCGCGCTGGTCCATCGCCCGGACCGTGTCCCTTCCGTTCCTGCGCGGGGTCAGCTCGGCCGGACTGCTCAAGGAGCATCGTGAGCGGAGCGATGCCCGCGAGCTGATCGACCGCCTCGGTGTGGTCGCCCGATCCGAGGAGCAGACCGTCGACGCCTTGTCGGGCGGCAACCAGCAGAAGGTGGTTGTCGGGCGTTGGCTGCGGGCGGAACCGAAGGTGATGGTGCTGGACGAGCCGTTCCGCGGCGTCGACATCGGCGCCCGGCACGAGATCAGCCGGCGGACTCGGGAGGTGGCCGCGGAGGGCGCCGCCGTTCTCGTTCTGTCGGCGGACATCGACGAGATCCTCGAGGTGGCCGACCGGCTGCTGGTCCTCGTCGACGGAGAGATCCGGCTGGACGAGTACCGGTCGAACGTGAGCCGTGACGAGATCGTCACGCAGATGTCCGAGGTGGTGTAGGTGGACCAGACAGTTGCCCAGCCCGAGACGCATCACGTCACGCTGTCCGGCGCCCGGCTGCGCGAGTTGGCGGTGCGCTATGGCTTCATCGGGATCACGGTCGTGCTCTTCGCGTACTTCGCGATCAGCGAACCGAGCTTCCGACAACCGAGCACGCTGTTCTCGTTGCTGAAGTTCGCATCCGTGGTGGCGATCGTCGGGCTCAGCGTGACCTTGACCATGGTGGTCGGCGGGCTGGACCTGTCCGTCGGTGCCGTCACCGGCATGGCCGTGACGATCTCCGCGATGATGATGGTGTTCTACGCCCAGGTGGCCGGCATCGCGATCCTGGCCGTACTCGTCGTCGGAGCGGTTATCGGTCTGGTCAACGCCGTGCTGATCGTGGTGCTCAAGATACCCGACCTGCTGGCCACCCTGGGCACTATGTTCGCCGTGATGGGGCTGAAGCTGGTGCCGGTCGACGGGCAGTCGGTGTCCTCCGGGATGATCTTGCGAGACGGATCCGTGGCACCCGGGCGGTTCACCGACGGATTCCTGGCCATCGACCGCGCCACCCTTGGCCCCGTGCCCGTGCCGGTGATCATCTTCGTCGCCCTGACCGCGGCCACCTGGTTCTTTCTGATGCGGACGCGCTGGGGCCGGTTGATGTACGCGGTCGGTGCTAACCCCCAGGCGGCGCGACTGGCCGGTGTGCGGGTCGGCGCCTACCGCGCCCTCGCCTACGTGCTGTCCGGCGTGTTCGCCTCGATCGCCGGCCTGATCCTGGCGTCCCGGATCGGCCAGGGAGACATCAGCGCCGGCGACTCGCTGCTGCTCGACGGCGTGGCGGTAGCGCTGGTCGGCACGTCCGTGCTCGGTCTCGGCCGGCCCAACGCATGGGGTACGGCCCTGGGTGCGGTGCTGATGGGCATCCTGATCACCGGACTCACGATCAAGGGCTTTCCCTACTACGGCCAGGACGTGATGAAGGGCCTGGTGCTCATCGTCGCCCTGGTGTTCTCGTTCACGCTGTCCCGACGCAGGTCCCGATACGCCCAGGCGGTGGAGATATGAGCGACGCGCCCTACGAGTTCCTCACCGCGGAGACCGCGGTCGACTACGTCCGCGCCCGGCCGTCGTTGGCCGTCCGGGTCGACCCGGACCGGATCACCGATGTGCAGGAGGTCGGCGACGGGAACCTGAACCTGGTGTTCATCCTCTCCACCGACCAAGGGAAGGGGATCGTCCTCAAGCAGGCGTTGCCGTACGTCCGGCTGGTCGGCCCGGACTGGCCGATGACGCCGGACCGGGCCCGGCACGAGGCAGAGGCCATGCGGCTGCACGCTCAGGCCGCGCCGGGGTTGGTGCCGGAGCTGTACGACTTCGACGAGTCGAGGCACGTCCTCGCCATGGAGGACCTGTCCGATCACCTGGTCTGGCGGGTTGCCCTCAACGACGGTCTGCGGCACGACGGCGCTGCGGTTCGGCTCGGTCGCTACGTGGCCGCGGTGGCGATGGACACGTCGGTGCTCGGCATGCGGCCCGAGGATCAGCAGGCGATACTGGCTCGGGCGGTCAACCCTGATCTGTGCCGGATCACCGAGGATCTGGTCTTCACCGAACCGTACGTCGACGCCGGCCGCAACAGCGTGCTGCCCGCCAACGACAAGGACGCCCGAGAGCTCGCCGACGACACCGAGATGGTCCGGGAGATCGGCCACGCGAAGTGGATATTCATGACGCGTGCCGAGGCGCTCATCCACGGCGATCTGCACACCGGTTCGGTCATGGTGCGGGCCGCGGACGGGACGGACGGGGCGGTCGCGTCCGTGAAGGCCTTCGACAGCGAGTTCGCCTTCTACGGGCCGGTGGGCTTCGACCTCGGCGCACTGTTGGGCAACTACGTTATCGCCGCGGCGCGGGCCACCGCGCTGGGGGAGGACGAGCGCGCCAACTGGGCACTGCACCTGTGTGCCGAGACCTGGGAAGGCTTCGAGCAGGGGTTCCGCGAGGCGTGGCCGCGGCGCGAGGACCCCAGGGTGTTCCGCGACGACATGCTGGAAGACCTGGTCGCGGGGTGGCAACGCGACGCGTGGCTGTTCGGCGCCGCCAAGATGGCGCGACGGATCGTAGGTCTGGCCAAGACCACCGACATCGAGACGCTGCCCCCTGACCTGCGGGAGGGCGCGGCCCGCGGTGTGCTGCAGGTGGCCCGGCGCTGGGTGCGTGAACGCCACATCAACGCACGCCCGGCGCATCTCATCGACGTGGCCGGCAACCTGCTCGCCGAGAGCGCGACCCGCTGAGCCGCCCCGCACGCCCTCCGTGCGGTTCCGCGCCCCGCGAGACGCGTCGCTGCGGCCATCAGGCGCCGTGCAGGGCCATGCCCGACGGCTAACCGACCACCTCTGCCGCGTCCACCGCAGCCCGGAGGGCACGGGCGTTCTCGGCCAGGTCGCCGTCGTGCAGGGCGCCACCGACGAGCAGTGCGACGTCGCGGCCGTAGAACTCCAGGAGTTCCGGCACCCGGGCCAAGGTCATGCCGCCGCCCGGTGCGGGATAGGTGGCGGCGACGCCGTGGATCGGAGCCAGGCACTCGTCGCGGATGTCCCCGCACTCCGCCTCGCTGAACGAGAACCGCCCACCGTAGTTGGGAAAGATCGAGATGTCGGCGCCGGCCAGTCGGCACAGCATGCCGAAGACGATGCCGTGCCGGATGCCCTGTCCGGGGTTGACCACGGTGGACCCGAGCATCGACGGGTGGCTCATGATCGGCAAGGCCAGCTCGTCGTCCGCGGCCAACGCCCGCATCAGGTCGAAACCGACCAAGCCGGGGAGCACGAGGAGGGCGCCGGCTCCCAGCTCCCGCGCCTGATGGGCTCGGTCCACCACCTCGGGCGCGGGCACGTTCAGCGAGGGCGCGTAGACAGCCTGCGTGCCGTACCGCGCGTTGGCTTCGTGCACAGCATCCGCGCACCGGCGGACTCGCTCGCCCCAACGGGCCCACGGCTGGTCGGACAGGCCGTGGTCGTCCTTGATGATGTCGAAGCCCGCTCCGGCCAGCACACCGGCGTCGTCGGCCAGGTCGTCGGGAGCCAAGCCCATCGGCTTGAGGGCGGTGGTCAAGAGCGGGCGGACACCGGCGCCAATGTGGCGGCGCAGCCCCGCTACCCCGTACCGCGGTCCGGGGAGTTGATCGACCACGCTCCTGGGCAGTTCCAGCGACTCGACGCGGACGCCTTCGAACAGTGAGACGTTGCCCCACAGCACGTTGAGCAGCTGAACCAGCCCGCCACCGACCACACCGGGGTCGTACGACACCGTGAAGACTCCGGTGGATCCGTCCACCTCCGCCCCGTCGATCCTGCCGACGACCTGTCGCTGAATCCACTCGGGAGCCAACCGGTACGGGAACTCGATCGTCTGCTCCACGCGGATGGCGTCGACGACGCCCTGCGGGTCCGGATGGTGGATCCGGTAGGTGATCCGCAGCCGCTCCTCGGTGCTCACCATGTCGCTGCACACGACCCGTTCTCAGTCACAGCGCTTCCGCCTTCGCGGTGCTGTGGACCGCTGCCACTCGCCGGCTGGCGAGTTCGTCATCGGCCACCTCGAGGGTCCGGTCCAGCAACTGTTCGACCGTGTTCACGAGCGCCCGCGCATCCAGCCCGTACTCGCGCTGTAGATAAGCGACCGAGGCGCCGTGCGCGTATGTGTCACGCAGGCCGATGCGGCGCAGTGGCACGCCGATGCCGTGCTCGGCCATCGTCTCAGCCACCGCGCTGCCGAGCCCGCCCTGGACCAGGTGGTTCTCCATGGTGACGACCCCGTGACGCGCGCGCTGCAGCGCTGCGAGCACGGCCGGGTCGTCGAACGGCTTCAACGTGGAGACGTGCAGGTGGCGGATGCGCAGATCGCGCCCACGGATCGCCGGCAGAGCGCGCAGTGCTTCTTCGGTGGAGATGCCGGACGTGAGCACCGCGAGATCCGACGGCTGTTCGTCCGAGTGGGGGGACAGGTCGCGGGACTGGCCGAACCGCATCGGCTGATCGGCCGGGAACAACCGAGGCACCTCCCCGCGGAGCATCCGGATGTACACCGGCCCCTGGACGGCGTGGGCAACGTGCACGACCGACTCCACGTCGGTGGCGTCGCCGGTCTCCAGCACGGTCATGTTCGGGATCGCCCGCATGACCGCGAGGTCGTCGATCGCCTGGTGGGTGACACCGCCGGGCGAGATGACGCCGGGCAGGAAGCCGACGAACCGTACCGGGAGGTTGGGATAGGCCACCGACATCTGTACCTGGTCGAGCGGCCGACGGTAGAGGAACACCGCGAAGGTGTGCAGCCACGGCTCCCAGCCCTCCCGCGCAAGCCCGGCGGCGAACCCGACCATGTTCTGCTCGGCCATGCCCATCGAGAAGAACCGGTCGGGGTATGTGTCGCGCCACTGGCCCACTTCGCAGGAGTTGGTCAGGTCGGCGGACAGCACTACGGCCTTGGGATGGTCGGCGGCGAAGTCGATGAAGTTCATGACGTGTGGCCGGGTGACGATCTCGTGCCGGCTGGTCGTAGTGCTCATCGGGCACCTGCCAGCATCTGGTCGTAGGCCTCGGCGTAGCGGGAACGCTCGTCTTCGCCGGTGAACCGCAGGTAGTGCAGCACCGGTCGGCGCTCGCCGAGGAGTCGTAGGCCTCGCACCGGATCGGTATAGGCCAGTACGAGATGGGGCCGGCCGGTGTCGTTGTCCATCGCCTTGGTGAGCGCGGAGACGTCGTGACCGTCCACCGCGTCGGCCGATGCGCCGAAGGCACGGATGCGTTCGGCCAGCGGCTCGATCTGCATCACGGTGTCCATCGGTCCGTCGCACTGGGCCTGGTTGACGTCGACCACGACGCGTACCGAGTCGAGTTGGTGGTGGCTCAACGCGGCCAGTGCTTCCCAGGTCTGGCCTTCCTGGAACTCGCCGTCGCTCATGAAGACCCAGACTCGACCGGTGTCGCCGTTGAGCCGGCGGCCGAGGGCGATGCCGCCGGCCTGGGAGAGCGCCTGGGACAGCGAGCCCGTGGTGGTGGCGAAGCCGGGGGAATGCTCGGCGCCGATCATCTCCACGGTGGAGCCGTCCTTGTTGAAGTCGTCGAGGGCGGACTCCGACAGTCGGCCCACCTCGATCAGGGCCGCGTAGACGACGAGGGCGTAGTGCGCGGGGGAGATGATCAGCCGGTCCAGGTCGGGGCCGGGGACACCGTGGAAGACGTCACCCGGCGTGTACGCCACCCCGCTGCCCGGGGTGCCCTGGAACGCCGGCGGGTCGATCGGCCCGTCCAGCTCGGCCAGCCGTACGCCACCGCAGTAGAGGCTGGCCAGGATCTCGGCCGAGGAGCAGGCCTGACTCATGTAGCCCCCGTTGTTGGCCAGCACATGGGCCAGCACCCGGCGTCGAATGCCGTCTGCGACCGTGCCGATCCGCGTCAGGTCGAGCTCGGACATGACGCCTCCCTTCCGCCAGTCCGAACCTAACAAGGTGAGCAGTCGTCCTACAAGTTGCGTGCGTCGTTGCCTGATCCTGGCTGTCCCCGCGGACAGCGTCCGGGTCGCCGATCAGGCGGGGAGGGCGGCCGGCGCCTCCCGCTCGGACGGTTCGACCGGTTCGGTCGGCCGGGTGGGCTCCGTGCGCGGCAGCACGACGGCCGCAATCACGACCGCGGCGACCAGCAGCACGGCGCCGAGGGCCAGGCCGAGGGCGTAGCCGTCGTTCAACGCCCGAGCGGTCTCGACCGCGCCGGTGCGGTGTTGCGCCGCGGTGCCGAGGGCGGCCAGGCCGAGTGACGCGCCGAGCTGCCGGGAGCTGTTAAGCAGGCCGGAGGCGGTCCCGGCCTCGTGCGCCGCGACCCCGGCGGTGGCGGTGGACACGACCGGCCCGAGACAGAGCCCGAAGCCGATGCTGGCGAGGATCGACGGTCCGAGCACATCGGTCGCGAAGCCGCCGTCGGGGCTGATCAGCGCGAACCACGCGAACCCGGCCGCGGTGAGCAGTCCGCCGACGATCAGCAGGGTCCGCCGAGGCAGCCGATACCCGAGCTTGATCGCGGCCACCGAGCCGACGATCACCCCGACGGCGAACGGCAGGAACTGCACCCCGGTGAGCGCGGCGCCGGTGCCGAGCACCCGCTGCAGGTACAGCGACATGAAGTAGAACGACGATGCCATCGCCGCGCCGAGCAGCAGGTTGTACGCGTTCGCGCCGGCCACCCACCGGTTCGTCAGCAGCCCGAGCCGGATCAGCGGGTCGCGGACGGTGGTCCGCTCGACCTGAACGAAGGCGACCAGCAGCCCGACCGCGGCCACCAGGGTCGTCACCGTGACCGGGGACGACCACGAGTATCGGTCACTGCCGACGACACCGAACACCAGCGCGGTCATCCCGGCAGTGGCGAGTACGGCGCCCACGACGTCCGGACGGCCGGAGCGCACCGGCCGCGCATCGGCAGCGACGCCGCGCCGGGCCATGAGCAGGGCGCAGCCGGCCATCGGCACGTTCACGAACATCACCCACCGCCAGCCGGCGTACTGGGTGAGCAGCCCACCGAGCAACACCCCGAACGCTCCGCCGGCGGCGTTCATCGCGCTCCAGACGCCGAAGGCACGGACCCGGGCGCGTCCGCCGGGGAAGGTCGCGGTCAGCAGGGACAGCGCGGCGGGGGCGAGCGCAGCGGCCCCGACGCCCTGGACGGCCCGCGCCGCCACCAGCTGGCCGGGTTCCTGGGCGAGCCCGCCGACCAGCGAGGCCAGGCCGAACAGGCCCAGACCGAACAGCAGGGCCCGCCTGTGGCCGTACCGGTCGCCGGCCTTGCCGCCGAGCAGCAGCAGACCGCCGAAGGTCAGCGCGTACGCATGGATCACCCAGGTCAGCCCCAAGGCGTCGAAGCCCAGCCCGGCGGCGATCTCCGGCAGGCCGACGTTCACGATCGACAGGTCGAGCGACACCATGAACTGCACGACGGCCGCCGCGGCGAGGATGAGGCCCGGGTGCGTCGGGGCGGCCCCGGCAGTCCGGCGGGTGGCCCGGCGACTAGACTTTAGGAACATGTACGAAAAGTAGAACGCACGATGTCCGGGTGTCGACCGAGTTTCGGCGTCGACCGGGAAGGGTTGGCCGTGACGGAGCGTGGCCCAGCATGATGGGTGCCGTGTCCGCTCCCCAACCGCCGCCCGGTGGCGACGGCCCACCGCCCGCCGGGGACTCGTCGGGCCGCACCGGGCGCCCACCGGTCACCTCACGCGCGCAGATCCTCGCGGCCGCCCGGCGAATCATCGACCGGGACGGCTGGGAGAAGCTGTCCATCCGGCGGCTGGCCGCCGAGCTCGGCATCGGGGCGACCACGGTCTACCACCACGTGCGGGACCGCGAAGACCTGCTGATCCAGCTGCTCAACGACCACGCCGAGCAGACCCTCGTGCCGGAGCTGCCCGACGACCCGCGGGAGCGCATCATCGCGGCGGCGACCGCGATGCACGAGTCGCTGGTCGCGTGGCCGTGGACCGCGGAGGTGCTCGCCGCCGACGGGTTCATCGGCCGACTGGGCGAGCCCGCTCGGCGGATGGTCGAGGTGATCATCGACGCCGCCCTCGATCGGGGCTGCACCGCCGAGCAGGCGGTCGACGTGTTCCGCAGCATCTGGTACTACACGGCCGGGGAGATCCTCGTCCGCGTGCAGTCCAAGAACCGGCCGGGTGAGGACGAGCGGATACACGCACCCGAACCGTTCTTCATCGGCCTCGACCACGAGCGGCTGCCGCGGTTGGCCGCTCTGGGTAACCAGTGGCCCGTGCTGGCTGGACGAGACACCTACGCACAAGGCCTGCGAGCGTTCGTCGACGGCCTGCTCGACCAGGCCGTGCGGGGGTAAGAACGGTCGGGAGCGGGCCGGCCGCTGCCGGAGCGGCTAACCGGCCGAGCCGGACCAGCGCTCCTCGATTCGAGCGAGGCGCCACACGGCCAGCGCGACTGCCCAGGCGAGGAGGAACAGCCCGACGATCGCGTAGCCGGCGTAGTCGAGGTCGATACCGGCGACCGCCGCCAGCGGGCCGGAGGTGATGTGCGCCTGCTGCGCCAGCACCCCCACCAGCTCGATGCTGCCGATGACCAGCGCCACCGCGACCGAGATCGCGGTGATGGTGAGGTTGTAGAAGACCTTGCGCACCGGCCGGTCGAACGCCCACCCGTAGGCGGCGTTCATGAAGACCCCGTCCAGGGTGTCCAGCAGGCACATTCCGGCGGCGAACAGCACCGGCAGCACGATGATCGTGTAGAACGGCAGGCTGAACGCGGCCGCACCTCCGGCGAGCACCAACAACCCGACCTCGGTGGCGGTGTCGAACCCCAGCCCGAACAGCACGCCGACCGGGTAGATGTGCCATGGCCTGCGGACCGACCTGGTCAGGCCGCCGAGGAACCGGTTCAGCAACCCCCGGCGGTTCAGCTGCTCCTCCAGGGCCTGCTCGTCGTACTCACCGCGACGCATCCGCCGGAACGTCGTCACGATGCGGTGGAGTACGACCAGGTTGAGAATGCCGAGCACCCACAAGAAGGTGCCGGACACCGTGGCGCCGATCATGCCGGTGACCGAGTGCAGGGCCGACCCGCCGTCCTCGACCGGCCCGGCCAGGGCCCGGATGCCGAGGGCGAGCACGAACGCGAGCCCGAACACGATCGTGGAGTGGCCCAGCGAGAACCAGAACCCGACCGAGAGCGGCCGTGGCCGGGCCGGCGGGCCGGCCCCGACTCGCGCGGTGTTGTCGGCGATGAGCTTGCGGGTGGCGTTGTCGACGGCAGCGATGTGGTCGGCGTCGAAGGCGTGCCGGAGTCCGAACGTGTACGCGAGCACGCCGACCCCGATGGTGAAGACCGGGTGGTCGCCGCCGAGGCGGTAGTGCTCGGGCGCCACCAGCAGCACCAGCACCGCGAAACCCGCGACGTGCAGCGCGGCGACGAACCCGAGCATGCCGTGCAGCGACCTGCGCTCCGCCGGACTCAGCGAGGCGCGGAAACGTCCAAGGTGTCCCCGGGCCGGTCGTCCTGCAGGTGTGGTCACACCCATCGGCCTCCTCACCGCGGTCCGGTCGGTGCCGACGCTAGACCCAACAAGTTAGCAATTGCAAACTATTCGCAGGTGCGACCAGAGCCGGCAAGCCGACGGCCGATGAGTTCGCGGACCAGGCGAGGTCTCCAGGAGCGTACCGACGGAAGGAACCGCCATGACGGACCTGATGGTCGACTTCATCACCTCGCTGGACGGATTCGGTGCGGCCGAGGGCTGGCCGGGGTTTTGGGGGATGGAGGGACCGGAATACCTCGGCTGGCTTGCCGAGCAGCCGGAGGGTGAGTACACCACGCTGATGGGCGGCACGACCTACCGGCTGATGTCGGGGTTCGCCGCCGAGGCCGACGACGACAGCTTCGCCGCACTGACCGCCTTCCAGAAGGTGGTGTTCTCCTCGACGCTGCGAGAGCCGCTGTCGTGGGCCAACTCGCGGCTGGTCCGCACCGACCCCGTGGCGGAGGTCCGGGCGATGAAGGACCAGGGCACCGCCATGCGCACCATCGGCAGCCTCACCCTGTGCCGGTCGCTGCTCGAGGCCGGACTGGTAGACCGGTTCCGGGTGGTCGTGTTCCCGGTCATCACCGGCCAGACCGGACGCGACCGGATCTACGACGACTACCCGGACGTGGCCCTGGACCTGGTGCAAAGCCGCACCTTCGACGGACGCCTGCAACTGCTCGAGTACGTCCCGCGGGTGCTCGACGGGCCGCCCGGGACCGGCCCGACCGGTCCCTGACGGCCGCTAGCGCCGGATGGCCGCTCGCAGCCGCGGGATCAGGTCGTGCTCCAGCACCAGGTCCGACACCCGCAGGTCGTCCCGAGCGGTCTCGGCGCCGGACTGGCAGTCGGCGAGCGGCTGCACCGCGCCGGTCAGCCGGGCATAGCACATGCCGTCGCCCACCTTGCCCGGCGACGGTACGAACAGGTGCCGCGCGTCGACGTACCCGCCGTCGCGGAACACCACCGGCGCATCGGTCATCGTGAACCGGTCCACCCCCATCAGGAACCGCCCCTCGGCCGGCACGCCAAGCAGGTGGAGCAACGTGGGTGCGACGTCGATCTGTCCCATCGGCTGCTCCATCCGCTGGCCGGCGTACTGCCCGTCGGGCAGGTGCATGATCAACGGCACCGAATCGCGCAGCAGGCTCAGGTCGTAGCTGCCCGCGGCGTAGTCGTCGGGTGAATTGCCCAGGAACTCGCTGAGCAGCGTCGGGTCGTAGATCGCGCTGTCGTGGTCGCCGTAGATCAGCACGATCGTGTCGTCCCACAGCCCGGCCTGCTTCAGCTCGCGGACCAGCACGCCGATCGCGCTGTCGGTGTAGTGGATCGCCTGCAGGTAGTCGCCGAGGATGGTGCCGGACAGGTCACCGACATCCAGGTTCGAGTGCAGGTTGGGCAGCGAGTACGGGTAGTGGCTGGTCAACGTGATGGCCAGGTCGTAGAAGGGTTGCCGCCGGCTCTTCAACTGGGCCACGGTCTGCCGGAAGAAGGAGCGGTCGCCGATCGTCCAGCCCAGCGGCTCGTCGTTGGTGAAGTCGTCCAGCGAGAAGAACCGGTCGTAGCCCATCGTCTGGTACATCTGCGCGCGGTTCCAGAAGCCGGGCTTGTAGGCATGGTGCACCGCAGACGAATAGCCGAGCCCACCGAGGATCTGCGGGAGGCAGTCGAACGTGTTCTGCGCGTACTGGTGGAACGCGGCCCCGGTCGGCGCGGGATAGATCGAGCAGCCGGCCAGCAGCTCGGCGTCGGCGGTGTGCCCGGCGCCCGTCTGCTGGTGGAAGTCGGGGAAGTAGATGCCGGAGCCGATCAGCCGGTCCAGGTGTGGGGTCACCCGCTGCCCGTCGATCATCGCTCCGACGGCCATCTCCTGCAGCGCCTCGACCTGCACCACCAGCACGTTCGACCCTTGGTACTCGCCGAAGGCAGGGGTGCCGGGCAGCTGCGCGGCCGGATGCTCGTCGCTCAGCCGGGATTGCACGTCGTTGAACTGCTGATGGCTCACGTCCACGCCGAGCACGTTCTGCCGCAGATAGCGGACCGCGTCGTACACATGGAACCCCAGCAGGCCGGTCGCCTGGTAGGCCGGCAGGTTCCACCAGCCTTCGAACGCCTCGCCGTCCCGGCGTTGCGCCTCCACTGGCAGCGCGACCGACGCGGCCCCGACGACGGCAGCCAGCAGCACCAGCTCGTACGGGCGGCGCCGGCCGGCAGGCCGCGGTGCCTCGCGGAGCACGGCGTCGATGCCCCAGATCTTGGCGGCGGCCAGGGCCACCGCGACGTCGATGAACAGCAACGGGTCGGTCGGCCGCACCAGCGCCCAGATGCTGTCGCTGACCGGGCCGGCCTGGCCGCTCTCGGAGAGCACCGGGATCGTGAGCAGGTCGTCGAAGAACCGGTAGTAGACCAGGTCCGACAGCAGCACCACCGTGACGACCACGGAGATGGCCAGCCCGGTGGCGAACCTCGTCCGCCGCGGCAGCAGCGGCAGCCAGCAGGTCAGCAGCACCACCGTGCCGACGGTGACCACCCAGTGCCCGAGATCGAAGAACGGCACGTCGAGCTGGGAGTGGAACCACATCAGCTTGCCGATCAGCACCAGGGCCAGCAACACGTGTCCCTGGACCACCCACCGCAGCAGCCGGCCGGTGGTCGTCGGTTCCGGGACGCGGGGGGTGGGTGCCTCGGCGGTGCGCAGCGCGGTCACGGCAGCGCCTCAGCTGCGGACAATGGCCTCCCCCTCGGCCGGTGTGGACCCTGGGTAGTTCATCCGTACCCAATTCTGCTCTGCGGGGCCAAACCCTTTTGCCGCCGTACTCTCCGTGGCCGGTCCCGGGCCGCCGCACGTCGTCGGTACAGTCGTCGTCCGGCACCGTCGTCCGCGGTGCCCGACGACGGAAGCGGGGCAGGTCGATGCAGGCGAAGTACGCGACCACGTGCGCCGCGTGCGGCCGACCGATCAGCCCGGGCGACGAGATCGCGAACCGCCCCGGTGGCTCGGGCTGGGTGCACGCCGACTGCCCGGCCGCGCCTGCGCAGGGCTCGCTGCCCGGGCTGGACCCGGCGGCGGACGCGACGGCGGCCGTGGTAGGGGGCAGCGAGGCGACCGAGGTGTTCACCGACGGCGCGTGTTCGGGCAACCCCGGCCCGGGCGGCTGGGCGTGGGTGACCGAGGACGGCCGGCACGACTCCGGCGGCGAGGCGGCCACCACCAATCAGCGGATGGAGATCACCGCGGCCCTGCAGGCGGTCCGCGCGCTCGACGGGCCGCTGGTGGTGGTCAGCGACTCCACCTACGTCGTGAACTGCTTCCGCGACGGCTGGTGGCGCGGCTGGCGGCGGCGCGGCTGGGTCAACACGGCCAAGAAGCCGGTGAAGAACCGGGACCTGTGGGAGCCACTGGTGGACCTGGTGGAGGCGCGAGGCGACGTCACGTTCCGCTGGGTCAAGGGGCACTCCGGCCACCCGATGAACGACAAGGCCGACGAACTCGCCGTGGCCGCGTCCGCCCAGGCAGCCGAACACTGAGGCCCGCCGGGAGTCCATCTCGCGCGCATTTGGCAGGCTGTGCCCATGGACGACGACGTGCGAGCCCACCTCGAGACGGTGTCCTCGCCGACCCGGCGCCGCGACGCCGGCACGCTGGTTGAGCTGATGCAGCGCGCCACCGGGCAGCCGCCGAAGCTGTGGGGAACGATGGTCGGCTTCGGCCAGTACCACTATCGCTATCCCAGTGGCCGGGAGGGGGACGCCCCGGCCGCGGCCTTCGCTGCGCGCAAGGCCGCGTCCACCGTCTACGTGCTCGACGGAGTGGACTCGTATCGGGACCTGTTGGCCCGGCTCGGACCGCACACCACCGGCGTCGGGTGCATCTATGTGAAGGACCTGGACCAGGTCGACCTCGAGGTGCTCGAGACGATCGTCGCCCGGTCCTATGCCGCCCTCACCGCGGGCACGTTCCCGCGGCGCGCGGGGGCCGGACCCGACTGAGACCGTCGCCGACGAAACGGTGGGGACGGCTCCAGGGCCGTCCCCACCGTGTTCCGATCGTCAGCTCGGCGGTCTGATCGGCGCCCGGTCAGTCCTCAGACTGCGGCACGCCGACCTGCTTCTGCAGCCGCTCGACCCGGTCCGGGGACTTGATCCGCAGCTGCTGCAGCTGGTTCGCCGTCACCTCCTCGGCGGGGCCGTTGTACATCGGGTTGAACAACAGCTTCAGCGAGCTGCGCGGCCAGGTCCGGAAGACCACCTCGCTGCCGTAGGTGACCACCTCGCCGTCCCCGACGTCGAAGTGGATCACGTTCGCCGCACCGTGCAGCACGTCCTCCCCGGCGGCGTACCCGCTGCGCAGCAGCTCGCCCGACTCCGGGTACGACGACACGACCTCCGCGGCGCCGGGGTCGGTGACGGTGTACGCCTGGTCCGCGCGGAACCAGGTCGGCCACTCCGAGCGCATGCCCCACGCCACCGGGTTGTCGGTGTCGTAGCGCTGGGCCAGCAGCGAGCCCGGGATGTCGACGTCGTTGGAGTCGTCGGGGATCACGGCCTCGATCGGCAGGTTCACCAGCTCGTCGGCGGTCTCCACGCTGTTGCCGAAGGCCAGCAGGGTGCCGCCGTCCTCCACGAACTCGTGGAGCCGTTGCCACCCGGCATCGCCGACGCCGTGCGCCCAGGCGAACTCGTCCGGGTAGTCCTCGGCCGAGATGCCCTCGACGATGTCGTCCTTGCTGATCCCGTGCGGCAGCACGATCGTGTCGTAGAGCGCGTTGAGATCGTGGTCGAAGTCGTCGTGGGTCATCACGTCGTACCGCACGTCGTACTGGTCGAACAGCCACATCATCCAGCCACCGGGCATGTTGCCGATGCCGCGGAATAGACCGACCCGGGTGCCCGGCTTCAGCTCGACACCGCTGACGTCGGGTGGTGTGCTGACCGCGCGGACCTGGACGCCGGTCGCCGCGGACTCACGTTCGAGCACATACCGCGAGCGATCGGTGGCAGGCACCACCAAGGTGCCGGCCGGGTAGCGGTGTCCGCCGGCCCGGAAGTCGTCCGAGGCCCGGAAGGTCGGGACGATCCAGTGCTGCAACGCCACCATCATCTTGTCCGCGCCGTAGGACTCCGGAGAGACCAGGTAGGCCCCGCCGTCCCCGGGGTCGGCAGGCATCGAGGTGTTCTTGGGCCGGACGTTGCGGACCAGCTTGAGCGAGGCGTCGAACGGCTCGTCCACGATATCGGTGTCCACGCCGAAGAACATCCACAGCGTGTGGCCGGTGACGTCGTACGGCTCGCACTCGGCGCACTGTTCCTTGGTCGGGTAGTCCCAGATCTTCATCAGGTCCTGCAGCCACCGCCCGTAGGGCTGGTCGGTGAGCAGCACGTAGGAACCCGCTCGGTAGCGTTTGCCGCCGGCCTGGAACGGCTCGGTCGCGCGACGGATCTCGACCTGACCCAGTTCGAGCGCCTGGAGCATCTCGTAGGTCGCGTAGTCGTCCTGTTGCCGCTTCGGCAGCACGTAGGCGTAGGGCACATCCGCTTCCTCGTGCAGCGACCGGTTGCTGTTCGAGATCGCGTGCAGGCCGTATAGGTACGACTCGTGGTACTTGGCCACGTTCTCCAAGCCCGCATAGACCGACGTCTCGGCGTAGTCCACGGCCTGGGCCAGCGTCCAGGTCGACTCGTCGTAGGGGTCCACCAGGTTGGTGCGGAAGGTGTCCTGCGGTCCCAGCGGCTCCCCGTCCCTGGACGTGTAGGTGTAGGCCAGATCCTGGGCAGCGGCGATCTCGGTGAGGATCGCCGGAGCGCCGTGGTAGAAGGAGTAGCTCAGCGACGGCGACCATTCGTCGTAGCCGGTATCCCACATCACGCCGTCCTTGCCGTCGGCGGTGAGGCCGTTGGCGATGGCTGTCCCGAGTGCGTTGGTCTGCTGTCGGGCCAGCGGATGGATCGTGGGGTCGATCGGGTCGCGGTAGGGCGGGGTGAACATGCGCTCCCCACTCGGGCCCTGCCCGTGCATCTGCTGGACGGCGACCGGCTTGTACTTCGCAACCAGGTTGGCGAAGTAGCGGGTTTCGATCTGGGTCAGCATGAACCAGTCGCGGTTGTCATCGTGGCCCGTGTAGTGGTGATACAGATCCGGGTAGACCCGCCGGTAGTCCGTGCCTTCGGTCTCGTTGAAGTAGTCCACTACGAGGTGCTGCCCATCGGGGTTCTGCGATGGCACCACCATCAGCACGGCGTTGTCCAGCACCTCGTCGGTGAACGCCGAGTCCTCGGTGGTCAACCGGTGGACGATGTCGGGAATAGCCTGTCCATTCATCACCTCGGTCGAATGGATCGTTGGCTGGATGAGATAGAACGGCACACCGCGATGGGACAACCGCTCGGCGGCCCGCTCGGAGAGCTTCCCGCTCGCCAGCCGCTTGTTGATCCGCACCAGGCGGTCGAGATTGGCGATGTTGTCCGGGGAACTGATGAAGGCGACGCCGTACTCGTTCCCGTTGGTGGTGGCGCCGATCCGCTGGTAGGTCACGCGGTCGGACTTGTCGTCGGCGAGCCGCAGGTAGTCGAGCACCTTCGGATACGACGCCAGCTTTCCCTCAGCACCCATGGAGAATCCGAAGAACGACTCCGGGGTGGGGATGGCGACGTTGCTCGGACGCTGCGCGGCCTGCCCAGCCGTGGGTACGACCGCCGCGCCCTGCGAGGTGGCCAACGCGACGGCGGCGAGCACCCCGGTGGCCGCCGTGAGGGCGCCCTTCAGTGACACAATCCTCTTCATTTACGACTTCTTCCCTCTGGCTTGGTCAGTTGCCATCAAGGGGTCGATAGCTCACCCCCTCCCGGACAGAGGGCGGGACACTCGAGCGGCGTCGGATGAGCCGTCCCGGCGCGACGCAAGAGGGGGCGTCGCGAGGGTTGCCGAGGGTCGCGGGTGGCGTTCGTCATGTCACCGAAGCCAAAAGACCGCGCCCCCTCACCGACCCACCATCGCTGGCTGAAGTCGATTGCGAACGTAGCAGTGCGCCTATGGGTGGTCAACGCTGCGTCAACGAAGTGAGAAACCACGGTCTGTCCACCCACTGATCGGGGGCGTTGACGACTTTGCGTGCCCGTTGCCACACTCAGCGTTCCCGGCGCATCAGCGTCGAACCACCTGGCGGAAAGGGACCGGACGTGACGGTGCGACGGATCACTCGGTGGGGCCTCGGCACGCTGCTCGGCGTGAGCATGTGCTTCGGTGCGGCAGCAGTTGCCTCCGGGCCGGCATCGGCGTCGGGGCAGGACGCCAGCGCCCCCGACGCGGCGGCCGCGGGCACGTCGAGCCTGCCGAGCGGCAATACCGACTACCGCACGCTGGCGGACTACCGGGCGGACATGGCGCGGCTGGTGGCCGAGCATCCCGACCTGGTGAAGCCCCTCACGCTGCCCTACCGCACCTCGGAGGGGCGTGCGGTCGAGGGCATCGAGATCACCAAGGACGTCCAGCGGAACGTGGGCAAGCCGGTCTTCGTGACGGTCGGGATGCACCACGGGAACGAGTGGCCGTCCGGTGAGCTGACCATGGAGTACGCCATCGACCTGGTCGAGAACGCCGATCGGGCGCCGGTCGCGCAACTGCTCGAGGAGGCCCGGGTCGTGGTGGTGCCGATCGTCAACGTCGACGGCTTCGTGGCGAACCAGCGGCGCACCGCCACCGACGTGGACATGAACCGCAACTACGGTTTCGGCTGGCTGCCGATCTCCACCGGCGGGGCGGCGCCCTGGTCCGAGCCGGAGGCCCGCAACATCAAGTGGCTGCTCTCCACCCGGCAGGCGACCACCTTCATCACCCAGCACACCTGCATCCAGGTCGTGCTGTACCCACCGCTGCAGCTCGAGGTCGGTGACACCCAGGACGTCGACCGGCTGCACGACCTGGCCTCACGCATGGCCGACGCCTACGGTCCCGGCTACATCGCGCGCGACTCCGCGCACGACTACGAGACCACCGGGGAGGCCATCGACTGGGCCTACTTCGCGACGCGGGGCCTGGCCTTCACCAACGAGACCTGTCCGGACCGGGGTGTGGAGCGGACCTTCGAGACGCAGGTGGTCGACACGTACCCGAACCACCGCGAGGCCATGTTCGAGGCGCTCGACAACACGGTCGACCCCAGCCAGCACGCCACCATCACCGGCAAGGCGCCGAAGGACGCGATCCTGCGGATCACCAAGTCGTTCCCGATGTACACCCAGCCGTACGAGCATGCGGACGGTGCGGTCCGGACCGACTCCTTCGACAACACGCTGACGTCGTCGATGGAGCTGCCCAGGCCGAACGGGAAGTTCTCCTGGGCCGTGAACCCGTCCGAGCGGCCGATCCCGCCGTACCAGGAGGACGGGGTGCACCCGAACCAGACCGGCTTCTACACCGAGCCGTGGCAGCTCACCTGCGAGCGACCCGACGGCACGGTGCTGCAGACCGTTCCGGTCAACGTCGGACTGGGCGAGACGGCAGCCGTCGACCTCAAGCTCTGCAAGAAGCGGTTCCACCATCCAGGCTGGTAGTCGCCGCCGCGGAGTCTCCAGGACCGCCGCGTAAGTCTCCCGGACCATGGAGCAACGCCTGAGCCTGGTCACGTTGGGAACCGCTGACCTGGCGCGCGCCCGGTCGTTCTGCGAGCGGCTGGGCTGGCGCGGCCAGGAGGTGGAGGAGACCGTCTTCTTCCAGGCCGGCGGGCGGATCACGCGCCCACCCGCCGACACCTGCTACGGCGGGTACGCGGGCGCGCTCTGCGATCCCGACGGGCATCCGTGGGAGATCGTGCACAACCTTGGGTTCGGTCGCGCCGAGGACGGCACGCTCACGCTGCCGGAGTTCTGATCCGGTCGTCTCGGAGTCACCGCCGAGGCCTGCATGGAGCTGGACGTCCACGTTCTGCTCGCAGGTCCCTGCGCTGGCCGTGGCGGACTAATCGAGCGACCGGGAGTGGTGAATCCGATGATCGTGTCGTTCCTGTCCGGCATCGAGCCGGCCCCGGACTGGGACGCGGTCACCTGCTGATGGCGGGTACGCGGACCAGCACCGCGAGGCCGACGCCCACCACGCCGTACACAGCCGCCCAGACCGGGAAACCGACGGCGGCAAGCACCGCCGCGCTCCCGCCGAACAGCACCACCTCGACCACCAGCCGCGGTCCGTCCGGTAGCCGGCGGGGCGAGCGTGGCGCCAGGTACGCGCCCCAGAACACCGCCACGACGAGCGGCAGCAGCACCGCGAACACGATCCGCACCGGGAGGGCGTCGGCGAGCTGGGCCCCGATCACCGCGAGCACCACGAGCAGTGCGACCTCGCAGAGGAAGCGCAGCACCAGCAACGGACCTACCTGGGGGTCGTGGCGTGCGGCGGTGTGGTTGTCCACGCGGATATTCTCGCAACCGCTGCTGGGGGCGTCAGGGCAATTCTCCGCGTGCTCACCGCACGACGCGGGCTGGCGGCCTTCCGGGTGCCATGGTGAAGGCTCGGGTCGTCGTGTCAGCGGGGATTGGCGCGGCTTTGAGTGCCAACCCGGTCCGGTGAGCGGCTGGCTAACTGTCGGGTGGCTCGAACCATCCGGCGGCATCGGAGAAGAAGCCGAGCAGGTCGGAGCCGATGGTCGTCAGCAAGCCGATGATGACCGCTGCAACCAGGGCGATCAACAGGCCGTACTCCACGGCGGTGGCGCCGCCCTCGGTGTGAGGACGGCGCCACGGCGGTCTTGGTACGGCCATGTGCTGGATTGGTCGTCGGGAGCGAAGTGCTTATTCGGTGGCGCCCCCGCCGCCGATGGCAGGAATGTTGTCGACGACCTCCTGGAACGCGGCCTTGATCTCGCCACCGAGCGTTCCGACGATGGCGACGATCACGGCAGCGATCAACGCCACGAGGAGGCCGTACTCGACGGCGGTGGCACCGGACTCCGAGCGACGCTTGGCGTCCAGCC
>CAZNCE010000004.1:8821-26627 GCA_964571285.1 uncultured Nocardioidaceae bacterium | reverse complement strand
AGGCCGTACTCGACGGCGGTGGCACCGGACTCCGAGCGACGCTTGGCGTCCAGCCCGCGGATCAGGATGGTGAGGTACTTCAGAGAGTCGAGCATCGTGCATCCTCCGAGGGGGAGATCTCACACAGTGTGCTGGGCCGGTTGCCCACCACTGCCAGTGTTGTTGGTTGGGACTGGTTGGGGTATCGGACGACCGGTGGAACCCGGTGACCGTTCGGACGATGGGGGACTAGTCCGGACTAGTCACCGGGGGGCCAGGTCGTCGTCGGTGGCCTTGATCAGCCCGGCCTGCACCGCGCGCAGGATCGCCTGCGCCCGGTTGGCCGCGCCGAGCTTCTCGTAGATCTTCGAGATGTGGGTCTTCGCGGTGGACTCCGAGATGTACAGCCGGCGGGCGATCGGCGACACCCCGAGTCCGTCGGCGAGCAGGTGCAGGATCTGCGACTCCCGTTCGGACAGCCGTGGTCCCGTGGGCTGCATCCGGCGCTGCATGGCGCCGGTGAGGTCCTTGGCGGTGAACGAGCGGGGCGACACCGCCGCGTGCCGGGCGGCGGCCACCACGTCGGTCGCCGGTGCCTCCTTGCTGACGAAGGCGGAGGCGCCGGCGTCCAGCGCCTGGAACAGCGTCTCGTCGCCGGCATACATGGTCAGCACCACGATGCCCAGCCGGTCGTCGGCCTGGCGGAGCTCGCGGGCCAGCTCCATGCCGGTGCCGTCCGGCAGCCGGACGTCGGTCACGACCACGTCGGGTTTGGTCCGGGCCGCCAGGTCCCGGGCGTCCGCGAGGGTGCCCGCCTCACCGGCCACAGCGAACTCGTCGGCGCGCTCGAACGCCCGGCGTAGTCCGTGCCGGATCAGCTCGTGGTCGTCAACGAGAAGCACGGTGATGGTCATGGGGCTGTCCCTTCGATAGTGCGGTGGGGTCGCAGTCGACGGTCACCGTGGTGCCGCCGCCGCTGCGTTCGGTGATGGTGAGGTGGGCGCCGATCCGCTCGGCACGCTCGCGCATGCCGTGCAGGCCGTAGTGGTCGACCCGGGCGGCGACGCCGCCGATGCCGTCGTCCTCGATGCTCAGCCGCACCGCGGCACCCCTGGAGCCGAGGCGCACCCAGAGGTTGTCGGCCCGCGCATGCTTGCGGACGTTGACGATGGCCTCCTGGGCGATCCGGAGCAGTTCCGACTGCACCCGCGGAAGCAGCCGAGGCGCCGCGCCCTGCAACTCCAGGTGCACCCGCAGGTTGCTGCGCTCACCGATCTGGTGGGCGTAGTCGCTGAGCACACGGCCGAGGTCGTCCGAGCCGTGCAGCTCGTGGCGCAGGTCGAAGATCGACAGCCGGAGCTCGCCGACCACCCGGGACATCTCGGTGCGCAGCTCGCCGGCGGCGCGCTGTGCCTCCGCCGACTCGCTGGTGGCGATCAGGTCGTCCACCAGATAGCCGAGGGACGCGATCTCCTGGGCGACCCCGTCGTGGATCTCCCGTGCCAGCCGGCGCCGCTCCTCCCGGGTGGCCATCCGGCGGACGTCGTCGAACAGCAGTGCGGTCTCCAGCCGCAGGCTGTGCTCGTCCAGCTCGGCCTGCAGCTGCTCGATCTGATCCTTGTCGAATCTCCGCGGCCGGTCGGCGAGCACCGCCCCCAGCGCGCGGTCGCCGACCCGGAGGCTGAGCGCGACCTTGGTGCGGTCCCACCGTGGCTCCCGGCGGGCGACGGACTGCCGCACCAGCGGATCCAGCTCGACCAGCTCGTCGGGCTGTCCGTGACCGCTGTCGGCGGCGATCTGCAGTTCGTTCTGCTCGCCCAGCAGCAGGATGACGCGCTCCGCCGGCAACCGGTCCTGCGTGCGCTCGACGATCGCCTGGGTGATGCCGCTGAGGTCGAGCCCGGTGGGGAGCTGGCGCGACACGCTGTGCAGTTGCCCCAACAGCCGGTGCGCGGCCAGGTAGGGCGCCTGCTGCGACTCGGCGGCCCGGGTCGAGCGGCGCAACCAGACCGCGAGCAGCCCGGCCCCCAGGCCGACCACCAGCCAGGGTGCCACGCTGCGCAGCGGAACGGCCGAGCGGGAGAACGACTCCGCGGCGACCAGCACCCCGAGCAGGGTCAGTGCCTCGGCCAGCACGGTGTTGATCGTGGTGACCAGCCCGTGCCGCAGCCCGGCGACCAGCGGCGGCACCGCCAGGTAGACGCAGAGCGGGTCCACCGGTGCGTCCACGGTGGCCAGCAGTGCGGCGGCGATCACACCCTCGGCGACCGGCACCCAGACCACGGTTGTGGGGGCCGCGTCGTACTCCAGCGCGGCGAAGGTGGCGGCCATCACCCACAGCGTCACGAGCAGCACGGCCAGCCCCTCGGGGGAGGGCGAGCTGAGGGTGAGACCCGTTGCCAGTGCCAGGCCGAACGCCCGTGCGGCGGTGGTGGTCCGCCAGGTCTGTCGAGGCACTGCGACCGCGGCCATCTCAGCGCCCCCCGAAGTTCTGCAGCGCGGTGATCGCGCCCGGCCCGATAACCACGATGAACAGGCAGGGCAGGATGAACAGCACCATCGGGAACAGGATCTTCACCGGCACCTGCTGCGCTTTCTCCTCGGCCCGCTGCCGCCGCTTGACCCGCAGCTCTCGACTCTGTACCCGCAGCACCTGGCCGACCGGGACGCCGAACGCGTCTGCCTGCACCATCGCCGTGGCGAACCCCTTCAGCTCCTGGATCGTGGTGCGCTCGCCCATCGCCCGGATCGCGTCCAGCCGGCCGGAGCCGATCTGCATCTCCTGCAGCACCCGGGCGAACTCCAGCGCCAGCGGGCCGGAAGTCTCCCGGGCGACCCGGCCGACCGCGGCGTCGAAGCCGAGCCCTGCCTCCACCGAGATCGTGAGCAGGTCGAGCGCGTCGGGCAGCGCCTTGCGGATGCTCTCCTCGCGCTTCAGTCCGGCGTTGTAGAGCAGGATGTTCGGCAGCACGTAGCCGAACAGGGCGAAGCCGGCGGTCACCAGCACGACCATCGGCAGCGTCGCGCCATTGCCGGCGCTGAGCAGGAGTCCGATGGCACCGAGCGCCCCGAGCCCGAGCACCTTCAGCCCGATGATCCGGTTCACGTCCCAGCCCGGCGGGTTCCCGGCGATGTTCAGCCGATACCGCAGCCGCTCCGCCGCATCCGCGCGGGTGAGCCGCCTCCCGATCCCCACCAGCCGCTCACCCAGCGGCGCCAGCACCCGCTCGGAGAACGGCTTCTCGAGTTCCTGGCGGAGCACGTCGGGGGCGGCGTCCAGAGCCTGGATGGCACTCAGCGACCGGGCCACACCGCGGCGCTCGGTGGTCGCCACCCCGATCACGGTCAGCGCCAGCACGATCGCGACGAAGATGGCCAGTCCGCCCAGGGCCAGCAGCAGTGTCGGGTTCATCTCACACCTCGACCTTGATCAACCGCGACATCGCCCACACACCCGCCGCCAGCAGCACCACAAAGGCCAGCGACATGGCCAGCCCGATGGAGGTCGTGTACATCGGGCGCAGGTAGTCAGGCTGGGTGAGCGAGACGTAGACCAGGAACAGCACCGGCAGCCCGGTGAGGATCCAGGCCGACATCCGGCCCTCGGCCGAGAGCACCTTCACCTGACGACGCAAGAACTCCCTTTCCCGCAGGGTGGCGGCGATGGTGTTCAGCAGCTCGGACAGGTTGCCGCCGACCCCGCGCTGAATACGCATCGCCATCGCCGTCCAGCGGAAGTCATCGCTGTCCATCCGTTCCGCGACCCCGTCGAGTGCGTCCTCCATCGGCACCCCGAGCCGGTGCTCGATCAAGGCCCGGCGCATCTCGGCCGCCATCGGGTCCTGGCCCTCTCGGACCACCGCGTCCACAGACTGCGGCAGGGACAGACCGGCGGCCAGGCCGCCGGAGATCAGCTGCAGGGTCTCCGCCAACTGGGCATGGAAAGTTGCCAGCCTCCGGCCGTGCCGGAGCCGCAGGAAGAGCCACGGCAGGGCGGCGCCGAGGAAGAGCAGCAGCACCAGGCCCGCCGGGCCGCCGGCGACGTAGCCGATCAAACCTGCCAGCACGGTGATGCCGGCATGGGTGAGCAGCCACTCCGCGGCGGTGAGCCCGACGCCTGCGCCGGTGAGATGCTGGGCCAGACGGGTCTCGAAGTCCGGGGTGATCGCCCGTTCGGTGAGTGCCAACATCGACGCGCGGACGCTCGGCGACGGCTCCGTGGACCGGCTCCTGCGCGCGGGCTCCGCTGGCGCGGCGACACCGCCGGAGGCGTAGAAGGCGATCTGGCGGCGGACCAGCTGGGACCGCTCGGATGACACCGAGACCAGCCCGATGGCCAGCAACCCGAACAACCCGATTCCGAGGGCGACGGCACCGACGAGTAGCCCAGCCTGGCCGAGCAGCGGCGGGTCGGTCTGCACCGGGATCGGGACCGAGTTGGGCGAGACGCCGAGCTGGGCCAGCGCCGAGTCGGAATAGGTCTTGCCGCCCGCGGTCAGCGAGACCTCGATCTGGGCCTCCATCGGGGCAGCCGGCGGCCGCGGAAACTGCACCAGGAGCTGCTGGTTGTATGACTCGGCCTGCTTGGCGAACAGCTCCTCCAAGGCCGCGGGGTCGTCCGCCCGGACCAGGTCGCCACCACTCTGCTCGGTGATCTCCCGCAACCTGCTGCGGGCCTGCGCGCCCTGCTCCAGAGCGACCGCGTCCACCACCACGCCGTTGTCCTTGGCCGCGTCGACGGCGTCGGCGAGCGACGTGGTGCTGGTGCCCGCATCCTTGCCGTCGGACAGCACCAGCACCGAACGCGCGCCTTCATCGCCGGTCAGCGCGACGGCCTCCACCAGGGCGTCGTAGAGGTTGGTGCCGTAGGTCAGCTCGATGTCATCGATGGCGTCGGTCAGCTTGGCCCGGTCGCTGGTTGGTGCCACGGATGTGTGCACACTGCCGGAGAAGGTCAGCAGTCCGATCTGCACGTCGTCCGGCGCCTTCTCCACGAAGGTCCTCGCCGCCTGCTTGGCCGCCTCGAACCGGCTGCCGCGCATGCTGAGGCTGGTGTCCAGCGCGAGCACGGTGCTACGGCTGACCTGCTCGTCCTCCGTGAACGGCTTCGCGTCTGCCTGCACGTCGGACCCGTCGACTGTCACCTGGACGCTGTCATGGTCCACCCGGACATGCGGTGGCAGCCCGTCGGTGGCCACCACCAGGTCGACGGTGCCGTCCTCGTCCACCTGCACGTGATCGATGTTGATCGGATCCGCGGCGGATGCCGGCGCGGCCAGCAGCAGTCCGCCGAGCGTGCCGACCGCCAGCGCGGCGAGGAGGAGCCTGCGGAGGTTCACGAAGCGCGCACCTCCGGGGCGAACAGCATCGGTTCCAGCCGGATCCCGAGATCGTCCAGTTTGCTCTCGAACTTCGGGCGTAGCCCCATCGAGCGCAGTTGGCCCAGCGAGCGGCCGGTCTCGTCGTACCCGGGGCTGTAGTCGAACTTGAACAGTTCCTGCAGCGTGACGACGTCGCCCTCCATGCCCAGCACCTCGGTGATCTGGGTGATCCGGCGGGTGCCGTCCTTCAACCGGGTCTGCTGGATCACCAGGTCGATGGCGCTGCTGGACTGCTCGCGGATGGCGCGCACGGGCAGCTCCATCCCCGCCATCATCACCATCGTCTCGACGCGGCGCAGGGCGTCGCGCGGGCTGTTGGCGTGCACCGTGGAGATGGATCCGTCGTGGCCGGTGTTCATCGCTTGCAGCATGTCCAAGGCGGCCTCGTCCCGGATCTCGCCGACCACGATCCGGTCCGGGCGCATCCGCAGCGAGTTGCGGACCAAATCGCGGATCTTCACGGCGCCGCGGCCCTCGATGTTCGCCGGGCGCGCCTCCAGCCGCAGCACGTGGTCCTGGTGCAGCTGCAGCTCGGCCGCGTCCTCGATCGTGATGATCCGCTCGTCCGGCGGGATGAACGACGACAGCACGTTCAACGTCGTGGTCTTGCCGACACCGGTGCCGCCGGAGACCAGGATGTTCAGCCGGCCGACCACGCACAGCTCGAGCAGCTGCGCCACGGCCGGGGTCATGGTGCCGAACCGGATCAGGTCGTCCACGGTGAACGGGTCGGGCGAGAACTTGCGGATGGTGAGCATCGAGCCGTCGATGGCCAGCGGTGGGATCACCGCGTTGATCCGGCTGCCGTCCGGCAGCCGGGCGTCCACCATCGGGCTGGCCTCGTCCACCCGGCGTCCGACCTTGGCCACGATCTTGTCGATGGTGCGGCGCAGGTGGTTCTCGTCCACGAACGAGGCGCCGACCCGGCTCAGCTTGCCGTCCCGCTCCACCCAGATGTCGTGTGCCTGGTTGACCATCACCTCGGTGATGTACGGGTCGCGCAGGTACGGCTCCAAGGGTCCGTACCCCAAGATGTCGTCGGCGATCTCCTGGGCCAGCCGAGTCCGATCCGCGCCCGACATGGGCCGGTCGCTGCTGGAGATCACCGCCTGCAGGCAGTCACGGACCTGGTGCTCCAGATCGGTCTGCGTCATGTTCACGTCGTAGAGCTTGGGTCCCAGGGCCTCGACCAACTGGCCGTGCACGATCTTCTTGATGCCGGCGTACGGGTCGGTGTTCGGGTGGTGGCGCGGCGGGGTGGCCACGCCCAGGGTGGTCCGCTCGGTCGTGTCGGCCTGGGTGGCCTCCTCACGGCTGCGCTGTGCCTGTGCCAGGCGGTCCGACAGGCTCATTGCTTACGCCCCCTCCTACGAAACAGGCCGCGCGACGAGGTCTCTCCCCGTTCGGCGACATGGGATCGGTGGCCACGCGGTTCCTCGGCCAGATCCGCCGGCACCCCGGCCACCTCGGTCGCCAATGCTTTGATGGTCAGGCTGACCTCGTGCTTGGGGTGGGCGGCCACGATCGGCTCGCCACGGTTCACCGAGGCCGGCACCTCGCGGCTGGACGGGATGGCGGCGGTGATCGGCAAGCCCAGGGTGTGCTCGAACTCCTTCGCGGTCAGCCCGACCTTGGAGTCGGCGCGGTTGAGCACCAGCCGCCAGGAGGACCGGGGGACGTTGAGCAGGTCCAGGGTCTCGATGGCCAGTTTCAGGCTCTTCAGCGCCGGGATGTCCAGGGTGCCGACCAGCAGCAGCAGGTCGGTGTGGTCCAGGGCGTGCAGGGCGTGGTCGTCGTCGAGGGCGCCCGCGGTGTCCACCACCACGATGTCGTACATGGTCTTCAACAGCGGCAGCAGCTCGTTGACCAGGTCCGACCGCAGCGGCTGCTTCGGGTCGTAGTGGATCGGCGCCGCCAGCACGTCGAGTCCGGAGGAGTGCCGGGTCAGCAGCGACCCGACCCCGGAGGGGTCTAGATCGTCCCCGAGCTCCTCGACATCGGCGAGCGAGCGGGTGGGGAACAGCTGCAGCAGCAGACCGACGTCGCCGCCGGTGACGTCCAGGTCCACCAGGCAGACCCGCTGCCCGCTGCCGGCCAGTCCCACCGCGAGGTTGGCGGCGACCACGGTCTTGCCGACACCGCCCTTGGTGGAGAACACCGTGAACAGCCGCCCCTGCGGACGGCCGCCGGCGGCGGTCAACTTCTGAGCCCCCGACATCGCGTGCCAGACGTTGTACGCCCGGCCCACGGCCTCGTTCAGCCCGGTCAGGTCCCGAGCGTCGACGACCTCGCGCATGCCGGCCCGCAGCGCGTCGGTGAGGATGGCGCTGTCCACCCGGTAGCGGACCAGCACCACGCCCAGCGAGGGCCGGCTGATCCGGGCCCGGTTGGCGAACCGGGCTGCCGCTCCGGCGCGCACCGAAGGCCCGAGCACCACGGCGTACTCGTCGGGCGCCTCGTCCAGGTGCTCGTCCAGCTTGTCCAGGTTGTCGAGCACCGTGCTGCTGTCCCCGAGTGCCGAGTGGAAGGTCTCCACCAGGGACTGGTCGCTCTCCACGATGACAGCCACCGCTAGCCCCCTTGCCCCGACAGCAGTTCCGTGGTGGTCACACCCGGCCGATCGGTGACCTTCGTCCCGTTGCCGAGCAGGGCCAGCGAGAGCTCGCCGGTACGGCTGGCGAGGATGATCTTCTGTGCCTGGTCCTGGTCGACCGCGACGGTCACCAGGGTTCGCGGGATGTCCTCGGTGGTCTGCTGACCGTCGCCACCGGTCGTGGTGCGTGACTGCACCGTGGTGTTGCCCACCGCGATCACCTGCACCTTGGGCAGCAGCACCCGGGTCTGCGACGGCGTGCCGCCGAGCTGGCCCTGCTCGCCACCGGGGGAGTAGAAGATCGCCACATAGGACTGCGGGTCGACGAAACCGGCCACCCGTCCGGGGTCGGTGAGGTTGACGCTGATCGCCAGCTTGCCGTCGGGGACCTCCAGGCTGCGGTACTTGTCGTCGCTGCTGAACCGCTGGGGGAGAAGTTGCTCGCCCGGGTAGATCGGGGTGATCGCCACCTGGTCCTCCAACCCCCGGGTGGAGGTCAGCGCGCCCTCCACCAGGTCGCCGCGAGCCACTTCGGACCGGTCGATCTTTCCGTTGGTCTGGGCGTGCTCCAGCGACTCGCCGGCGTTGATGGTCTCGGAGACGGTCAGCACCTTGACCAGGTCGTGGTCTTCGGCCGCCCGCGCGTCCGCCCCGCGGACGTACATCAGGATCAACGTGGTGCCGAGGGCGGCGATCAGCACCGCGACGGTCAACAGAACAGTTCTTCGGGCCATCTCAGGGTTCCTGGTGTGTGCGTAGTGCGTGGCTGGTCATCACTTCACCAGCATGGGGACTCGGGTGCCGTCGCCGACGAAGGGCCGGGTGTGCTCCGCTCCGGAGGCGGTGTCTGGCAGCGCGTTCGGGTTCAACAGGACCAGCTTCAGCACGGTGAGCTGGCCGTTCTCGGTCTTCAGTCCGTTCACGGTCTCCCCGTCGAAGTCCTTGTGGCTTGCGGTCGACTCGCCGATCTCGCCGGTCAGGAACGCCGGGCGAAAGCCTGCGACCTCAACCGGGCCTGCCGCTGGACCGCTCACCACCGGGATCCAGAAGAACCGCGGCGACTCGAAGATCTTGGCCGAGATCTGCCGCCCGGAATAGTCGCCGGGGGTGCTGACGTCGTCCACGTCGACCTCCCCGTCGGAATGCTGTCCCTCATGGTCGGGTCCGGGCGGATCGGCGTCCTCGAAGCTGGGCAGGAAGCAGGTCAGCGTGTCGTCGTTGATGGCGTGCTCGCTCCCGTCGACGACGATCGTGGCCCGGTCGGACCCACCGTCTGGAGCGCAGCCAGGTGTGGTGTCGGCGTTCAGCAGCGCGTCCGGCCCGGTGATCAGGCGCTCGGTGAGCGCGGATGGCGAGCCGCCCTGGACGGCGTTGACCGAGTCGTCCGGCGTAAGAGTGTCGAGAGCGTTGCCCGTCGGGTACGTGATCGACCCGAATGCGTATGAGTTCGCGTCGCACTCCAGATCCTGGTCACCGACGACCAACGCCAGTGCCTGGTTCACCGGGGACCACACGTCATCGGTGTCGCCGTCCCCGTGGTCCGCGGAGACCCGGACCCACCACACTCCGCGGTTCGCGGTGACCGCGTCCGGGATCCCGGTGACCTCGACGTTGTTGTCGTCGATCGGAACCACCGTCGGGCCGGTGGGCGGTTCGTCTGCCGGCGGCTCGTCGGGGGCGGCGTGGACCACGACGTGGGCGCCGGCGGAGGTGGAGAACGCGACCGCGTCCACATCCTTGAGACTGCCGTCGGTGCTGCTGATGTCCAGCACCGTGTCCTGGCCGACCTGGAGCTCATTGGGCAGCAGCGCCCCCGGGTGCAGGGCCGAGTCGTCCGGTGAGCTGAACGGCAGGTCGCTGGGATCGGCGGCGCTGCCGCCGGGCGGACCGGAGAACCGCTGGACGCCGTAGTCGCAGCCGCTCGCCACCCAGACCGGCGGAGTCCGGCCGGCCGGCGAGGCGATGGTCGCCGCGGCCATCGCTGTCACGTCCGCACGATCGTCGAGGTCGTCACCGGTCAATGCGCCCAGCACCGGGGCGAACGCGTAGTCGACCCGGAACGGCGGGGCCCACACCTGCACCGTGTTGCCGTCGAACAAGACGCATCCGTGCGGGACGCCACGGTTCGGCGGAGAGCCACACTTGGTTGGTTCCCAAGCCATGTCCGCGGGGTAGCCGTTGTCCAGCAGCAGTTCGTACGCGGTCTGTGTCGCCGCGACCTTGTCGCCGGTAGTGGCATAGGTATCGGCAGCACCCATCGCGGCCAGATCTGCGGCGGACTGGACCTGCGTCTTCTTCGTGTACACCTGACCCAGGTCAACGGCCAGGGCGGCGACCCCGAACAGCAGGACCGCCAGGATCGCGACCAGTACCGCGACCGCGCCCTGCTCGGTCCTGGAACGGCGGGCGCGGGTCAACACGGACCACCCGCGTACGAGTCATTCTCGACCTGGGTGACAGCCGTCGCCGTGACCATCGAGTCGGTGCCGAGGCCGGGGATGAAGTTGATGCCGGTGTTGATCGGCTTGACGCGGACGGTGACCGAAAGCCGCTCCCTGTTGGAGCTCACCCAGAGCGGGCGCGCCAACTCGACCGATCCGGCCGGACCGACCAGGTCCGCGACGAAACTCTCCAGGCCCGAACACATCGGGGCGACAGCGTTCCGGCGGGCGGCCGCGTTGGCGGCGTAGGAGGCGGCCTGCTGTGCCCAGAGCATGAATGCGACTTGGATGATGCCGAAGACCAGGGTCAGCAAAATCACCGAAACCAGGGCGAACTCCACCGCGGCGGCCCCCCGTTGTGACCGACGAGCCAGGCAAATGCCCGCACTTGCCCGCATGTGCGACTCCTCGGCCAAAGGGGGAAACTCCGGTTGTCCCTCGGGGAGATTACGTCACGCTGCGTGGTCCGTCACGGGATTCGCGTGGCAATGACCCGGATTGACGTGCTTGCCCCACCCGAAGTGACTAGTTCTCCGTGCTGGATGGACTAGAACGGGGGATCGGTCGGCGTCGGATTCGAGCCGAAGGAACGACCTGGCTGGGCAGCAACGACTCGCACACGTTACCGGAATTATACGGACAGTGATCGAAATTTTGCCCAGATTTTCCACACCCAACCGGTGGTGTGGCACGCCATGGACCGGGCGCAGCCGGTGTCAGCCGGCGCGGGCGGTTCCCGAAGGTGGTCCCGGTCTAGCGGTAGAGCGCCTCGACCTCGGTGGCGTACTCGCGCAGCACCACATGTCGCTTCAGCTTCATCGACGGCGTCACCTGTCCACCGGCCTCGGACCACTCCACCGGGAGAACCGTGAACTTGCGGATCGACTCGGCCCGCGAGACCTGCTCGTTCGCCTGGTCGACGGCACTTTGGATCTCGGCCCGCAGGTCGGGGTCGTCGACCAGGTCGGCCATTTCCCCGGTCTTGCCGGCGCGGTCCCGCCAGCCGGGAAACGCCTCCGGGTCGATCGTGACCAGCGCCCCGATGAACGGCTTCGCCTCGCCGACCACCAGCACCTGCCCGACCAGCGGGTGCGCACGGATGGCGTCCTCCAGCGGCGCCGGCGAGACGTTCTTGCCCCCGGCGGTCACCAGGATCTCCTTCTTGCGCCCGGTGATCGAGATGAAGCCCTCGTCGTCGACCTCGCCCAGGTCGCCGCTGCGGAACCAGTCGCCGTCGAACGTGGCCTTGGTGGCCTCGGGGTTCCGCCAGTAGCCGCGGAACACCTGGCCGCCCTTGAACAACAACTCGCCGTCCTCGGCGACGCGTACGCCGGTGCCGGGAAGCGGCTGTCCCACCGTGCCGATCTTGATCCGGTCGGGGACGTTCGCCGACAGTGCCGCGGTGGTCTCCGTGAGGCCGTACCCCTCGATGATGGTCAGGCCGATGCCGCGGAAGAAGTGCGACAGCCGTGGGCCGAGCGGGGCACCGCCCGAGATCGCGTACTCGATCTTGCCGCCCAGCGCGGCGCGCATCTTGGCGTAGACCAAGCGGTCCATCAGCCGGTGCTTGACCCGCAGGATCGGGCCGACGCGGCCGTTGTCGAGCGCCTGGCTGTACTGGATCGCGGTGGCCGCGGCCGCGTCGAATGCCTTCCGCTTGCCTTCGACTTCCGCCTTGAGCGACGCCCCGTTGAACACCTTCTCGAATACACGGGGAACGGCGAGGAGGAACGTCGGCTGGAACTCGGCCAGGTCGTCCATCAGGTTCTTCACGTCCGCGGAGTGGCCGAGCCGGGCGCGGGCCTTGATACAGCCGACCTGGATGATCCGTGCGAACACGTGTGCCAGCGGCAGGAACAGCAGCGTGGAGGCGTCCTCGGGGTCGAACAGGTGGTGCAGCGCCTTGACCGCGACGCCCAGCTCGAACATGAAGTTCGCGTGGGTCAGCTCGCAGCCCTTCGGCCGGCCGGTGGTCCCGGAGGTGTAGATCAGCGTGGCCAGGGCGTCCGGAGTGGTAGCGGCGCGGCGCCGCTCGAGGTCGGCGTCGTCGACCTGCTCACCGAGCGCGACCAGGCTCTCCACTCCACCCTGCTCGATCGTCCACACCGAGACCAGGTGCTCGTGGTCGTCCCGGGTCTCGCCGACCCTGGCCAGGTGCTCGGTGGTCTCGCAGATGCACGCCTTGGCCCCGGAGTCACCGAGGATCCAAGCGATCTGGTCGGCCGACGACGTCTCGTAGATCGGCACGGTCGCCGCGCCCACCCACCAGATCGCGTAGTCGATCAGCGTCCACTCGTAGCGGGTGCGGGAGATCAGCGCCACCCGGTCGCCCGGCTCGATGCCGGCCGCGATCAGGCCCTTGGCCACCGCGGTCACCTCGTCGCGGAACTGCTCCGCGGTGACCTCGGTCCACTCGCCGTACCCGCCGTCGGGGCGTTGCTCGCGCCGGCTGAACAACGCCTTGTGCGGCTCTTCGGCGGCGGCGCTCACCACGTCGTCGGTGAGGTTGCCGGTGGTGGGCAGATCGAAGTCGAGTGGGGTGATGTACTCGCGCAACGCAACCTCCGGTCCTGCGGCGACGGTCTGCGCGCCCAACGTACCGCCCGCCGCCCCACCCCCGCCCCCGCCGCCCCCTCCCGTGAGAAGCCAAGAGTTCCCGGTGAGCCGCCAGAACTTCCCGCTGAGCAGCCACAACTTCCCCGTGAGCAGCCACAACTTCCCCGTGAGCCGCCAAGAGTTCCCGGTGAGCGGGCGGTCAGCCCGTGGCCAGCCGCCGGGCCTCGGCAGCCAGGTGATCCGCGCAGGCCCGGGCGGGCCCGGTGGCGGCCGGCCAGTCCCGGTCGGCGCCGACCAGGTAGTGGTCCCGGGCCGTCTGCAGCGCCGGTCGGTGCAGCTCCGGGAGACGGCGGAGCGCCCAGTCGGCGGCCCGGTCCTTCGGGCGGATGGTGCCGGTGGCCAGCGTGACCCAGATCCGGGCCAGCGTGAGCAGCACGTTGCGGGTGTCGTCCGCGAAGTCGTCGAGCAGGCCCGGGATCCCGGCCACCGCCGCGCGCCGGACGTCGGCGTGCGGAACCGGGTCGAGCAGTTCGACCGGACTCGCGCCGAGCAGCGGGTGCGGGTGGGCCAGGGCCACGGTCACCAGCAGCGCGAGGTCGGGGTTCATCCGAGGGCCCGGGACGGTGCCGCGTTCGTAGTCGTCCCGCAGCCACTCCCCGTACTCGTACTCGACCATCGGCGGGAAGTGCCACGGTCGTACGTGCTCCTGCACGACCACCGTGAGTTCGACCGGCCGGCCCGGACGACCACGGGCCCGGCGCCGGGAGACGTCCAGCAGCCCCTGGGTGAGCGCCCGGCGTTGCCGATCGGTCGTCGGGGTGCCGGTGACCGCCAGCAGATCCAGATCGCTGGTGCCTCGCAGCCCGCCCAGCACGGCCGAGCCGTGCAGCGAGACGCCCAGCAGCGCGTCGCCCAGGGTGTCGCCGACCAACCGGACAACGTCGTCGGCCTGCTGCCGGGTCGGGCCCTCCAGCAGGCTCCACGCGTGCTGCCGCTCCGGATCGTCGGGTCCGCTCACCCGGCCCACGCTTCCAGACCTGGGGGCACGGCCAAGAGGCTGCGCCGGGCGCACCATCATCCTGGCGGTTCTTCGCCGGCTCAGTCGGCGGCCCGCTGAAGCTCCCACGCCGCCACGAGGGCGTCCTCGACCGCTCCCGCGTCCGCGACGGCGAGATCGGCGACGACCATCATGTGCTTGCGGAATCTGTCCGGGACGCTGAACGTGTCCGGGAACTGTCGCAGCAGCGCGTCTCGGTAGTCGAACTCGGCGCGGATCACGAGCTGGGTGTCGTCGAGCTGGCGGGCGACCAACCGCCCGTGGAAGCGCCACTCGGCCAACTCGCCGGCAGACGTCTGACGGACGCCGTCCAGCCGAGCGGCCAGGTCGGCCACGTCGCGCAGTTGCATGCGCGCAGTCTGGCAGCCGGCCGAGGGCTGTCGGATCGGGGAGTCATGATGGGATCAGCAGCCCGGCAGGAACCGCAGCACACGACACCGAGGAGGCACCGTGGCAGCGCCCGTCCTGGTCACCGGAGGAACCGGCACGCTCGGCAGCGCCGTCGTGGAACAGCTACGTGATCGCGGCCGGGACGTGCGCGTGCTGTCGCGGCACGAGCACGCGTCCGAGCCCGGCACCGAGAGTCGGGGTGGGTTGGAGTACGCCGTGGGTGACCTCGGTGCGGGCCGGGGCATCGACGCGGCGGTGCGCGACGTGTCGGTGGTCGTGCACTGTGCCGGCGGTCCCCGCGGGGACGACAAGAAGGCACGGACACTGGTGGGCGCCCTTCGGCGGACCGGCGTGGTCGAGCACCTGGCGGTCATCTCGATCGTCGGCATCGACCGGATCCCACGCAGTAGCGCACTCGACCGCACCATGTTCGGGTTCTACGGAACCAAGGTGGCCACCGAGCAGGTGATCGTCGACTCCGGGCTGCCGCACACCATCCTGCGCGCCACCCAGTTCCACGATCTGGTGTTGACGGTGTCCAAGGCGCTGGCGAGGCTCCCGGTCGTCCCGATGCCGGCCGGTGTTCAGGTGCAACCCGTGGACGTACGCGACGTCGCCCCACGGCTGGTGGACCTGGCCCTCGACGAGCCGGCCGGCCGGGCGCCCGACCTCGGCGGCCCGGAGATCTACCCGCTCCGCGACCTGGTCCGGTCCTACCTGTCCGCGGCCGGGATCCGTCGCCGCCTGATCACGGTGCCGCTGCCGGGGCCAGGGGCCCGCGCGCTCGTTACCGGCGCCAACCTCACCCCCGAGCACGCCGACGGCACCCGAACGTGGGAGGAGTTCCTGGCCGAGCACGTCACCGGGCGGTGAGGACGGTTCCGGACCATTCGAGGACAGCGAATCGGTGACCCTGGCGCTGGCGGCGTGAGGCCCGGCCCTCGCTAGAGTGCCGCCTATGGCTGAGCAGACCTCCTCGAGCATCCAGATCGACGCCCCTCCGGAGCAGGTGATGGAGGTCATCGCGGACTTCGCCTCGTACCCGGAGTGGGCCACCGGCGTGCAACGCGCCGAGGTGCAGACCGCGTACGTCGACGGCACGGCCGACGAGGTGGAGTTCAGCCTCAACGCGGGGCCGATCAAGGACACCTACACGCTTGCCTACACCTGGGAGGGCACCGACGCGGTGCACTGGACGCTGGTGCAGGCCAACGTGCTCAAGGCCATGGACGGCTCCTACATCCTCAAGGCCGCCGGCGGTGGCACCGACGTCACCTACAAGTTGGCCGTTGACGTGACGATCCCGATGATCGGGATGCTGAAGCGCAAGGCCGAGAAGGTGATCATCGAGACGGCCTTGAAAGGGCTCAAACAGCGCGTGGAGTCGATGACCTGATCCCTGGGTAGCCTGGCTCGTCGTGCGTGTTCTCCTCTACACCGGCAAAGGCGGCGTCGGAAAGACGACCGCGGCGGCCGGCACTGCCACCATGGGCGCCCTGCGGGGGCTACGCACGCTGGTGATCTCCACCGACGCCGCGCACTCGCTGGCCGATGCGTTCGACGCGGACCTCACGGACAGCCCCACCGAGATCGACACCAACCTCTACCTGCTGCAGGTCGACGTGCAGCGCCGGTTCGAGCGGTCGTGGAACGAGATCCAGGGCTATCTGCGGAGCGTCCTGGACGCGGCGGGAGTGGACCCCATCGCGGCCGAGGAGCTGACGGTGCTGCCAGGCGCCGAAGAGGTGCTGGCGCTGCTGGAGGTGCGCGACCAGGCCAGGTCGGGGAACTGGGACCTCCTGGTCGTGGACTGCGCGCCGACCGCGGAGACGCTGCGGCTGCTGGCACTGCCCGAGGCGCTGTCGTGGTACATGGACCGGATCTGGCCGGTGGAACGCCGGCTGGTCCGGGCGCTGCGCCCGATGCTGTCCAAGGCGGCCGGCGTGCCGATGCCGCAGGACCACGTGTTCGACGCATTCGAACGGCTGCACGCCGACCTGGCCGATGTGCGTGACCTGCTGTCCGGGCCGGAGGCGTCGGTGCGGTTGGTGTTGACCCCGGAGGCGGTGGTCGTGTCGGAGGCACGGCGCACGCTCACCACGCTGTCGCTGTACGGCTACCGGGTCGACGGGGTGCTGGCCAACCGGATCTTCCCCTCGGCCGGCGCCGACGCCTGGCGGCGGCAGTGGGTCGCCGCCCAGACGGCGATCCTCGAGGACGTGAGCGAGTCGTTCGGGTCGCTGCCGATCTGGCATGCCCCGTACCGGTCCTGCGAGCCGGTGGGGGTGGAGGAGCTGGCGGCGTTCGCGGTGTCGGTGTACGGCGACGAGGACCCGTTCCAGCTGCCCGACGGCGACCGCCCGCTGCGGGTGGAACGCACCCGTTCCGGTGGGGCGAGGCTGGTGATGGAACTGCCGCTGGCCGCCCGCGACCAGGTCGATCTGGCCCGGCGCGGTGAGGAGATCGTGATCACCGTCGGTTCGTACCGACGGGTGCTGGCGCTGCCCACCGCGCTGCGCGGCTGCGACGTGCAGGGGGCGCGGCTGCACGACGGGGCGTTGACGGTGCGGTTCGGGGAGCCGCGTGACGCGGGAGTGCGGCCGGCCTGAGTGCGGCGCGTCGGAGCCGACGCGGACGGATTAGCCGGCACGGATGCCGGTGGGCCGCTGACCCGGCCCGTGCCTCGCGCGACGGCGCGGCACAATGGCGGGATGACCGACGAGCGCAGCGAGCCGCCCGACGACGTCGTGGGCTCGCTCGCGGAAGAGGCGGCGCTGCTGTTCGGAGCCGTCCGGGACTGGGCGCGCGACCATGCCCCGGCGGCTCCGGGTGCCGACGGCGACGGATCAGGCGCGGCCGCTCGTCGTGACGCGGACGACCTCGAGGCCGGTGACGGGGACGGCCCGCCGCAACCGGGTCCCGGGCGGCTGATCGCCGACGGGTCGGATGCCTGCCGGATCTGTCCGGTGTGCCAGCTGGTCGCCGCGGTCCGGCAGATCAGTCCCGAGACCGTGGAGGCGTTGGGCACGGCGGCGCTGGGCGTGCTGGCCGCCGTACGCGACGCGGTGGAGCAGGGGGCCGGTCGGGGTTCGGCTCGTGATCAGGCGGCCCGGCCCGATGTCGGCGTACAGAAGATCGACCTCGCCGACGACTGACCGGCTGCGGGTGGGCGCTGGACGCCGTACCCGAGCGCGGGGTCGGCGCATAGGTAGGGACGCGGGTCGGCGCACAGGTTCGCATAGGTAGGGACGCGGGTCGGCGCACAGGTTGGGGTGCGGCGGTGCTTGAGGATGGGTCGGGGCGGGCTCGAAGGTGCGCGTCAGCCCCTGTGCCTGCCGGCAGCCACGACTGACAGACTGGCCGCATGAGCGCCACCGAGCCGAACCCGCAGGTAGAGCCGAACCCGCAG
>CAZNCE010000004.1:5749-8721 GCA_964571285.1 uncultured Nocardioidaceae bacterium | reverse complement strand
GGCGACGGAATCGGGCTCGAGGTGATGCCCCCGGCGCAGCGGCTGCTCGAGCGTGCAGGGGAGCGGTTCGGCTTCGGTTTCGAGTGGACCGAGTTCGAGTGGAGCTGCGAGTACTACACCAAGACCGGGCGGATGATGCCCGAGGACGGCGTCGAGCAGCTCGCGGAGTTCGACCAGATCCTGCTCGGCGCGGTCGGCTACCCGGGGGTGCCCGACCACGTGTCGCTGTGGGGCCTGCTGATCCCGATCCGTCGCGCGTTCGACCAGTACATCAACCTGCGCCCGGTCACCCTGCTGCCCGGCATCGACAGCCCGCTGCGCCGCGTTCCGGACGGCGGCATCGACTTCCTGGTGGTGCGCGAGAACAGCGAGGGGGAGTACTCCGAGGCGGGCGGCCGGATGTTCCGCGGGACCAGCCGCGAGATGGCCGTCCAGGAGGCCGTCTTCACCCGCACCGGCGTGGAGCGCGCGATGCGCTACGCCTTCGGGCTCGCCGAGGACCGCGCCCATCGGGTGGCCTCCGCGACGAAGTCCAACGGGATCATCCACACCATGCCGTTCTGGGACCAGATCCTGCGCGAGATCGGGTCCGAGCACCCGGACGTCGAGGTGAGCCAGTACCACATCGACGCGCTGTCGGCGCAGTTCGTGCTCGACCCGGGCCGGTTCGACGTGGTGGTGGCGTCCAACCTGTTCGGCGACATCCTCACCGACCTCGGGGCCGCCATCATCGGCAGCATCGGCATCGCCCCGTCGGCGAACCTCAACCCCGAGCGCGAACACCCGTCGATGTTCGAGCCGGTGCACGGATCCGCGCCGGACATCGCCGGGCAGGGCAAGGCCAACCCGATCGGGCAGGTGTGGGCCTCGGCGATGATGCTGGACCATCTCGGCCACGGCGACGCGTCCGCCGCGCTGATGGACACCGTGTCGTACGTGCTGTCGCAGACCGACATCCGCACCGCCGACCTCGGCGGCAAGGCGAGCACGGCCGAGGTGGCCGACGCGCTGCTGGAGGCGTTCGACCGCGATTGACGGTGCCCGATCGCCGGAGCACGCTGTAGGTCGACGATCCCCAACGCGCGGAGGTGCGGGGATGTTCGACGGGGGAGTGATCGTGGCCTACCTGGCCGCGCACGCCATGAAGGGGGCGCACAAGCTCGCCGACGCAGCGATCGACGGCCTGCTGAACCGGCTCGCCGACGCGGTGCGCAAGCGGCTGGGACCGGGCCCCGAGGACGACCTGCGCGCCGAGCCGCAGGACCCCAAGCGCCGCGACCACGTCCGCGGTGCGCTGGAGCAGGCCGGGCGCCGGGACCCGGAGTTCGCCACCGTGCTGGCCGACCTGCAGGACGCGCTGGATCACCACAACGGCCGGGAGCTGCTGAACCAGTTGTCCGCGCCGGGCGGGAGCATCACGCAGTTCATCGGCGGCGGGGTGAGCACCCACGGATCCACCGGCGCCGGCAGCGTGAACGTGGGTGGCGGACTGGGTTCCGGCGCCGTGATCAACACCGGCGTCTACGCGCCGTACCACGATCCGAGTGACATGAGCGGTGCGCCGCTGTGGATCAAGGTCACGATGGGCATCGGGTCGGTCCTGTGTGTGGCCGGGCTGGGACTGTTCTTCCTGGTGCTGTTCGGGGACCACCCGGATCCGGGTGAGCCGGGGTTCGGCGACATGCCGGCCGGGATCCCGCGGGCGTTCGGCGTGTTCTTTGCCGGCTTCGTGCTGATCGGGTTCGCCGGGTACGGCAACAGCGTGCGCAAGAAGCAGCGCTGACCCGCCAAAACTTCCCGGTGACCCGCCAAAACTTCCCGGTGAGCCGCCAAGACTTCCCGGTGAGACGCCAAAACTCCCCGCCGGGGCTCGCGACCGCGAGTCGGGTGCGTGCCATAGTTGCCCGAAATGCCGAGGGTGTGGCCGGTCCTCGGTCGGGCGGGTGAAGGAGTAGCAGTGGGACTGACCATCGGAGTCGATGTCGGAGGCACCAAGATCGCGCTCGGCGTGGTGGACGAGTCCGGGCAGGTGCTGGACCGGATGCGCGAAGAGACGCCGGCGACCGACCCCGACGCGGTGGAGTCCACGATTGCCTACTCGGTGGCCCAGTTGCGTACCCGCCACGACGTCACCGCCGTCGGCGTCGGGGCGGCCGGCTTCATCGACGTAGCCCGCGCCACCGTGCTGCTAGCCCCGAACCTGGCCTGGCGCAACGAGCCGCTGCGAGACGATCTGGCCGCGCTGATCGGGCTGCCGGTGGTGGTGGAAAACGATGCGAATGCCGCGGCCTGGGGGGAGTTCCGGTTCGGCGCCGGGGCGGATGTGGACGACCTGGTCCTGGTGACCGTGGGGACCGGCGTTGGTGGCGGCATCGTGCAGGACGGCGCCTTGTACCGTGGCGCGTTCGGGGTGGCCGGCGAGGTCGGCCACTTCCGGGTGGTGCCTGGTGGTCGGCTGTGCGGATGCGGCAACCGGGGCTGCTGGGAGCAGTACGCCTCCGGAACCGCGCTGGTGCGAGACACGCAGGAGGCGGCTCAGTCCCGGTCGTCGGAGGCGGCGACCCTGCTGGAGATGGCCGACGGGTCGGTGGATCAGATCGAGGGCACGATGATCACCCGCGCCGCTCGCGACGGCGACCCGTTCGCCCGGCGGATGCTGGCCGAAACCGGGCGCTGGTTGGGTGAGGGGATCGCGTCGCTGGCCTCGATCCTGGATCCCGCCGTGGTGGCGATCGGCGGTGGGGTGTCCGAGGCTGGTGAGCTGTTGTTGGAGCCGGCCCGGGAGGCGTTCCGAGCCAACCTGACCGGGCGGAAGTACCGCCCCGAACTGGAGATCCGCCCCGCCACACTCGGCGGCGATGCCGGGCTGCTGGGCGCCGCCGACCTCGCCCGCCGCTAGCGGCTATTCGGGTCGCCAGCCCGCACCAACGCGCCACGCTGGGCGCCGGTGCCCGCACCAACGCGCCACGCTG
>CAZNCE010000004.1:0-5649 GCA_964571285.1 uncultured Nocardioidaceae bacterium | reverse complement strand
GCCCGCACCAACGCGCCACGCTGGGCGCCGGTGCCCGCACCAACGCGCCACGCTGAGCGCCGGTGCCCCGGTGCCCGGTGCCCCGGTGCCCGGTGCCCCGGTGCCCCGGTACGCGGCCGGCGTGGCCAGACATCACCGGCTCACAGCGTCTGGCGCTTCAGCTCCTCGACGATGTGCTCCGCCTGCCGGGTCGCCAGCGCCACGATCGTGAGCGTCGGGTTCGGCGCGCCGCCGGTCGTGAAGACCGAGCCGTCGCTGACGAACAGGTTCGGCACGTCGTGCGCCCGGCCGTACCCGTTGACCACGCCGTCCTCCGGCCGCGCGCTCATTCGACAGGTGCCGAGGTTGTGCGTCGAGGGGTACGGCGGGGTGCGGTGACTGCCGACCGAGCCGACCGCCGCATACAGCGCCTCCGCCTGCGCGTACGCGTGATCGCGCATCGCCACATCGTTCGGGTGGTCGTCGAAGTGCACATTGGGCACCGGCAGCCCCTGCGGGTCGGTCACCGTGCCGTTCAGCGTCACCCGGTTGGACTCTTGCGGCATGTCCTCGCCCACGATCCACAGTCCCGCGGTGTTCTCGTACGCGTCGAGCAGCGCGGTGAAGCCCGGCCCCCAGGAGCCGGGCTCAATGAAACTGGCCAGGAACGCCGGCCCGAGCGACAGCGTCTCGAAGTAGTAGCCGCCGGCGAAACCGCGGTCGGGGTCGTGTCCGGCCTCGTCGGCCACGATCCCGGCCATCGTCTCCCCGCGGTACATGTGCACCGGTTTGTCGAACCGGGCATAGACCGAGCCGGTGGTGTGCCGCATGTAGTTGCGGCCCACCTGCCCGGACGAGTTCGCCAGCCCCTGCGGGAACTGCGGCGTCGCGGACATCAGCAGCAGCCGCGGGCTCTCGATGGAGTTCCCGGCCACGCACACCACCCGAGCAAGCTGCCGCTGCAGGTTGCCGTCCTGGTCCAGGTACAGCACCGAGTCGGCCCGGCCGCGTGCGTCGTGGGTGATCTGCACGGCCTGGCAGCCCGGCCGCAGGTCCAGCAGCCCGGTCTGCTCGGCCTTCGGCAGCTCGCTGACCAGCGTGCTCCACTTGGACCGGTTCTTGTCACCCTGGAAGTTGAACCCGTCCTGGATCGAGCCCGGCCGCCCGTCGTACGGCTCCGCGTTGGTGGCGTACGGGCCGGTGGCGTAGTACTTGTAGCCGATCTTCTTCGCCCCGTTGGCCAGCACCGTGTAGTTGTTGTTGGCCGGCAGCGGCGGCCGGCCGTGCCGGTGGGTCGATCCCAGCTTCTGCTCGGCCCGGTCGTAGTACGGCTCCAGCTCGGCGAGGGTGACCGGCCAGTCCAGCAGGTTGGCGCCCTCGATCCGGCCGTACGTGCTACGCGCGCACAGCTCATGCTCCTTGAACCGCGGCGTGGCGCCCGCCCAGTGCGTGGTCGTGCCGCCGACCGCCTTGACGACCCATGCCGGGAGGTTGGGAAAGTCCCGCGCGATCCGCCAGGTCCCGGTGGTGGTGCGCGGGTCCAGCCAGGCCATCTGGTTGAACGCCTGCCACTCGTTGTTGACGTAGTCGTCAGCGGTCAGGTGTGGACCGGCCTCCAGGCACACCACCTTGACCCCGGCCGCGGTCAGCTCGTAGCAGACGGTTCCGCCGCCGGCCCCGGATCCGATCACCACCACGACGTCGGAGTCGGACTGCTCGTGCCTGGTCATCGCGGGTCCTCCGATCCGTCGTACTCGGTGATCCGGGCCGCCGGCAGCCAGTCCAGGTCGTCGAACCCGCGGTGCAGGTAGCCGCCCTGGTCGAACGACGGCCCCTCGTAACCCAGCGCCGACCAGACGTCCGGGTCGTCGTAGAGGTTGAGCACCGTGGTCCGGCGCACGAACCCGAAGAAGTCGGTGCTCTCGATCCGCTTCAAGACCTTGTAGGCCGCGGCGTCGTCGAGGTCCAGGAACGGCCCGTCGGCGAGCAGGTTGAGCGAGGTGAGCCCCTCGGTGAGCACCACCCGGAACCAGGTGGACGCCTCCGCCTCGGCGATGATCTTGTCGGCGGTGCGTTCGTACGGCCCGTCGGGGAATCGCTCGTGGGGGAACGCGACCCGGAGCACCCGGATCAGCATCCGCCGCCCGTCCTCGGTCACCTCGGTCGCGTTCAGCTGCGGGTACTTCGCCGGAAACGTCATGGGTGCCTCCTGTCCGGCTTCTTGCTAGTCGGTACGAGACCCGGGGATGAGGATGCCGCGACCCACCAGACGACCGGCCTCGAGATCGTCCATCGCATCGTTGACCTGCTCCAGCGGGTAGTCCCGGGTGTGCAGCGACACCCGGCCCTGCGCCGTGAGCGCCATCAGCTCGGTGAGGTCGGTGTAGCTGCCGACCAGGTTGCCGATCACGTTGATCTCCCGCGAGATCACCTCGATCGTCGGCAGCCGCACCTCGCCGCCGTACCCGATGACGAAGTAGGAGCCGTGGTTGCGTAGCAGTCCCGGCCCGGTGAGCTCGGTTCCGGACTCGCCGACGAAGTCCAGCACCACGTCCGCGCCGCCGCCGGTCAGGTCGGCGATCTGCCCGGCGACCTCGTCGCGGTCGCTGGACTGCACTGTGTGCGAGGCGCCGTGCTCGCGGGACAGCGCCAGCGCGTCGGCGGACGGGTCGACCACGGTGATCGTGGCGGGGGTCAGCGCGGTCAGCGTCTGCACGCCGATGTGCCCGAGTCCGCCGGCGCCGATCACCACCACGTGGCTACCCGGCGGCAGCAGGGGTACGGCCTTGCGGACGGCGTGATAGGCGGTCAGACCGGCGTCGGCGAGCGCGGCAACGTCCTTCGGCTCCAGGCCCTCGGCCAGCCTCACCACGGCGCGGGCGTTGGTGACCATCAGCTCGGCCATCCCACCGTCGACGTTGAGACCGGGGAAGGTGCTGTCGGCGCAGTGCACGTCGTCGCCGCGGCGGCACGCCGGGCACAGCCCGCAACTGACCACCGGGTGCAGGATCACCGCGTCGCCGGGCGCGACGTTGGTGACCGCAGACCCGACCTCGCGCACCCAGCCGGCGTTCTCGTGTCCGATCACGTACGGCAGGTCGGGGTGCTGGATGTCGGCCCACTGGCCCTCGACCACATGCAGGTCGGTCCGGCACAGCCCGGCGGCACCGATCTCCACCAGCACGTCGAGGGGGCTGTTCAGCCGGGGCTCATCGATGTCGTCGACGCTCGGCCGGCTGCCGTACTCGTGGACCCGGACGGCCCTCACTGGTCGTCCATGGCCAGCTCACCCATCTGCGACCAGCTGTCGCCGGGCACTTCGACGTTGATGATCTCCGGGGTCTTGGCCAGCAGCGGCCGCATCGCGTCCAGTCCCTTGGGGAAGTGGTCGGAGCCGACGTGGGCGGCTCCGGCCTCGCCGTCCCGGAACGCCTCGACCAGCACGAACTGGTTGGGATTCTCGACGCTGCGGGACCACTCGAACCACAGGTTGCCGGGCTCGGCGCGGGTGGCCTCGGTGAACTCGCGGACGGCCGACATCCACTGGTCGGCGTGCTCGGGGCGGGCGGTGAACTTGACGACGATGAGGATCATGCTGGCCATCCTCCCGCGATGGTGCACCGATGTGAACCGCCCGCAGCGGAGGCGGGCGCTGCGGGAGAACGCAACGCCGATTACGTTTCGCGCATGACCTCCAGCTTTCGCCAGCCGCTGACCGTGATGACCCGCAACGTGTACCTCGGCGCGGACACCGAGCGGTGCGTCCACGCGCCGGACGGCCTCACCGGGGAGGAGGCCCTGAACGCCTTCGCACGGGCCAACCACGAGGCACGGGCGATCGTGGACGCCACCGACTTCACCGTCCGGGCCCGGTTGCTGGCGGCCGAGCTGGCCGGGACCGGAGCGGAGCTGGTCGGCCTGCAGGAGGTGGCGCTGTGGCGCCGCGGCCCGCTGGTGCCGGCCCGGCTCGGCGACGCGGTCGCGGAGGAGGTGGAGCTGGACTTCCTGGCCGAGCTGGTGCGGGCGCTGCGCGACGCCGGCTGCGCCTACACCCCGGTGCAGGTGCAGACCGGCACGGATGTGCAGGGCCCGAGCTGCACCGACGATCCGGCCTCGGGGTCGTCGGTACGCCTGACGCTGCGAGACGTGATCCTGCTGCGCGACGACGCGCCGCTGCGGCTGCTCGGCACCGGGGGAGGGCTCTACGCCAGTGCGCTGCGGCTCGACGTGGCGGGGCTGCCGGTGTCGTACCGCCGGGGCTTCGGCTTTGTCGACGTGTTGGTCGGCGACACCCCGGTGCGGTTCGTCAACACCCACCTGGAGGCGCACGACCCGGCGGTCGCGGCGGCGCAGGCCGACGAGCTGCTCGCCGGGCCGGCCGTGGGAGGTCGGCCGGGCGACTCCACGACGATCGTCGTCGGCGACTTCAACTCCGATCCGCTGGATCCGCATACCTGCGGCGCGTACGACCGGATGGTGGCGGCCGGATTCGCCGACCTATGGCTGCGGTGGCGTCCGGCGGAGGACGGCTGGACCTACGGCGTGCGCGGCGAGCGGCTGGACGACGCCGACGGGTCCGGGTTCGACCGGCGCATCGACCTGGTGTTCGGCCGTGGTGCCGTCGAGCTGCCGGTGCGGTGGGGGCGGGTCACCGGTGCGACGCCGGATGCGCGTGACCGTTCGACGGGGTTGTGGCCGTCGGACCATGCGGGCGTGGTCCTGCAGGTCGGCTGACCTGGCGCCGTCGCGAGGACTCTCGCCCGGTGCCGGAGGCCGCCTCCAGGAACCGGAGCAGCTCGACGGGGAACGGCAGCACCAGCGTGGAGTTCTTCTCCGCCGCCACCTCCACCATGGTCTGCATCAGCCGCAGCTGAAGCGCGGCGGGGGTGTCGGCCATCGTGCCCGCGGCCTCGGACAGCTTCGTCGACGCCTGCAGCTCGCCGTCGGCGGTGATGATCCGGGCCCGGCGTTCGCGCTCTGCCTCGGCCTGCCGGGACATCGAGCGTTTCATGCTCTCCGGCAGCGCGACATCCTTGATCTCCACCCGGTCGATGTGGATACCCCAGTCGGCGGCCGGGCTGTCGATCATCAGCTCGAGGCCCTCGTTCAGCCGCTCCCGGTTGGAGAGCAGATCGTCGAGGTCGCTCTTGCCGATGATCGAGCGCAGCGACGTCTGCGCCACCTGCGCGATCGCGGATTGGTAGTCCTGCACGTCGACCGCGACCTTGACCGGGTCGACCACGCGGAAGTAGACGACCGCGTCCACCCGGACCGTCACGTTGTCGCGGGTGATCCCCTCCTGGGCCGGGACCGGCATGGTGACGATCTGCATGTTCACCTTCTGCAGCGAGTCCGCGACCGGCATCAGCATGGTCAGGCCCGGCCCCCGGGACTCCCCGGTCAGCCGGCCGAACCGGAACACCACGCCGCGCTCGTACTGCTTCACCACCCGCAGTGAGAAGAGCACCACCAGACCGACGAAGGCGATGGCCGCGATGATCCCGTAGACGATCTCCATGACGACCTCCGGGCCGGGCCACGAGACGCCCACGGACCCGACGTCTCCAGCGTAATCACCCCTCGATTCGTCTGCGGTCGCGCGGGCGTGTCGCGGCGGGCGACCGCAGACGAATCGGGAGGAAGGTAGGTTGCGGGGGTGACCGACATTCG
>CAZNCE010000003.1:47611-56494 GCA_964571285.1 uncultured Nocardioidaceae bacterium | reverse complement strand
CAGGTTCGATCCCTGCTGCGCCCACCGACGACGTCGGCGATGAGTCTGGCGGTGGTTCCCGGTCTGCCGTCACGCGGTTCCCCGTACCTCGTCAGTCCAGGCCGGGAGGCATGGTGCGACTCCTTCTCACGTCCGCCGGGATCAAGAACCCGAGCATCCGCAGCGCGCTGGAGGAGTTGCTCCCTCGGCCGATCGCCGACTGCAACGCCCTCTGCATCCCCACCGCGATCTACGGGCACCCGCAGGGCGGTCCCGATGGAGCGTGGCGCTTCATCACCGGGCGGTCGTCCACCCCGATGTGCGAGCTGGGGTGGAAGTCCCTCGGCGTGCTGGAGCTCACGGCGTTGCCCAGCATCGACCCGGAACGCTGGGTCTCCTGGGTGCGGGAGGCGGACGCGCTGCTGGTGAATGGCGGCGACGCGCTTTACCTGTGTCACTGGGTACGGCGGTCCGGCCTGGCCGATCTCCTGCCGTCGTTGGGCGACCTGGTGTGGGTGGGCCTGAGTGCAGGGAGCATGGTGATGACCCCGCGCATCGGGGAGGACTTCGTGGGGTGGCGCCCGACCGACGGCGGTGACGACAGCACGCTGGGGGTCGTCGACTTCTCCCTCTTCCCGCACCTCGACCACGAGCTGCTGCCGGAGAACACCATGGCCGACGCGGAGCGCTGGGCGGCCGGCCTCGGCAGCCCCGCGTACGCGATCGACGACGCCACCGCCATCCAGGTCGCCGACGGCGCCGTCCGGGTCGTCTCCGAGGGACACTGGCGGCACTTCCCCGGGTAGCCGTGTCGGTGCCGCATCCGGCGGCACGAGCCGCGCAGACCGGTGTTGGTGGGGGGCGACCTGTCGTAGGCCGGGCCACTACCGCGGCCCCGCGCGGGCAGGCCCTATCGTGCGGCCGTGCACATCCGCGCGTACCGGGAACCCGACTGGGTCCGGGTCTGGCCGATCATCCGGCAGGTCGTCAGGGCCGCCGACACCTACACCTACGACCCGGACCTGGCACCGGAGCAGGCGCGCGACCTGTGGGTCGAGCGACCGCCCGGACAGACCGTGGTCGCCGAGGACGGCGACACCCTGCTCGGCACGGCCAAGTTCGGACCCAACAAGCCGGGGCCCGGGGCACACGTGTCCACGGCGAGCTTCATGGTCTCGCCGGCCGCCCGAGGCCTGGGCGTCGGCCGTGCCTTGGGTGAGTACGCCCTGGACTGGGCACGCCGGCAGGGCTACGCGGCGATGCAGTTCAACGCGGTGGTGGAGGTCAACCAGGCGGCGGTGGCGCTGTGGCAGTCGCTGGGCTTCGAGATCATCGGCACCGTGCCGGAGGCCTTCGAGCACCCCTCCGCCGGCCGGGTCGGGCTGCACATCATGTACCGGCGCCTCTAGACCGGCGAGTGCTCGCCGGCCTCAACCGCGCCCGCTGGCCAGGATCTTCGGCAGCCGCTCCAACGCCCCCGCGTACGCGTGGTCGGGCGGGGTGCCGTAGCCGACCACGAGGGCGGGCGTACGGTCCGGACCGCCGGGCTGCCGGTAGCGGTCCAGGCCCTCCACCACGACACCGGCCCGCAACGCTGCCGCCTCGACGTCGGCCTCGGCGATCCCGGGCGGAAGCCCCACCACCGCGTGCATCCCGGCGGCGATGCCGGTCACCGCGGTCGCGGGCAGAGGCTCGCGAAGGACTGCGGTGAGCCGATCGCGCCGGCGCCGGTAGGCGAGCCGGCAGCGCCGGACGTGCCGGTCGTAGCCGCCGGACCGGATCAGCTCGGCCAGCGCGAGCTGGTTGAGCACGCTGCTGTGCCCGTCGGCGTTGTCCTTGGCCGCCACCAGCCGGTCCAGCAGCCCCGGCGGCGTCACCATCCAGCCCAGTCGTACGCCGGGGGCGAGTGTCTTGCTCGCCGTGCCGACATAGACCACGTGGTCCGGGGCCAGCGCCTGCAGCGCACCCACCGGCCGCCGGTCGTAGCGCAGCTCCCCGTCGTAGTCGTCCTCGATCACCAGGCCGCCGCCGTCGGCGGCCCAGCCGGTGACAGCGGCACGACGAGCCGCGCTCAGCGTGACCCCCAGCGGGAACTGGTGCGCAGGGGTGAGCAGCACCGCATCGTCGGCGCCGAGCCGGTCCACCACCGCCCCGTCCTCGTCCACCGGCACCGGCCGGGACGCCAGCCCGTGGTAGGACAGCAACCGGCGGTGGGCCGGACGGCTGTGCGCCTCGGTCGCGACGGTGCCGGCGCCGTCCGCGCGCAGCACCTGGGCCAGCAGCGCGAGTGCCTGGCCGAAACCGGAGCAGACCAAGATCCGGTCCGGGTGGGCGTGCACGCCGCGGGCCCGGGCCAGGTAGCCGGCCAGCACCTCGCGCAGCTGCGGCAGCCCGCGCGGGTCTCCGTAGCCGAGCAGGTCGACCGGGGCGGCCGCCAGCGACCGACGCAATGCGCCCACCCAGGCGTCGGCGGGAAACGAGGCCAGGTTCGGCAGCCCCGGCGTCAGGTCGTACGCCGGACGCGCTGCCGCCGAGGCCGTCCGCGGCGGCTGGTCGGCGGGCGGGGGCAGGGCCGCGACCCGGGTGCCCGAACCCTGCCGCGCGATCAGCCAGCCCTCCGCGACCAGTTGGCCGTACGCCTCGGCCACGGTGTTGCGCGCCATGCCCAGGTCGGATGCCAGCTGCCGGGACGAGGGGAGCCGGCTGCCGGGGGCGAGCCGGCGGCTCGCGATCGCGTCGCGGAGGGCGACCTCCAGCCCGGCGCGCACCCTGGTCGGCGCGACCTCCAGATGGAGGTCCACCCCGGAAATGGCCCATGCTTTCTTCATCGAAGTGGACCTTACCGTTGGGCCGCTCGCTGCCTAGCGTGATCGCCATGACAACCGAACTGCTGACCCAGATCCCGGTGCGGGTGGACATCGACGCCGCCGCGCCGGGCTTCACCAAGGCCCTGAACCACCTGGATGCCGCGGCCGAGCGGGAACTCGACGCCGCCGGCATCGCCGCCGGGTTGCGCGAGCTGCTTCGGCTGCGGGTGTCGCAGCTGAACGGCTGCGCGTACTGCGTGGACATGCACAGCCAGACGGCGCGTGCGGCGGGGGAGCCGCAGCAGCGGCTGGACGCGCTGCCGGTCTGGCGGGAGACCCCGTTCTTCACCGGGGCCGAACGGGCGGCGCTTGCCTTCGCCGAGGCGATGGCGCGGATGGCCGACGACCACGTTCCCGACCGCGCGTACGCCGCAGTCACCGAACACTACGGCCGGAACGAGATCGCCTCTCTGGTCGCCCTGGTGGTCAGCGTCAGCGCCTGGAACGCGGTGGGCGCCAGCACCCGGGCCTGGCCACCGGGTAGCTACCGACCCTGATCCGGCTACCGGGTCCCGGTAGTGGAGGTCACACCGCGGACGGCGACGACGAGGCACCGGATCGCGTAGACTGGCTTGTGCATAGGGCCAGGCGCGTGTCTGTTGGGCGGGAAGACACGCAGACCGCGCATCTGCTTGGAGCCCGTTGTGTCACCCCTCAAGGTCTACGGCCGATTGTGGTCGATGGCCGGCGCAGCCTTCGTCATCGTCGCCTTCCTCGGGCGGCTGCCGCTGGCGATGAGCCAGCTCGGCACCCTCCTGCTCGTCGCCGGCTCGACCGGCAGCTATGCCGCAGGCGGTGTGTCCGCCGGTCTGCTCGCTGTGGCCAACGCGGTCGGCGCCCCGGTGGCCGGTGCCCTCGCCGACCGGCTGGGCCAGCGCCCGGTCGTGCTGGTCCAGTCGCTGGGCGGTGCCTCCGGGCTGACCGGGCTGGTGCTGCTCTCCCAGGCCGGCGCGGGCTGGATCTGGCTGGCGGCCACCGCCGCGCTCGCCGGGCTGGTGCTGCCCCAGGTCGGGCCACTGGCGCGGGTGCGCTGGCGACCGATCATCGGTGACTCGTCACGCCGCGGGCAGCTGATCGCCGCCGCCTTCTCCTACGAGGGTGCGGCCGACGAGGCGTCGTTCGTGCTCGGCCCGGCGCTGGTCGGCGCGGTCGTCGCGGTGGTCTCCCCGGCCGCGGCGCTGCTGGCGGCGGCCGCGATCCTCGCCGTGTTCGGCTCCTGGTTCGCCCTGCACCCCAGCGCGGAGGCCGCGCGTACCCCCGTCGGGTCGGGCCCGGCGGTGCCGCTGCTCGGCGCGGTCCTGGTGATCTTCTGCCTCGCCCAGTTCGCGGTGGGCGCGGTGTTCGGCTCGGTGCAGACCGCCACGTCCGTGCTGGCCACCGCGGCGGGCGAACCCGGGCTCACCGGGTTCCTGCACGCCTTGCTCGGCGTGGGCAGCGTGCTGGCCGGCCTGGCCGTCGCGATGCTGCCCGAGCGGTTCGGGTACGAGCGGCGCTGGCGGCTGTTCGCGTCCGGTCTGCTGGTCTTGTCGCTGCCGCTGCTGGGGGTGGACGGCCTGGCCTCGCTCGCGTTGGTGCTGCTCGCCTTCGGGTTGGCCATCGCGCCGTACATGATCACCGTGTTCACCATGGCGGAGCGGGTCACGCCGGCGGTCCGGACCGGCGCCGCGATGACGCTGCTGGCCGGTGCCACCGGTCTCGGCTACGCCGCGGGAGCCGGCGCGGCGGGCCGGCTGGCGGACTGGGGCGGTCATACGCCGGCGTTCGTCGTCACGATCGCGGCCTGTGCCTGCGCGGTGCTGCTGGCACTCACCGGGGGAGGGCGGGTCCGGGCGGAGCTGTCGGCGCCGCGGCGCGAGCAGCTCACGCCGTTCGGTCCCGGTGCCGGCCCGCGCCCGGGGATGGCGACTCGCTAGCCTCCGCTGACATGGGTAGTTCACCGTCTCTCGCCGAGATCAGCCACCTGCTCGACACCCTGTACGACCCACGGTGGGCCGACTCCTGGGACGCCGTGGGACTGGTGTGCGGCGACCCCGACCAGCCGGTCCACAAGGTGCTGTTCGCGGTCGACCCCGTGCTGGCGGTCGTCGACGAGGCGGTGGCGTGGGGAGCCGATCTGGTCGTCACCCACCACCCGTTGCTGTTGCGCCCGGTGCACGGGGTCGCCGCGACCGACCCCAAAGGGCGGGTGGTGCACCGGCTGGTCCGGCACGGGATCGCCCTGCAGGTGTGCCACACCAACGCCGACAGCGCCGACCCGGGGGTGTCGGACGCGCTGGCCGCGGCGGTCGGGTTGACCGAGCTGCGGCCGCTCGACCCGGACCCGGCCCCGGACACCGACCTGCTGGTCACGTTCGTCCCGCAGGACGCCGTCGACGCCGTCGTCGACGCGCTCTCCGCGGCCGGCGCGGGCTCCATCGGCGACTACGAGCGCTGCGCGTGGGCTGCCGCCGGCACCGGCACGTTCCGGCCGCTCACCGGGGCGAACCCCACCATCGGCCGGGTGGGCGACATCGAGCAGGTCCCCGAGACCCGCATCGAGATGGAACTGCCACGCAGCCGGCGGACCGCCGTGCTGGCGGCGCTGCGCTCGGCGCATCCGTACGAGGAGCCGGCTTTCCACCTGCTGGAGCGGGCGACGCAGCCGTCCTCGCGCGGCACCGGACGGGTCGGCGTGCTCGCCGGTCAGCAGACCCTGCGGGAGTTCGCCGCCGGTGTCGCCGAGGCGCTGCCCGCGACCGCCGCAGGCGTCCGGGTCGCCGGCGACCCGGACCAGCCGGTGCGCACGGTCGCGGTGTGCGGCGGGGCCGGCGACGCGTTCCTGGACCTGGCCCGGAGCAGCGGCGCGGACGCGTACCTCACCTCCGACCTGCGCCACCACCCGGCCTCGGAGTTCCGCGAGCACGCCTACGGCGGCACCGGGGTAGCGCTGGTCGACGTGGCGCACTGGGCGGCGGAGTGGACCTGGCTGCCGCTGGCCGAACGGACGCTCACCACCGCGCTCGCGCAGCGAGAGGTTACGGTGGACACGCGCGTCTCCCGGACGTGCACAGACCCCTGGCAGTTCCATCTGGCCGCGCGCCGGATCCGCTCCGAGGAGGGCCCAACTGAAGGCTGAACGTAGTGCTCAACTGGGGCTGCTGGAGCTGCAGGACCTGGACTCGCGGCTGGACCGGCTGGCGCACCGCCGGCGCACCCTGCCCGAGTTGGAGCGGGTCGCGCTGCTGGAGTCGGAGCAGGCCGAACTCGAGGACCGTGCGGTGTTCGCGCGCACCGGCATCGCCGACCTGGACCGCGAGCTGCGGAAGGCGGAGGCGGACGTGGAGGCCGTGCGGAGCCGGCGGGTCCGCGACGAGGAACGGCTGAGCTCGGGCCAGGTGGGCTCCCCGCGCGAGCTGGAGCAGTTGCAGCACGAGGTCGCGTCGCTGGAGCGGAGGATCGCCGATCTCGAGGACGCCCAGCTCGAGGTGATGGAGCGCGCCGACGACGCCCAGCAGGAGCTTGACCGGATCGACGAGCGGCTGACCGAGCTCGGCGGTGAGCTGGCCGAGCAACGGCGGCTCCGGGACACCGCGTTGGCCGAGATCGACGAGGAGTCGTCCGAGACCACGATCGCGCGGGACAAGACGGCCGGCGGGCTGCCGGCCGACCTGCTCACGCTGTACGAGCGGCTGCGGGCCAACAACGCCGGCGTCGGCGCCGCCCAGCTGGTGCAGCGCCGCTGCACCGGGTGCCGACTGGAGCTGACCGCCGCCGACCTGCGCGCGATCAAGGCCGCCGACGAGGACGAGGTGTCCCGCTGCGAGCAGTGCGGCCGCATCCTGGTGATCACCTCCGAGTCCGGGCTCTGACCGAGGCCGGCGGGGCGCCGTCGGCCACGCCGCGGCCGATCGGCGGGCCGCGTGGTGCCGGTCTGCTCAGAGTTCGCTGACCACGACGTCGATGCGGCGATCCCCGTCGTACTCGGCCAGCCAGCCCAGTGCCTTGAGGTGCTCGGTGAGCTCGGCCCCGGTGGTGGGCGTGCCGCCGTCGCGAACCAGGGCGCGGACCAGGCGACCCTTGGTGGCCTTGTTGAAGTGGCTGACGACGGCGCGTTTGCCGCCGGTCTCGTGCAGCACCCGGACCGTGACCGTGCGCCGGTCCCCCCGCCAGAAGCCGGTGTACAGCCCGGACCGCAGGTCGATCACCAGCCCGCGGCCAGCGAGCGAGGGGACGACCTCGGTCATCGGCCGGCGCCAGTGGCCGGCCACCGACCCGATGCCGGGCAGCCGGACGTCGCCGGACAGCCGGTAGGCCGGGATCCGGTCCGTCGGCGATACCAGACCGAAGAGGGCGGACTGCACCCGCACCCACCTGTTCAGCCGGCGCTTGTCCGGGCCGGTGAGGGTCTGAGCATCCAGTGCGGCGTAGAGCACGCCGGTGTAGACCTTCCCGGCGGGAGCGGTCGGGACGTCCGGCAGCTCGCGGTTGCGCAGCACCTCGTCCTGCTGGGTCGGCCCGAGGCCCAGCACCTCGGCTGCTCGTGCGGGGTCGCCCGAGCACAGGTCGACCAGCGCCGTGAGGACCTGCGAGCGGTGCTCGGTCAACTCCGGCGCCGACAGCGTGGACAGGTCCAGCGGGCGGCCGCGGGACGGTTGGGTCTTGCCCTCGGAGGGCGGCAGCAGCACCAGCACGGCTGTCACCCTAGCGGCGGTCCGGGCTCAGCCCAGCAGCCGCAGCCACGCCCAGAGCACCACCACGGCGACCGGCAGCACGACCGGGCAGGTGGCCAGCCCGTACCAGTGCAAATGCGCCACCCGGACTCGCAGCCCGGTGCGGGCGACGGTCCGTCGCCACAACAGGTTGGCGAGCGACCCGGTCAGCGTGAGGTTGGATCCGAGGTTGACCCCCACCAGCATGGCCAGCAGCCCCGGTGCCCCCGAGGCCGCCACCAGCGGCACCAGCAGCAGGGTTGCCGGGAGGTTGTTCAGCACCGCCGCACAGACCGCCGCGAGGCCGGCGACCGCGAGCATCGACACCAGGCCAGGTCCGGGACCGATCGCCGCGAGCACGTCTGCGAGCCACCGCCCGGCACCGGAGCCGGTGACCCCGGCAACCACCACGCCGAGGCACAGCACCCACAGCCCGAACGACAGGTTGGCCGCCGCCAGCACGTCGCGCGGCGTGGCCGCGCGGTGGGCCAGTGCTCGCACCACCAGGACCAGGGCGCCGGCACCGGCGACCCACGCCGGCCCGAGCCCGGCCAGCGGAGCAAGCAGGAAGCCGACCAGCACCAGGACCAGCACCAGCAGCGGAGTGCGGGGCAGCGGTTCGATCGCCGGTGCCGCTCCGTCCGGTTGGGCGCGCAGCGCGTCGCGGAACCACCACCGCAGCCCGCCGTACTCCAGCGCGAGCACGGCCAGCCACACCGGCAACAACCGCCAGGCGAAGCCGCCGAAGCTCAGCCGGGACGCCGCGAACACCACCAGGTTGGTCAGGTTCGACACCGGCAGCAACAGCGACCCGGAGTTGCTCAGCCGCACACAGGCATAGGCGTACGGCCGTGGCGGCACCCGCCGGGCAACCGCGGCACCCAGCACCACCGGGGTGAGCAACACCGCGGTGGCGTCCAGCCCCAGCACGGCGGTCGTCCCAGCCGCCACCGCGAACGCCGCCCCGAGCATGGACGGCGAGCCGAGGCGCCGGTCCGTCGGCCGGCGGGCCAGCCGGTGACCCAGCGCCGTGAACAGCCCCTCGGCCTGGCACATCGAGGCGAGCACCAGCACGGCGACCAGGAACCCGAGCACCGGGGCCAGGTCGGCCAGCTGCCGCCAGGCCTGCCGCGGCCCGACCGCCCCGACGGCGATCGCCGCCGCCGCGCAGCCGACAGCGAGCACGCCGTCCCACCAGCGTCCGGTGTGGCGTACGGCCAGGCCGAGCAGCACGATCAGGGCGGCGGTGGCCGTGAACTCGGTCGGCCCCACACGCGTAAGGCTAGACACCGCCACCCCCCATTCCGTGAGACGCCAAAACTTCCCCGCGAGACGCCAGAACTTCCCCG
>CAZNCE010000003.1:45300-47511 GCA_964571285.1 uncultured Nocardioidaceae bacterium | reverse complement strand
GAGACGCCAAAACTTCCCGGTGAGCGGTCAACGCGACACGCGTCGGTGGACGTTCGCACCACCGGAGGTGTTCGCCGGCTGACGGCCTGTGCGGGTCTAGGCTGTGACGACCATCGACCCAGAGAGGGTGCCTGTGCCGTCATCGACCCGTCGGATCCGGATCCGGCACATGGACCCCGGACAGCTGGAGCATGGTGTGCGGGCCATCCAGGACCAGCTGGACGTGGCGCCGGAGTTCCCGCCGGAGGTGGAGCAGGCCGCGGCACAGGCGGCCCGCGACCCGCGGTTGCCGGCCGACGACCGTACCGACATCCCGTTCGTGACCATCGATCCACCCGGAGCCAGAGACCTGGACCAGGCGCTGCACATCGAGCGACTCGGCGGTGGCCATCGGGTGCACTACGCGATCGCCGATGTGGCCGCCTTCGTGTCACCCGGGGACGCGGTGGATCTGGAGGCCAACCGGCGTGGGGAGACGCTGTACGGCGCCGGCTCCAAGGTGCCGCTGCACCCGACGGTGCTGTCCGAGGACGCTGCCTCGCTGCTGCCGGGCCAGCCGCGCCCCGCCCTGCTGTGGACCGTCGACCTGGCTGCGGACGGCGAGCGTATCGGGGCGAACGTGTCCCGAGCGATGGTCCGCAGCCGCGCGCAGCTGGACTATGCGAGCGTGCAGGCCCAGGTCGAGGACGGGACCGCCGACCCGATGTGGGCGCTGGTGCGGGAGGTAGGGGAGCGGCGCAAGGCTTTGGAGCGCGACCGCGGCGGGGTGAGCCTGCCGATCCCCGAACAGGAGATCGCCGTCGACGGCGACGGCTGGCGCCTCGACTTCCGTGCTCGGCTGCCGGTCGAGGAGTGGAACGAGCAGATCTCGCTGCTGACCGGAATGGCGGCCGCCGAACTGATGGTGCACGCCGAGGTGGGCATCCTGCGGACGCTGCCGCAGCCGGATCCCGGCGCGATCGAGCGGATGCAGCGGACCGCGCGCGCCTTGGGCATCGAGTGGCCGACCGAGCAGCCCTATCCCGACTTCATCCGCTCTCTGGATCCGCAGCGACCCGAGCACGGCGCGATGCTGGTCGAGTGCACGGCGCTGCTGCGCGGCGCCGGTTATGCGGCCTTCGCCAAGGAGGTGCCCGAGCAGCCCGAGCATGCGGCGCTGGCCACGACATACACCCACGTGACCGCGCCGCTGCGTCGGCTGGTCGATCGTTACGCCGGCGAGGTGTGCGTCGCGCTGTGCGCCGACCGGGCCGTCCCCGAGTGGGTGCTGACCGCGCTGCCCACACTCCCGCAGACGATGGCGGAGTCGGGTCGACGAGCGGGTCAGTACGAGTCTGCGGTGCTCAGCCTGGCCGAGGCCGCGCTGCTGCAGCAACAGGTAGGCGAGCGGTTCCGCGGGACGATCGTCGACGTGGACCGCGACGACCGGTCCAAGGGCGTGATCCGCCTGCGTCACCCGGCGATCGAGGGCCGGGTGGCTGGTGATGCCGACCTGCCACTGGGCGAGGTCGTCGAGGTCGAGCTGACCACGGCCGACGTGGACAGTCGTACGATCGCCTTCAGCTACGCACCGTGACGCTGGTGGCCCCGCCGATCCGTGAGCGGCCAAAACTTCCCCGCGAGAAGCCAAGACTTCCCCGCGAGCGGTCAAGGCCTCCGAGGGTGCGGCTGTGGTCCGCTTGCGGATGAACCGAACCTGGGCGTCTCGGTAGAGTTAGCAGTAGACGGATGAGCCGGCCGGGCGGCCGCGCGGCGGCGTACCCCTCAGGGGACACCGCCCCGAGGAAGGTCCGGACTCCACAGGGCAGGGTGGTGGCTAACGGCCACCCGAGGTGACTCGCGGGAAAGTGCCACAGAGAGCAGACCGCCAGCGGCCCCGGTTTCGGCCGGGGTGCGGGTAAGGGTGAAAGGGTGGTGTAAGAGACCACCAGCGCCGTAGGTGACTACGGCGGCTCGGTAAACCCCACCTGGAGCAAGATCGAGAGGGCCCACTGCGTGAGCAGTCGGCTGCGCAGGCGTTCGAGGACGGCCCGTCCGAGCCTGCGGGTGGATCGCTGGAGGACATCGGCAACGGTGCCCCGAGATGGATGGTCGCCCCCGACAGAATCCGGCCTACAGGCCGGCTCATCCGTCTCTCCCCGACTCATCGGTGGGTCTTCAGGTGCGTTCACCAGCGACGTTGGCTTCTCCAATGGGAAAAATTGGCTTCTC
>CAZNCE010000003.1:29144-45200 GCA_964571285.1 uncultured Nocardioidaceae bacterium | reverse complement strand
CGGGGAAGTTTTGGCGTCTCACGGGGCCGGGGGGAATAGCGCGGGGGTGGGGGCGGTTGAGCGTGCCGTGATGAGCATGGACTTCGACGGCATGGACACGGTGCAGCGCTACCGCGAGGCCGAGCGGCTGATCGAGGGCCGCCAGCCGCGCGCGGCGATCGAGCTGCTGAACCCTGCGGTCGAGGCCGAGCCACGCAGCCGTAGCCTGCTGACGCTGCGCGCCTGGGCCTACTTCAAGGCCGCGCTGCTCGGCCCCGCCGAGCAGGACCTGCGCACGATCGTCGACGACGAGCCCACCGACGTGTGGGCACGGTTCGCGCTGGGCCGCACGCTCGAGCGGCAGCGCCGGTACGGCGAGGCGCTGCCGCACCTTCGGCTGGCCGCGGCCATGTCGGGCGACCCCGAGCACGAGGCCGGGGTGCTGCGGGTGGAGCGCCGGATGGCCGAGCGCGGCGAACTGTCCTACGAGGACCTGGGCGCCCCCGGACGCACGTCGGACTGATCGACCGACCACCGGCCCGCGCGGCGACCTCGAGGCCGTCGCGCGGGCTCGCGGATTCCCGCCCCGGGCCGATCGGTCACCGCCGGATCTCGAGCACCATGTTGAACGGCGTCTCGGCGACCTTCCGGAAGCTGCCGAACCCGGCCTCGGTGGCCACCTCGCGGATGCGCGCGGGACCGGCCTGCGTACCCAGCGCGCGGCCGACGTCCTGCGACAGGGAAGCCGGCGTGCACAGCAGCGTCGAGAAGGCGTAGAACTGGCGCCCGACGGGGTTGTAGTTGTCCTCGGCGCGGTCGCCGGCCAACGGCTCGACCACCATCCAGGTGCCCTCGGGCTTCAGCAGGGTACGGACGTGGCGCGCGGCGCCGACCGGGTCGCCCATGTCGTGCAGACAGTCGAACATCGTGATCAGGTCGTAGTCGCCCTGCGGATGCGACCGCGCGTCCGCGACCGTGAACTCCACCCGATCGGCGACCCCGCTGTCCGCTGCCTGCCTCCGGGCGATGGCGATCGAGCCGGCGTGGTAGTCCGACCCGTGGAACGTCGAGCGTGGGAACGCCTGGGCCATCAGGATCGTCGACGCGCCGTGCCCGCAGCCGACGTCGGCCACCTTCGCGCCCGCGGTGAGCTTGTCGACCACCCCGTCGAGCGCCGGCAGCCAGCTGCTGGTCAGGTTCGCCCGGTAGCCCGTCCGGAAGAAGCGTTCGCACCCGTTGTGGACGTCCGCGTTGTGCTGGTGCCAGCCCACACCTGCGTTGGCGCCGACCGCCTCGATGATCGCCGGTGCGTCGCGCACGGTGCCGTGCACGATCTGGAAGAACCCCGGCAGGTACGCGGGACTGCTCTCGTCCGTCAGCGCGACGGCATGCTCCGGCGGCAGCGTGAACCGTCCCGTCGCCGGCTCGTAGGTGACGTAGGCGCCGGCGGCCTGGGCGTGCAGCCATTCTCGGACGTAGGGCTCGGGAGTTCCGGTCCGTTCGGCCAGCTCGGCGGGGGTTGTCGGGCCGGACTCCGCGAGTACGCGGTAGTACCCGAGCTTGTCGCCGAGCACCACCAGCGCGGTGTTCAGCGACGCCCCGGCCTCGTCGACGGCACGGAAGACGAACGCGTGCAGCTTCTCCTCGTCGATGGCGGGCGTTGGTTGCAGGGTGGTCATGGTGCTGTCCTTTCGGTCTCGGCTCAGCACCCAGGCTGCTCGCGCGCCGCGCCAGGCGGATGAGGCGATCTCCCCATCTTTGGGCGCAGGTGGTGCTCATCAGGGCGCCGCCGGCGCTCGTCCAGGGTGGGGTCCGCCGCGCTAGTCCGCCGCCTGCCCGTCGGGGCGGTCCACGAGCCCGTGCTGCATCGCGTACATGCCGGCACCGACCCGGTTGGTGACGCCCAGCTTGGCGTAGATGTGCTCCAGGTGGTTGCCGATGGTCTTCACCGACACCTGCAGCTCGGCGGCTGCCTCGCGGCTGGACGCGCCCCGCACGACCAGGCGCAGCACCTCCACCTCACGGTTGGTGAGTCCCGCGGGCCAGGTCTGCAGCTTGCGTCGCCGATGCCCGGCTGCGGCGAGGACCGCCTCTGCCTCCGGCCCACCGAGCCGCCCGGCTCGGACCTCCGCGCGCAACTGTTTGGCCGCGGCCTGGGACGCCAGGGCGGGCCGATGCGCGCGCGGCTCGGTCGAGGCACGGTAGTGGTCTGCGGCGGCGAGCAGCCGGTCGCACCGGCTCAGGCTCTCGGCCGCCACGCCGCGCGAGTAGCCGCTGCCGTCCAGGCGTTCATGGTGGGCCGCGGCGATGCTCGCGACGCGGCCGAACCCCGGGATGCGCTGCAGGATGCGGCCGGTGAGGTAGGGGTGCATCCGGACCCGCTCGAACTCGCTGGAGGACAGCGGCCCGCGCTTGTCCCAGATAGTGTTCGGGACGCCCATCCTGCCCAGGTCGTGCACGTGCCCGGCGCGGCGCAGGTCGTCGAGGTCCGCGTCGGGTAGTCCGAGTTCGCGCCCGGCCTCGACGGCCAGCGCCGCCACCGCGCCGGAGTGCCCCAGTGTGTACGGCGACTTGAGGTCGGCGAACTCGCCCATCGCGACCACGACGGCGTCCAGTTCGGCCGCGTCCAGGGGCTCGTCTCGTGGGGCGATCTCCATCGCCGTGGTCCAGGCGTCCGCCGCCTCGAGGTCCGCGGTCAGCTCGGCGACATCGCTGCGGAACAGGGCCGCGAGGTTGGGATCGAACTGGGTGCCGGTTCGTTGCCGGGCCATGTCCGCCGCCGCAGCGGGCCCGCCGGCGCGCAAGAACACGTCCGCTGTGTCGGCCAGGTGGACGATCCGCATCTCGATGGGGATCTGCGGGCCGGAGGCGCCGGCGGGTAGGCCCGCTCCGTCCCAGCGCTCGAACGTGTGGGCCAGCACGGTGTCGAGCCCCTGCACCGCCCCGATCCGGGTGGCGAGCAGTCCGGCGGAACGGCAGTGCGAGGTGATCAGCGCCTTCATGGCCCGACGCCCGGTGAGCGCGAACTTCGCGGCATGCGCCGCGGCCGAGGACAACGGCCGGCCGGATCCCGCCCGGCCCAGCAGGAAGGCCATCAAGGCGATGCCGTGTTTGTCGACGTCATAGGTGCCGGCGCGGAAGCTGATGTCGTCGCCGAACAGCCCGGACAGTTCGTGGGAGTCCGCATGACACCCGATCCAGGCCAGCAGGGTCGCGTAGAAGACCCGCTCGCGCTGTGCGTCGTCCAGGCCGATCCGCGCGGCGATCCGGGCGCCCAGGATGGACGAGCGCAGCATGTGTTCCATGGGCTGCCCGAGCCCGAGGTCGATCGCCAACGACAGCGACGCGATCAGCTCCGCCCGTCGCGGCCGGACCAGTCGTCCGTCGCCGCGGCGCGCGCCCCCCGCTGCGTCGTGTCGCCCCTGCATCCACCAACTCCCAGCGAGCCGATCCGGTTCGACGGTATCGCGTCATCCCGGGTCGTGGGTCCGGCTGCCGAGGCCGACCGGACGGGTCAACCCATCGTCACCGCCGGCTGGTGCTGGGATCCGGAGCCGGTGAAGCTCGCTGTCGTGGCGGCATAGAAGATGCCTCGCTGGGGGAGCCAGAAGTCCGCCAGGTGCGCCTGCTCGTCCAGCGGCTGCTGGGTCCCGAGCTCCTGGCCGGAGATCCGTGCGGTGGAGCGCCGGACGACCCACAGTCGCCGGGGAGCGACCTGGAAGTGCTGCCCGTTGGGGACGGCGCCGCACAGTCGCATCCGGCCGACCCCCAGCAGCGGCGCGGTGGTGCTTCCCAGCAAGCGGAGGAGACCGTCGCCGGCCCACACCGACTGCGGCAGGGACGGTCCGAGCCGGCTAAGCACCCGGCTGGGCAACGACGCCGCCAGCTCGAGGCTCCACTCGAGGTCGGGTACGACCCGTACCCGGAGGTGATGCGGGCTCGACCAGGTGATGTGGATCGGCACCGTGCGGGTGCGGTCCACCGCGGTGCCGAGGAACCGGGCACAGCTGACCTCGGGCGCCGCGTCCGAGTGGATCGTCCATCGCCCGGCCGGGTCGCGATGCCAGACCGAGCGGTAGCCGGGCCCGAACGAGCTGGCCGGCCAGTGCCGCAACGCGAGGTAGTCGCCGCGCGCGAACGGAACGCCCATCACGCCGTATCCCGCCACCCGGTCGCCATCCCCCGGCGGCGCCGAAGTCAGCCGCATCGCCTCTTCCGCCGCTTGCTGCGGTGTCTGTCGCATGTCCGCCTCCTGCTGCCGTCGGCAACACGGTGCGCCGGGAGCGTGATCGGCGGCATGAGGCGGATTCCCCATCTTCGCCGGTAGTGGGCCAACCCGGAGGAGGGCAGGAGCCGGCGGAGGGGCAGCCGGCAGGCCGTCGCGTGGTGGCGACGGGGCGGGTCAGGGCAGCGTGAGGATCTCGGCCCCGGTGTCGGTGACCAGGATCGTGTGCTCGAACTGCGCGGTGCGGGACTTGTCCTTCGTGGTGACCGTCCACTGGTCGTCCCACAGGTCCCAGTCGTAGCTGCCGAGCGTCAGCATCGGCTCGATCGTGAAGGTCATGCCCTTCTCGATCAGCGTGTCGTACTGCGGCGAGTCGTAGTGCGGGATCACCAGCCCGGAGTGGAACGTGGTGCCGATGCCGTGCCCCGTGAAGTCGCGCACAACGCCGTAGCCGAACCGCTTGGCGTACGACTCGATCACCCGGCCGATCACGTTGATCCGCCGGCCCGGCTTCACCGCCCGGATGCCGCGGAGCGTGGCCTCCTCGGTTCGTTCCACTAGCAGTTTGCTGTCCTCGTCGACATTCCCGGCCAGGAAGGTCGCGTTGGTGTCACCGTGCACCCCACCGATGAAGGCGGTGATGTCGATGTTGCAGATGTCCCCCTCCTGTAGCTCGCGGTCGTCGGGGATGCCGTGGCAGATCACCTCGTTGACGCTGCTGCACAACGACTTGGGGAAGTTGCGGTAGCCCAGCGTCGAGGGGTACGCCCCGTGGTCGAGCAGGAACTCGTGGCCGATCCGGTCCAGCTCGTCGGTGGTCACGCCCGGGACGACGTTCTTGCCGACCTCCTGCAGGGCCTGCGCCGCGATCCGGCAGGCGACCCGCATCCGCTCGATGGTCTCCGCGTCCTTGACCTCCGGGGCCCCGTCCAGGGTGGGCTCGGGCTTGTCCACGTACTCCGGTCGGACGATGGCGGCGGGCACCGCGCGGCGCGGTGAGATGGTGCCGGGGCTGATCGCTGTCACACCCTCGAGTGTAGGGGCGGCGGATGGGGCAGGATCGGGCAGTATCGAAGCGGAGAGGGAGTCGACATGGCGGACAAGTTCTACTACTGCCTGAAGCACCACACGGTGGAGCCCGAGGCCGGATGCCGGTCGGCAGACCGGCTGGGCCCGTACCCCACGGAGGCCGAGGCCGCTCGCGCGCTGGAGAAGGTCGAAGAGCGCAACGAGGAGTGGGACACCGACCCGCGTTGGAACGACGACGTGCTGGAGGACTGACGAGCCGCCCGCCGGTCGAGTTGTCAGGTCGCCGGCCGCGATAACCGTGCGACGGTTGGCTGACAACGCGACCGGCGGGGCGGCTCAGTGGAAGGTCTGCTCCTCGCCGGGGAACTCGCCGCTGGCCACGTCGGCGGCGTAGCGCTGCGCCGCATCCAGCAGTACCCCGTGCAGGTCCGCGTACTGCCGCACGAACTTGCCCATCCGGCCGGTCCGCAGCCCGGCCATGTCCTGCCAGACCAGCACCTGCGCGTCGCAGTGCGGGCCGGCGCCGATCCCGATCGTGGGGATGGCCACGGCCTTGGTCACCTGTTCGGCGACCTCGCCCGGCACCATCTCCATCACGACCGCGAAGGCGCCGGCGGCCTCCAGTGCCTGGGCGTCCTCGATCAGCCGGACCGCAGCGTCGCCACGTCCCTGCACGCGGTAGCCGCCCAGGTTGTGCTCGCTCTGCGGGGTGAACCCGATGTGGGCCATCACCGGGATCCCGGACTGGGCCAGCTTCTCCACCTGCGGAACCATCTCGCGGCCGCCCTCGAGCTTGACCGCGTGCGCGTCGGCTTCCTTCATGAAGCGCACCGCCGTGTGGAACGCCTGCTCCGCAGAGCCCTGGTACGACCCGAAGGGCAGGTCGGCCACCACCAGCGCTCGGTGCACCGACCGGGTGACGGCACGGACCAGCGGGATCAGCTGGTCGACCGTGACCGGCAGCGAGGTCGCGTTGCCGAACACGTTGTTGCTGGCGGAGTCGCCCACCAGCAGCACCGGGATGCCGGCCTCGTCGAAGGTCTGCGCCGCATACTGCTCGTAGGCGGTGAGCATCGCCCACCGCTCGCCGCGCTCCTTCATCTGACGCAGGTGGTGGATCCGGATCCGCCGGATCTGCTGGCTCTCCCCGGACTGCTTGGCCGGGCCGCTGCCGTACGGCGCGGGCATCTCGCTCATCGTTCGGTCCCTTCCGTGGTGACTGGTAAAGGCGCATTGATGGTGGTCGGTGCTGTGGGCGATCGGAGTCGGCCCGCAGGGGTGAGGCTCAGCCGGAGGCGCGCTCCCGCCAGGCGTTGGTGATCGGCAGCCGTCGGTCGCGACCGAAGTTGCGGGGGCTGATCTTCGGACCCGGCGGATACTGCCGCCGCTTGTACTCCGCCTTGTCCACAAGGCCGAGCACGCGGCCGACCGTCTCCCGGTCGAAGCCGGCCGCGATCAGGTCGGCGTAGCTGCTGTCGCGTTCGACGTAGTCGTCCAGGATGTCGTCGAGGATGTGGTAGTCCGGCAGTGAGTCGGTGTCGACCTGCCCCGGCCGCAGCTCGGCCGACGGTGGCTTCGAGATGGAGTTCTCCGGGATCGGCGGGGTCTGGCCGAGCCGTTCGGCCTCCGCGTTCCGCCACCGAGCCAAGTCCCACACCAATGTCTTCGGCACATCCATGATCGGCGCGAAGCCGCCCACCGCGTCGCCGTAGATCGTGGAGTAGCCCACCGCGATCTCGCTCTTGTTGCCCGGAGCAAGCACGAGATGGCCGTGCTGGTTGGACAACCCCATCAGCACCACGCCCCGGCAGCGAGCCTGCAGGTTCTCCTCGGCCACCCCGGTCAGCTGCAGCGAGTCCATGAAGGCGGTGACCATCTCCGCGATCGGCACCACCTGGAAGTGGATCCCGGTCCGCCGGGCCAGCTCTCGTGCGTCGTCCTTGGAGTGTTCCGAGGAGTACGAGCTGGGCATCGACACCGCGTGGACGCGGTCCGCGCCGATCGCGTCGGTGGACAACGTCGCCACCACCGCCGAGTCGATGCCGCCGGACAGTCCGAACACCACCGAGGGAAAGCCGTTCTTGCCCACGTAGTCGCGCAGCCCGGTCACGAGCGCCCCCCACACCTCGGCGCAGTCGTCCAGCGGCGGGGCGATCGGCGGCCGCTCCGGCTCGTACCGTGCGACCGGCTCGGCGCTGATCACCGTGCCCTCGATCCGCTGACCCGGGTACGCCGACTCGGCCGGGACCACAGGCTCGTCCGGCCCGGCCGCCGCCAGCTCCAGGTCGACCACCAGCAGGCACTCCTCGAACTGCGGTGCCCGCGCGAGCAGCCGGCCGTCGGCGTCGACCACCAGCGAGTCGCCGTCGAAGACCAGCTCGTCCTGGCCGCCGACCAGGTTGACGTACGCCAGCGTTGACCCGCCCTCCACCGCGCGGCGCGAGCACAGCTCAAGACGGGTGTCGTCCTTGTTCCGTTCGTACGGCGACCCGTTGATGACCACCAGCAGGTCGGCGTTCGCGGACCGGGCGGTCAGGCTCGGGCCGTCCTGCCACAGGTCCTCGCAGATCGCGATCGCCACGTCGATGCCGGCGACCCGCACGACCTGCATGGCGTCGCCCGGCGCGAAGTAGCGCGCTTCGTCGAACACGCCGTAGTTGGGCAGATGATGCTTGTCGTAGACCGCCTTGATCTCGCCGTCGTGCAGCACCGCGGCACCGTTCTGGGGCGCGCCGCCGGGCCGGTCGAACCGGTCGTGCCGCTCCTCGTCGTGGTCCAGGAAGCCCACCACCACCGTGAGTCCGCCGAGCCCCTCGTCGGCCAGCCGCTGAGCGAGCTCGGATACGGCCACCCGGGAGGCCAGCACGAACGACGGCCGCATCGCCAGGTCCTCGACCGGGTAGCCGGTGATCGCCATCTCCGGCAGCGCCACCAGCTGGGCCCCCCGCGCAGCGGCCTCCCGGCAGCGGGCGAGGCACAGGTCGCTGTTCCCCGCGATGTCGCCGACGGTCGGGTTGATCTGGGCCAAGGCGATCCGCAGTTGGGCCATTCCTGAAGCCTAGGAGGTCGCCCGGCTCACAGCGCTGCCGCCTCGATCCGCTGAGCCCCGCAACCGGCACGAGGCCGGCTCGGCGGCGGCTCGCCCGGGGCGGCGGGAGGTGCCCGCGCGGGGGACAGTGACAGCATGGGGACAGCCGGGGGAACCGGCCGCCCGACCCGAGGAGGCGACGATGGGCAAGCAGGAGGAGTACGTCCTGCGGACGGTCGAGGAGCGCGACGTCCGGTTCGTCCGGCTGTGGTTCACCGACGTGCTGGGCACCTTGAAGTCCGTCGCGATCGCCCCGGCCGAGCTGGAGGGTGCGTTCGCCGAGGGCATCGGGTTCGACGGGTCGGCGATCGAGGGGTTCGCCCGCGTCTACGAGGCCGACATGCTGGCGAAGCCGGACGCCTCGACCTTCCAGCTGCTGCCTTGGCGGGGAGACGTGCCGGCGACCGCGCGGATGTTCTGCGACATCGTGCTGCCGGACGGGTCCCCGTCCTACGCGGATCCCCGGTTCGTGCTGAAGCGGGCGCTGGACAAGGCCGCCGACCTCGGGTTCGCGTTCTACACCCACCCCGAGATCGAGTTCTTCTTGTTCCACAACGCCCCGGACGTGTTGACCGAGCCGCGCCCGATCGACCACAGCGGCTACTTCGACCACACGCCGAAGGCGGAGGGCCAGGACTTCCGCCGGGACGCGATCATGATGCTGGAGGAGATGGGCATCTCGGTGGAGTTCAGCCACCACGAGGGGGCGCCCGGCCAGCAGGAGATCGACCTGCGGTACGCGGACGCGCTGACCACCGCCGACAACGTGATGTCGTTTCGCGTTGTGGTGAAGGAGGTCGCTCTGTCCCACGGGATGCACGCGTCGTTCATGCCGAAGCCGTTCACCGAGCACCCCGGATCGGGCATGCACACCCACCTGAGCCTGTTCGAGGGCGACCGCAACGTCTTCTTCGAGGCCGGCGCTGACTACCACCTGTCCAAGCTGGGCCGGGCCTTCATCGCCGGCCTGCTCGAGCACGCGTCGGAGATCACCGCGGTCACCAACCAATGGGTCAACTCCTACAAGCGGCTGGCGCACGGCGGCGAGGCCCCGTCGTTCATCAGCTGGGGGCACAACAACCGCTCCGCCCTGGTCCGGGTGCCGATGTACAAGCCCACCAAGGGCCAGTCCACCCGGGTCGAGCTGCGTTCCCTGGACTCCGCGTGCAACCCGTACCTGGCGTTCGCGGTGATCCTCGCCGCCGGTCTGCACGGCATCGAGCAGGGGTACGAGCTGCCGCCTGGCGCCGAGGACGACGTGTGGAGCCTGACCGACCTGGAGCGCCGGGCGCTGGGCATCAAGCCGCTGCCACGCAACCTCGACGACGCGATCCGCGTGATGGAGACCAGCGAGCTGGTCGCGGAGACGCTCGGAGAGCACGTGTTCGACTTCTTCTTGCGCAACAAGCGGGCCGAGTTCGAGGAGTACCGACGGCACGTGACCCGGTTCGAGCGGCAGCGGCTGCTGCCCATGCTGTGACCTACGCTGCGGGTGTGGTGATGGAGTCTCTGGGGGACGCCGGCGCGGCGCTGGTGGTGCAGCACGAGGACCGCTGCCCGCCCGGCTTCGTCGGGGAGTGGCTGGCCGGCGAGGGGATCCGCCTGGACGTCCGTCGGCCGTACGCCGGCGACCCACTACCCGACAGCAGCGGCGAACACTCCGGGCTGGTGGTGCTCGGCGGCGCGATGGGCGCCTACGACGACGCGGACTACCCGTGGCTGACCGCGACCAAGCGGCTGGTGCGCGACGCGGTTGGGCGTGGCACGCCGCTATGGGGGATCTGCCTCGGCCACCAGCTGACCGCGGTGGCGCTGGGCGGGCGGGTCGAGAAGAACCCGCGTGGCCGGGCCGACGGGCTCACCCCGATCGGGTGGCTGCCGGAGCGCGCGCACGATCCGCTGTGCGCGGGCACCCCGGAGGGCCCGGCCGTGCAGTGGAACAACGACGTGGTCACGGACCTGCCACCCGGGTCGACCGTGCTGGCGCGGGCGGGCGACGGGACCCCGCAGGTGATCCGGTTCGCGTCCCGCGCGTGGGGCGTGCAGTTCCACCCCGAGACCGGCACGGAGATCTTCGCCGGCTGGGCGGCCGAGGCGCGCGAGCGCGACCCGTCCGACGACCGGGCCGAGCGGGCGCTGACCGCGATCCGCGGGCACGAGGCCGCGCTGCGCACCACCTGGCGGCCGATGGCCAAGGCGTTCGCGGCACTGGCCGGCTGAGCGGGAAGACCGCGATGGCGCGTACCCAGACGCTGACCGGCCGGCTGGCCCGGCTCGGGTTCACCGACCCCGACACCGCCGAACGGCTGCTCGGCCTGCTGCCCGAGCTCGGCGACGATCTGCTGCTCGCGGTGGCCGCGTCCGCCGACCCCGACCTGGCCCTGCGCGGTCTGGAGCGGCTGTACGAGGCGCTGCCGGACGGCGCCGAGCTGGTGGACCAGACCCAGGCCGACGACCAGTTCCGCACCAGGCTGCTGGCGGTGCTGGGACTGAGCGAGGCACTGGGCGACCACCTGGTCACCCACCCGGGGCTGTGGCGGGAGCTCCTCGACCCCGACCTGACCGCCACCCGGCCGACCCGCGCGGCTTTGCGCACGGAGCTGATCGCCGCGGTGGGCGCCGACCCGGAGGCCGCCGAGCCGGTGTCGACGCTGGCCGACTCCGAGGCCGTCGACCGGCTGCGGGTCGGCTACCGGCGGCTGTTGCTGCGGCTCGCGGTCCGCGACCTGACCGGTGCGCTGCGGATGTGGGACGTCGCCGCCGAGCTGGCCGACCTGGCCGGCGGAACCCTGGATGCGGCTCTCGCGATCGCGCGGGCCCGGCTCGGCGAGGAGGCCGTCGGCTGCCGACTCGCGGTCATCGGGCTGGGCAAGTGCGGAGCACGGGAGCTCAACTACGTCAGCGATGTCGACGTGGTGTTCGTCGGCGAGCCGGACGAGTCGGGATCGCTGCGCTGCGTCACCAAGCTGGCCGGCCACCTGATCCGGATCTGCTCCGACTACACCGGCGAGGGCACCATCTGGCAGGTGGACGCGGCGCTGCGGCCGGAGGGCAAGGCCGGTCCGCTGGTCCGCACCCTCGACAGCCACCGCGCCTACTACGAGCGATGGGCCAAGACCTGGGAGTTCCAGGCTTTGCTCAAGGCCCGGCCGGTCGCGGGAGACCTCGAGCTGGGGCGGGAATACGCGGAGACGGTCGGGCCGATGGTCTGGCAGGCCGCGGACCGGGACGGGTTCGTCGAGGAGGTGCAGGCGATGCGCCGCCGGGTCGTCGACCACATCCCGGCCGGGCAGGAGCATCGGCAGCTCAAGCTCGGCGCGGGGGGCCTGCGCGACGTGGAGTTCGCCGTGCAGCTGCTGCAGCTGGTGCACGGGCGCACCGACGAGCGGCTGCGCAGCCCGAACACGCTGCAGGCGCTGGACGCGCTGATCCGCGGTGGGTACGTCGGCCGGGCGGACGGCGCGCACCTGTCCGACGCGTACACGTTCCTGCGGACGCTGGAGCACCGGATCCAGCTGCAGCAGCTGAAGCGCACGCACATGGTGCCGGAGTCCTCGGACGCGCTGCGCCGGCTCGGCCGGTCGCTGGGCGTCGGCCGTTACGTTCCCGCCGACAAGCTGAGCCGGCGGTGGAAGGAGCAGCGGCTGCAGGTGCAGCGGCTGCACGAGAAGCTGTTCTACCGACCGCTGCTGGCGGCGGTCGCCTCGTTGCCCGGCGACGACGTGCGGTTGACCCCCGAGGCGGCGAAGACCCGGCTGACCGCCCTGGGCTACCTGGACCCGGGCGCCGCCCTGCGCCACCTCGAGGCGCTCACCGCCGGCGTGTCCCGGCAGGCCGCGATCCAGCGGCAACTGCTGCCGGTGATGCTCAGCTGGTTCGCCGACGGGCCGGATCCCGACCACGGCCTGCTCGCGTACCGGCGGGTGTCGGAGGCGCTGGGCCGCACCGGCTGGTACCTGCGCCGGATGCGCGACGACGGCGAACTGGCCGAGCGGATGGCCAAGGTGCTGTCCACCAGCCGCTACGCCACGCACCTGCTGATGCGGGCGCCGGAGGCGGTGCAGATGCTCGGTGGCGACCTGGGCTTCGGTGACCGCGACCGGGACAGCATCGAGGCCGACATGTTCGCCGCGGTCCGCCGCAACGACGACCCCGAGGCGGCGGCACGGGCGGTCCGGGCGATCCGCCGGCGGGAGCTGCTGCGGTGCGCCGCCGCGGACCTGCTCGGCGTGGCCGACCTCGACCGGATCGGGGACCAGCTCTCCGACCTCACCAACGCCACCGTTTCGGCGGCGCTGCGGATCGCGGAGCGGACCTACGAGGAGCAGCGGGGGGAGCTGCCCTGCCGGATCGCCGTGGTCGCGGTGGGCCGGCTCGGCGGGCACGAGCTGAGCTACGGCTCCGACGTCGACGCACTGTTCGTGCAGGAGCCGCGCGAGGGCGCGGAGGAGCGGGAGGCGCAGCAGGCCGCGATGGCGGTGGCCCAGCGGCTGCGGCAGCTGCTGGCCGCGCCGGGCGGCGATCCGCCGCTGAAGGTCGACGCCGACCTGCGGCCGGAGGGCAAGCAGGGGCCGTTGGTGCGCTCGTTCACCTCCTACGCCTCCTACTACGACAAGTGGGCGCAGACCTGGGAGTCGCAGGCGCTGCTGCGGGCGGAGCCGGCGTGCGGCGACCCGGACCTGGGCCGGCGGTTCATCGCGCTGGTGGACCCGCTGCGCTATCCGGCCGGGGGGCTGTCCGTGAAGCAGGTGGCCGAGATCCGGCGGATGAAGGCGCGGATCGACGCCGAGCGGTTGCCGCGGGGCGCGGACCCGGCCACCCATCTCAAGTTGGGCCGTGGCGGACTGGCCGACATCGAGTGGACCGTGCAGCTGCTGCAGCTGCGCCATGCGCACGAGGTTCCCGGGTTGCGCACGACGCGTACCCTCCCGGCGTTGGACGCCGCGGTCGAGGCCGGCCTGGTGGCCGCCGACGACGCCGAGACGCTGGCCACTGCGTGGCGGTTGGTGAGCCTGGTACGCAACGCGATCACGCTGGTCCGGGACCGGGCGTCGGACACGCTCCCGCACGAGATCCGGGAACGGGCCGGGGTGGCGTTCGTCTGCGGCTATCCGGTGGACCAGGGCGGCACCCTGCAGGAGGACTATCTGCGGGTCACCCGACGGGCGCGCACCGTGGTCGACCGGGTGTTCTGGGACTGAGCCGCCCCTGTCGGCGCTGCTACTTCGGGTGCGACCGGGGCTGTGGCTCCCGGTGGAAGCGGCGGCGAGCGTTCAGCACGCCCAGCACGGCACGCGGGGCGCGGTGCGGATGCGACCAGCGCGGAAGCGGGGTCGCGATCGTGTGCGGCCGCCGGGTGCGGGCCTCCGCCAAGGTCGGGTCCGGGGGCCCGCTCCCGAAGCAGGATGCGACGAATCGGGCGACCAACTCATTCCAGTCACCGAACCGGCTGAGCAGCCGGTGCCCCTCATCGGCCACCGAGAACTCCGCGACCGGGAGGCCGTCCGCCCGCAACCGGCGGACGTACGACCCGGTGGCGTCCGGATCGGTGACGGTGTCGTTGAGGCCGTGCGCGGTGACCACCAGCCGTCCGCGAAGGTCGGTCAGCGGTTCGCCGTTGGGCAACCACGGAGCCAGTGCCAGCACCCCCACGACCCGGGGGTCGTCACCGCAGCGGAGAACCGCCCGCCCGCCCATCGAATGGCCGACCAGCGCCACGCGCTCGTACTCCGGCGGCAGTCGGTCCAGCACCTGGCGCAGGTCGACCATGGCGTGCGCCTGATCGCCGTTCCAGCCCTGGTAGCGGTAGCGCATCAGGCTCACCGCCGCCTCCGGCGCGGCCTGGTGAGCCGCCAGCGCGAACGGCCACATCCGCATCAGGGGCATCCGGACCTTGGTGGCCGGCTGCAGCGAGTCCTCCTTGCCCCCATGGGCGATGATCACCAGGTCGCCGCTGCCGGTGCCCGGCTGGACCAGGTCGAGGTGCGGCATCTCAGATCGTCGTCCGGGTCAGCGTCGGCGCCTGGACGGCGCCGGTGACCGGACGATGCGACTGCCGGGTGCGGACTGCAGACACAGAGCCATTGTTGCGCACGCCCTCTCGGCCGGGAAACCGACGGCCGTACCTCGTGCGGCGGAGGGCCGCGGCGGGAATGAATCCGGATGCCCGGTTGCTGTTGTGATAACAGGCCCGGCCGACCGGCGCGTGCCGGTCGGCCGACCGCCCGTGGCACCGAACACGACGAGACGAGCAGGAGCACCGATGGCGACCACCGAGCTGACCGCACAGGATTTCCAGAAGACCATCGAGGACAACGACATCGTGCTGGTCGATTTCTGGGCGGCATGGTGCGGTCCGTGCCGGATGTTCGCCCCCGTGTACGAGGCGGCGTCCGAGACCCACTCCGACATCGTGTTCGGCAAGGTGGACACCGAGGCCGAGCAGATGTTCGCCGCCCAGGCGCAGATCACCTCGATCCCGACCCTGATGGCCTTCCGCGAGGGCATCCCGGTGTTCCGGCAGGCCGGTGCGCTGCCGGCTTCGTCGCTGGAGCAGTTGATCACGGCCGTCCGCGACCTGGACATGGACGACGTACGGGCCAAGGTGGCCGCCGCGCAGTCCGATGGGGGCAGCGGCGCCTGACCGTCGCGCGGCGACCGACCCCGGCTCCGGGCTTCGCGGGCCCGCTCTAACGGGGCGGCTCGTGCCGGAACAGCTCACCGGGCGAGAACACCGGCGGCTGCGCCGGGTGGTCGACCTGCAGGGTGGTGTGCTCGATGCCGTACCGCTGCTCGAGCAGCTCCGCGATCGTGGCCCGGCGCTCATGGCAGTCGTGGGTGTGGTCGACCAGGATGTGCGCCGACAGCGCGGGGAAGTCCGAGGTGACCTCCCACACGTGCAGGTCGTGCACCTCAACCACACCGGGCACCGCGTGCAGATCGGCGTCGATCGCCGCCACGTCGAGCCCGCGCGGCGCGGCCTCCAAGAACACGCGCCAGGTCTCGCGTAGCAACCCCCAGCCGCCCTTGATCATCAGCGCGGCCACGACCAGCGCGGCGACCGCGTCCGCCCGGGTCCAGCCGGTCAGCACGATCACCAGCCCGGCGACCGCGGTGGCGATGAACGCGAACAGGTCGTTGAGGATGTGCTGGAAGGCGCCCTCGACATTGAGCGAGCGCCGGTTGGCCCTGCTGATCAGGTAGACGGCGGCGATGTTCACCACGATCCCGGCCAGGGCGGTCACCAGCACCAACATGCCCTGCACCGACGGGGGCTCCAGCAGCCGCCGTACCCCCTCGTAGACGAACCAGGCCGCCAGCAGCCACAGCGTGACGCCGTTCAGCTGCGCCGACAAGATCTCCACCCGGCGCAGACCGAAGGTGAGGTTGCCCCGCGCCGGGCGGGCCGCCAGACGCGCGGCGAACAGTGCCAGCCCGATCGCCGCGGCGTCGGTGAGCATGTGGGCCGCGTCGGTGATCAGCGCCAGGGACGAGGCGATCACGCCGACCACGACCTCGACCACCATGAAGCCGAGGATCAGGGCCAGCGCGGCGCTCAGTCGTTTGGTGTCGAGTTGCCGGCTGTCCGCTCCGGTCAACGCGTGCCCGTGTCCGTGGCCGTGCCCCACGCTCACGAAGGCCTCCGCTGCCCGGTTCGCGTTCGGCCGCCCTGGTGCCGGCGCGGGGCGCGTCCGGTGGGGGCGCGTCCGGTGGGGGTGGGACCGCTGGGGGCGGG
>CAZNCE010000003.1:0-29044 GCA_964571285.1 uncultured Nocardioidaceae bacterium | reverse complement strand
GCGGGGCGCGTCCGGTGGGGGCGCGTCCGGTGGGGGTGGGACCGCTGGGGGCGGGGCCCACGCAGGCGTACGTCGCGTCGCCGGTGGCCGCTAGCAGGGCCTCCGCCGTTGCGAGCAGTGCGGCCACCCGCTCCGGTTCGGTGAGGAAGTACAGCGAGGACCGGCCGTGAGCGCGAAAGTCCACCAGCCCGCAGCCGCGGAGACAGGCCAGATGCTTGGAGACGGTCGACTGGGCCAGCCCGAGATGGGAGGTCAGGTCGACGACGCGGTGTTCGCCCAGCGCCAGGTGCCGCAGGATTGCCAGTCTGGACGGGTCGCTGAGCGCGTGGAACAGCGAGGCAGCGGCCGCCATCGCCTCCGGTTCGCTGACCCAGGTGGCATCGCCTTCGAGCGTTTCCATCGCCATGTGGCGATCATAGCCCGGAGCGGGGAGGTCAGGGTCATCGTGCCTATTGCAGGGCGGCGGTGAGCCGCATGACGTTGTCCACATACTTCGTCCGGGCCGGCCGCTGCTTCCACTCGTCGAGGGTGAGCCGGGGGCTGATCGCGCGGTACGCGTCCTCGACCTCGCGCATGCGGGCAACCGCGTCCTCGCCCAGCATCATCAGCGAGACCTCGTAGTTCAGCGCGAACGACCGCATGTCCATGTTGCTCGAGCCGATCACCGCGACCTCGTCGTCGATGGTGAAGTGCTTCGCGTGCAGGATGTACGGCGCGGGGTACTGGTAGATCACCACGCCGGCCTCGAGCAGCGCCTGGTAGTAGGAGGCTTGGGCGTGCCCGACCATGAACTGGTCGGGCACCTTGCTGACGAACAGCTCGATGTCCACGCCCCGCTGCGCCGCGGTGGTCACGGCGTACAGCAGCGACTCGTCCGGTACGAAGTAGGGGCTGGTGATCGAGATCCGGCGGGATGCGCCGTACACCAGGGTGTTGAACAGTCGCAGGTTGTTCTCGGCGACGTACCCGGGACCGCTGGGCACCAGCTGGCACGGCAGACCCTCGGCCACCGGGTTCGTGTGGCCGGTCGTGGCGGGTCGTTCGCCGGTCTCCTTGTACCAGTCGGCCGCGAACAGGGCATTCAGGGTGACGACGATCGGTCCCTCGAGACGCACCATCAGCTCCACCCACTCGCGGCCGAGCTTGTGGTTCTTGGGCTTGTTGTAGCCGGGCTCGGTGAGGTTCAGCGACCCGGTGAACCCGACCACGTTGTCCACGACGAGCAGCTTGCGGTGGTTGCGCAGGTCCGGTCGGCGCCACTGTCCCTTCAGCGGCTTGATCGGCAGCATCGGCTGCCACGCGATGCGGGTGCGGTCCAGCCGTTCCTTCAGCTGCCGGTAGCCGGGGATGCCGCGCGAGCCCAGGTGATCGAACAGCAGGCGGACCTCCACGCCGCGGTCCGCCGCCCGTACCAGTGCCTGGAAGAGCGGGTCGGTGACGTCGTCCCACGCGGTGATGTAGAACTCCACGTGCACGAACGACTGTGCGTCGTCGACCGCCTCCGCCATCGCCGCGATCGTGCCGTGGTAGTCGGGGAGCAGACGGGCAGCGTTCCCGGGCAGCAGCGGCATCGCGCCGAGTGTCCGGTTGAGGTGCACGGCGCGGGCGAGGTAGGGCGGTCGTCCGGCGAGCACCTGCTCGGGATCCGGCACCCGTGCCGCCACCTTGCTGATCGCCGCCATCGCCCGCTCTTGCCGCTCGTGCCTGCGGCGGCCGAGCCGGGTTCGCCCGAGGATCAGGTAGACGGTGAAGCCGATGATCGGCTCGAACAGGATGACCAGCAGCCACGCCATGCCGGTCGAGGGCTTTCGGTTGCCGGGGATGACGCCGAGTGCGAACAGCCGCAGGCCGATCTCCAGGACGAGCAGCACCCAGCCGAGGATCGCCAGCACCGTTACGGAGGACACTGCTGGAAGGTAGCGCCTTTGTGATTGGGCCGGTGGCCCGATCCCAGATTCCCCAACAGTGGTGTCCCGCGCTAGCCGGCGTCGCAGTCGATGGTCACCGCGATCGCATCGCGCAGGCTGCGCAGCCTGGTGCCGTACAGCTCGCGCTCCGGCTCGTCGTCGCCCTCCGGATCTGCGCCTGCCCGGACCAGCTCCAGCTCGTCGTCCACCTCTACCCGGAGGCACCGGGCAGCCTTGTGCACCGCGATGTCGGTCATCGGTCGCTCCTCTCGCGCTTGAACGCGGATCCCTGTTGGCGTTACCAACGACCGGACGGGACCGCCGAACGTGACGGCGCGGCGGGAAGCCTCCAAGAGGTGTCGGCGACGCAGCTGCCGGGGACGGGACGGGTCACTGCGCGGCGGCCGCAGCTATGCTGCGCTCAGCGTCGCGTGCCGGTGGCAGGCCGTGCCAGGCATGGAGGCGTCGGAGTTGAAGGAGTGACGATGACATCGTTCGCCCCTTCGCCCTCTCGTGACTGAGGGCGAGACGACCAGGCTGGTGGCCTGGAGCGTCGAGATGCGACGGGTCCACGACCGGTTGCGAGATGCGCTGCGCGTGACCCGCGAAGCGGTGCGGCGAGGAGAGCCGGCGGTGCCGGCTGGGCGCGAGCTGTTGCTGTTCTGCCACGGCTTCTGCGCGGCGCTGGTCGGACACCACGAGGGCGAGGACCGGCAGCTGTTCCCCGCGATCGCCGCCGCACACCCCGAGCTCGCCGACACGCTGCGCTACCTGAGGCAGGATCACGCGATGATCGGGCACCTGCTCCGCGGCCTCCAGGCAGCCGTCGACGGCGCCGCGAGCCCGGCCGAACTGGATCGGCACCTGGAGGGGATCGCCGCGATCATGGAGTCCCACTTCCGCTACGAGGAGCGTCGGCTCCTGAGCGTGCTGGACACCCTGGATCTCGCGATGGACGCCGGCGCGGTATTCGGGCCACTGTGACAGGCCCGGCCGGGTCGGAGCAGACGGACGGGAGCCCTTCCCGTGCATGATGAAGTTCGCCCTACTGGAGTCAGTTCGGAACTCGACGTCCGCGCCCGCGACCACAGGGAGATCTGTGCGCAAGGTGAAGACGAAGGTCTTGCGATGCCATAGGAGGTCTGCCACCTTCTCGGGTTCTCGACGAGTTGCTCGTGCTCGACGACCCAGCGGTACGTGGTGGAACCCTCGACCTGGACGGTGACGCCCGAAAGGTCAAAGGGGCCCGGCGTTCGCGGCGACGACCTCCGGAGTGACACCGAACTGGGCCACCTGCCCCAGATCATGCAGCAGGACTGGGAGCACTTCGAGGCGTATGTTCCGCGGGTTGACTGGGCGACCGCGTTGTTCCCGACACTGGAGAGGTCGCGCAACGTCATCATGCACAGCGGGTCTGTGGGCCTGCCCGACGTGGAGCGGATCGGGAGGCACATCCGCGACTGGACCAAGCAGGTTTCGTCTAGCGCATGGCCGCGGCCGACGAGCGGTGGACGTAGACGGATGCTGTGCACTGAGCCCAAGGCGCCGATGCCGTGCGTGGCCGTCGACAAACCCCGCACCAAACCCATCAGAATCTGCAGTTCGCACCCAGGCCGGAATGGCGACGTTGGGTATGACAATGAGCTCGCCCGCTCTCCTCGGAGTACGGCCAGCGCTGAGGTCGCGTCATTGAGGGCCGAAGCGACGTAGTTCCGGTACGAACCCGTGCGGGCGATCTTGCTCCCGAGAGCGACGATGGCCCCGGGGGTAGTCCCGGGGCCATCGTCGACCGAATATGAGTAATTCGATCAGGTTAAGACCTAGATGTCGTAGTAGTGACTGGATGACCCCTGCTGACCTGCGGAAACGTCGCTGGTCCGTTCGCTGGGTACGCTCTGGGTACGCTCGGGAAACACGGGATCAGAGCCTCTCGCGGTTCGCGAGGACGGTTGTTGTGACGTCGTCGAGGCTGATCCGGGTGCCGTGGATGAGTGCCTGGGCAGCGTCGAACCCAGTGCGGATCGCATCACGAACCTCGGCAAGTGGGTCGAAGGCGGGGCTGTCGGCGTACCCGCCCTCGGGGCGTGGACTCCAAGAGAAGCCTGCTTCGTCGCTGTGGGCGTTGATGTCCTCGACCAGCTCTGCGAACCCGTCCGTGCCGAGTGCATCGAGGGCCGCGATGACGGTTGCGGTGTTGAGGAGTCGGTCGATGTCGTAGAAGTGCCGGCCGTGTTTGAGCAGTGTCGCGGTGTCGCCACGGACGGCTGCGTCGTGAACGGCGGCGATCTTCTCCAGCAGGGTGCGCTCTGGCGCGAGCACGTTGACGGTGAAGGACGCGAACTCGTCCCAGGTGTCCTCGGTCTCGCCGAGCTCGGCGATGGCGTAGTCGGCCACCATCGACCGGTAGGAGCGTGGTCCGGCGGGGTAGGTGCCGCCCCGGCTGCCGAGTTCGAGGAGCACGCCTTCCTTGAGTCCGGCGTCGTACTCGGTTACGGGGTAGTGGTAGGTCGTGTACCGCTTCAGACCCGTTGTCGACGCACCGACGCCGACGTCGTTCTTGGTGAGTCCCAGGTGGCCGGTCACGTCGGTGTCGACCTGCTTGAGCACCTTGTGGCGGGCGTTGGTCGCGGCGCCTTCGGGGAACACCGCGAGCAGGTCGACGTCCTCGGAGAAGCGGTCCACGATCCCGAAGACCCGGCTGAGGCTGGTGCCGCCCTTGAACAAGAACGTGACTGGCGCGGTCGAGCCGTCGGGCATCGCGACCACGCGGTCGACGGCAGCGGCGCGAAGCACCTCGGTGACCCAAAAGTCCTTCTCGACGTACGGCGCAGGCAGCCCGCGAGCCGTGGCGGTCTGGGCGACCAGGGCATCGAGGTCGTCGAGGTTGCGCCGCAGTTGCTCGCTCACGCCGAGACCGCCAAGGCCGCGTCGAGCCGCGCGAAGTTGTCGCGCACGGCCCGGTTGTACTCACCGGGCACAGCCTCGCGCAGCCGCTCGGCGCTGATCTCACCAGTGCGCAGAGAAGCACGGACCTTGTCGACCAGCGTGTTCCAACCTGCCTCGACGTAGACATCGGGGGAGCGCAGCAGCTCCAGCAGCGCGATCTCCTTCTCATTGAGATCCGTTCGGGCGAGGTTCTTGCGGTCGTGCTGGACCACACCCTCGATCGGGTCGACCGTGCGCAGGGTCGCCACATGCCAGGCCGGCGGGATCTGTGTGGTCACGCCCCACGCGCGCGCCGCAGAGTAGCCGGCCGGACCGACCCCACGCGAACCGAGCACCGCGCGCGCGACATCCTCGGGCCGTGGTGCCACCACGCCGTAGCGGGTACGACGCCCCCGGTAGTACAGCCCCCGACGCACCGGCAGGAGCAGGCCGTCCTTGACCGCTCGCGAGGCCGCCTTCCGGGCAGCGGTCGAGGAGCCGGGGAGCCTGTCCACATGGACAAAGGACTTCTCCGGCGTCTCGCGGATCACCGCGGCGGGCGACAACGTCGTCATGTCACGAAAGTATACCGGGAACGTGACATCTGTAGAAGCGGGACCAGTCATTCGGTGTCCTCGCAGGCATCGCCCGCAGCAGTTTGCTCGTCATCGGAGCCGACCGCCTCGTCGTCATCATCGACATCCTCTTCGATCTCGGAGTGGGTGCCGAACACAGCGTCGATGGCCCGCTTGGTGCGCTCGGAACTGCCTTCCATCAGGTGCGTGTAGGTCCGCAGGGTGAAGCCGGGATCGGCGTGTCCGAGGTACTCGCTGACGGCCTTGATGGTCTCGCCCTCATGCAGGGCGGTGCTGGCGAAGAAGTGCCGCAGTGCGTGGCAGCCGTTCTCGCGGAGGTCGGGGATGCCAGCCCGCGTGAGAGCGGGTCGTCACAGGTAGGTGTTGAAGTAGTTGCGGTTGAGCGCCTTCTTCTCCCGCGTGGTCAGTAACAGCGACGCGGTCGTGTCCTTTCCGTCCGGGACCATCCATGGCAGCGTGACCTCCATCGGCGGGGTTGGCCGACCGCATGACGCGCCTCTTCGGCATCGAGTGGGAGCAGCGCGAACGTGGGGCGGAGCGGAACCCAGCCTGGGAGCTTGCGCCCGTCCCGGAGACCCTTGTCCGCGAGTTCTCCAGCCGGGCCAGCCATATCGACAAGGAGAAGGACCGGCTCATCGCCGAGTACACCGAGCGCACAGGGCATCGCCCGTCCTCGGCGAAAGTCATCCAGTTGCGCGCGAAGGCCACGCTCGCCACGCGCCCAGAGAAGGAGATCCACTCCCTGTTCGACCTGACGACCGAGTGGCGAGGACGGGCGCAGAAGATCCTCGGGAGGGGCGCAGTCGATTGGGCGAAGGAGGTCACCGCCCATCCGATCGCACGTCCTACTCTCCGGGCTGATGACGTGTCTCTCGACGTGGTCGGCGAGGTGGCCGTTTCGGTGGTTGGTGCGGTCGAGGAGAAGCGCTCGACCTGGAGGCACTGGAACCTCTGGGCCGAGGCATCCCGCCAGACGATGGGCTGGCGCTTCGCCAGCGCCGAAGACCGCGAGGCCGTCGTCGGGATGATCGTTGACGCCGCCAAGCAGGAGTCGCTCGCTATCACCCCGCCGGAGTTGGTGGCGGTCCCCGAGGTCTTCCGCCGAGCCGACGGCACCAGTCGATTCCGTCCCCGACACTCGGTCGTCTTCACGTCGGAGGCGTTGCTCGCTGCCGAGGATCGCCTGCTCAAGCGATCGGCGGACATGACTGCCCCAGAGGTCAGCCTCGACGTCATCGAGAGCGTGACACACAAGGAATACCTGTTGTCTGCCGAGCAGACTGAGACACTTGCGGGCATTGCCGTGTCAGGGCGACAACTCGACCTACTCGTGGGCCCGGCTGGCGCTGGCAAGACCACCGCGATGCATGCGCTCAAGACTGCCTGGACGAAGGCTCACGGCAAGGGCAGCGTCGTCGGACTCGCGCCGAGCGCCGTCGCCGCCCAAGTGCTCGCCGAAGACTTGGGCATCGGTTGTGAGAACACCGCGAAGTGGCTGCACGAGCACGACCGAGGACGGCAGAAGTTCCGTAAGGGCCAGCTCGTCATCATCGATGAGGCCACCCTCGCCGGCACCCTCACCCTCGACCGCCTCACCGCACTCGCCGCCGATGCAGGCGCGAAGGTGCTGCTGGTCGGTGACTGGGCACAACTTCAGTCGGTTGATGCGGGAGGGGCGTTCAGCCTGCTGGCCTCCGCCCGTCCTGACACCCCCGAGTTGACCGAGGTTCACCGCTTCACCCATGAATGGGAGAAGACCGCGTCACTGGATCTTCGGCATGGACGGGCGGAGGTCATCGGCACCTACATGGCGAACGAGCGCGTCCGGGAGGGCACCACCGACGAGATGATGGACGCCGCCTACCTCGCGTGGGCAGCGGACGTGCAGGAGGGGCGCACCTCGATCCTCGTCGCTGAGGCGACGGACATGGTGACCCGCCTCAACCAGCGAGCCCGTGCAGACCGGATCGTCGCGAACCCGGTCGGAGACATCGAGGTCAACCTTGCCGACGGCACCCAGGCGTCCGAGGGGGACCTCGTCATCACCCGGCACAACGACCGCCGCCTCCACACCCTGCGCGGCGGCTGGGTCCGCAACGGCGACCGGTGGACCGTCACCCGCGTTCACAAGGACGGCTCGATGCAGGTCCAGCGGCTCGGCGTCGACTTCGGCGGCACCGTCACCCTGCCGGCGGCGTACGTCGCCGAGCACGTCGACCTCGGCTACGCCGTCACCGCACACCGTGCCCAGGGGTTGACCGTCGACACCTCGCACGTCGTGGTGACCGGCTCGACGACCCGGGAGAACCTCTACGTCTCCATGACCCGCGGCCGCGACTCGAACATCGCCTACGTCGCCCTCGACAAGCCCGACGAGGGCCACGCCCCTCCCGAACCGGACGAGGTCAACGCCCACACCGTTCTCTATGGCGTGCTCCAACACATCGGCGGAGAACTGTCGGCCCACCAGATGATCGTGGCCGAGCAGGAGCGCTGGACGTCCATCGCCCAACTCGCTGCGGAGTACGAGACCATCGGCGCGGTCGCCCAGCGCGACCGCTGGGTCGAGGCGATCAAGAAGAGCGGCCTCACCGACACTCAGATCGACCAGGTGCTGACCTCGCAGTCGTTCGGCCCGCTCACCGCCGAGCTGCGGCGTGCCGAGTCGCACCACCACGACGTGGAGAAGCTCCTGCCGGCCGTCGTCGCCCGGCGGTCGCTCGACGATGCCGAGGACATCGGCGCGGTACTCATCAGCCGGGTCCAGAAGGCAGCCCAACCAAGGCGCGGGAAGCATCGCCCCTCCCCGAAGCTGGTCATCGGCCTGATCCCCGTCGCCGACGGGCCAATGAGTCCGGAGATGGCCAAGGTGCTCGCCGAGCTTGGGGATCTGATGGAACGACGGGCGATGGCGCTGGCGGAGAAGGCTGTCGAGGACAAGGCACCGTGGCTCAAGCGGCTGGGTACCGTGCCGACTACCGGAGCCGCTCGGCGTCTTTGGCTCCACGAGGTGCGGACGGTCGCTGCCTACCGCGACCGGTACGGCGTGGACGGGCGGAGGGTACTCGGGGCGCCGAGGAACGTCGCGCAGAAGCTTGATGCCGCCCGTGCCGAGCAGGCGATCCGCCGCGCCCGGGCGATCTCCGAGGACGCTGCAAGCGCCCAATGCGGGTGCGGCCGGGCAGTCGAACAGCAGGGGAGGGCGCTGGCGTAGAGGTACACAGCGGCAGTTCCCGCCGGGTTATCCCCAGGAGGGGCGAGGGTCCGCCCGTTCTGTCGCACCGGCGGGCGTAGATGGAGGTGAGCCCCGACCGAAGGAGATCCTCATGCTGACCGCACTATGGCACCTCAGCGCCGCGATCCGCGGCTACCTCCGCTTCTACATGCCCACCAACCGTGCAGTCGACTGGTTGCGCACCCCACGCGGCCTCAAGTGGACCATTCCCGTCGCCCTCGTCGCTACGCCCGCCCACCTCGGCCTCACCGCGTTTTCGATCCAGTTCGCCGCCCGTCCCGGCCTCGGCTGGCTCAATGTCCTCGTCTTCCTCTTCTTCTGGAACGCGGCCAAGTTCGCCTGGATAGGTGTCCTAAGCCTCCCGCTGATGGTCCGCAATGCCGTCGCCCAACGCGCCATGAAGAGAGCAATCCCGACGTAGTCACCGAATCTGTCGGCACCCGTCGATAGGTTTGTCCTTGTGACTGGGGTCGAAACAGCCACGCTCGTTGATGAGCGTTCGAATAGCAGGTCGGCCGTGCCGACCCTTCCAGAGCCGGGTCAGGTCGTCGAGGTGCGCGGCTCGACATGGGCGGTCGCCAACGTGCAGGTCCAAGGCCTGCCACGCAGCCCCGCTGACGAGGCCACCGCGGCTCTCTCCCACGTCGTCGATCTTCAGTCGCTCGATGAGGATCGACTCGGCGAGCAGCTCTCAGTCGTGTGGGAGCTCGAAGTCGGCCACACGGTCACGCCTGCGCAGGGACTCCCGGACGTCATCTACGCCGATGCCTTTGACGAGCCGGTGACACTGGCGGGGTTCATCGACGCGATGCGTTGGGGTGCTGTCACCAGTGCCGACCCTAACCGCTACCAGGCGCCCTTCTGGTCGGGCGTCACCGTCGAGGCGTACCAGCTCGAACCCCTCCGTCGCGCCCTCGTCGCCCCGCGCGCGAACCTCCTGCTCGCCGACGACGTCGGCCTTGGCAAGACGATCGAGGCGGGGCTGGTGATTCAGGAGCTGTTCCTGCGTCATCGTGCCCGCACGGCCGTCATCGTTTGCCCGCCCAGTCTCGCGCTGAAGTGGCAAGACGAGATGCGCGAGAAGTTCGGCTTGGAGTTCACCATCGTCAACTCCGAGCTGATGGCCCAGGTTCGCCGGACGCACGGCCTTCACGCAAACCCGTTCCAGCTCTTCCCGCGGGTCATCGTCAGCATGGCTTGGCTGCCACAGGTCCGTGCCCAGCGCTTGCTCCGCGACGTCTACGCCCAGGCCACCAATCCCAAGATCGGCAAGCGGTACGCCTTCGACATCTTGGTGGTCGACGAAGCCCACCATGTCGCCCCATCTAGCCCCTCAGTCATCGCGGGAGGGCGTGGGTACGCGGTTGACACCCAGCGCACAGTTGCCGTCCGACAGCTCGCGGAGAAGTGCGAACATCGCCTGTTCTTGAGCGCGACCCCGCACAACGGGCATCCCGAGTCGTTCACCGCGTTGATGGAGATGATCGACCCTCGGCGTTTCGCTCGTGGTGCGAACCTCGATTCGACCGCGCTGAAGGACGTCACAGTCCGCCGTTTGAAGAGCGACCTGCCCGGCAAGGGCTTCAAGAAGCGCAAGGTCAACACCCTCGACGTCACGCCTTCGGACTCCGAGCAGCAGATGTTTTCTCTGCTTGATGACATCGTCGCCAAGAGCGCGAAGCAGAACGGCACCAAGCCGGGCGGCGATATCGTCACGATGCTGCTGAAGAAGCGCTTCCTGTCCAGCCCCTTCGCCTTCGGCATGACCCTGAGCCACTACATCGCATCCAAGGCGGGTCGTGGTCTGTCTGAGGACGAGTACGACGACATCTTCGGCGAGGGCCAGTCCGATGAGGAAGAGGGCCTGTGGGAGCAGAACGAAGCGGAGAAGCTGCGTGAGTCCAAAGGCTCCGATCCGCTTGTCGCTGCCGAACCCGGCCAGCTCGAAACCCTCATGGAGTGGGGGCTCGGCTACGAGAGCCGTGCCGACTCCCGCCTCGACCGTCTCATCAAGTTCCTTGACGCCGTCTGCCGCCCTGACGGCAAGACGTGGTCGAACGAACGGGTCGTGGTCTTCACCGAGTACGCGCATACGGTTGACTGGCTGCAGCGGGTTCTCAACCAGCGCGGCTACACCGATGCCCGTCTGGCGGTCATCCAGGGATCCACCGCGACCGAGGACCGGGAGTACATCCGCTCACAGTTCACCGCCGACCCCACCAAGGAACCGGTTCGGGTGCTGCTCGCAACCGACGCAGCAGGCGAGGGTATCGACCTTCAGACTTACTGCCATCGCCTCGTGAACTTCGACATCCCGTTCAACCCCTCGCGCCTCGAACAGCGTATCGGCCGCATTGACCGCTATGGTCAGACCGAGGAGCCTCAGGTCTTTCACTTTGTACCGGTCGTCGATTCATCAACGTACGCGGCCGACTTGAGTTTCATGGAGCGCATTGCCCGCAAGATCGCTCAGGTCGAGTACGACCTCGGCTCGGCCAACCAGGTCGTCGGCGAAGAGATCCAGGGCCATTTCGGCAAGCGCACCCCGGCCAAAGCGAGGTCGAAGGGCGTCGACACCAACGAGGTCATCAACTCCGCGCTCGCGGGTGGTATGGAGCTCAACTCTCGACTGACCCAGTTGGAGCAGGGCTACGACGAGTCCCGCACGGAGATGCACCTCGAACCTGCGAACCTTCGCCGAGTCGTAGACACGGCGCTGCGGATTAACCACCAGTCGCCGCTGATCGAGAATTACGAGTTTGCTGAGGACACCGACGCCGAGGTCTTCACCGTCCCGTCTCTGACGGCTGGCTGGAGCGACACTCTCCGCGGCCTCGACACCCGGCTCAAGCCCGGCGAGCCGCGCCCCATCACGTTCGACGCCGACGCAGCCGAAGGGCGGGCCGACCTTGTCTACGTCCACCTCGGACATCCCATCGTGCAGAAGGCACAGCGCCTCCTGCGCCGCTCGTTGTGGAGCGTCGACTCACCATTGAGCCGCGTCACCGCCGTGGTGGTCGACGACCTCGAAGAGTCCTTCGTCGCCGCCGTCACCCGGATGGTCCTCGTCGGCCGGGGTGGTGTCCGCCTCCACGAAGAGGTCTTCCTCGCTGGTGTGCGGTTGAAGGGCCGACGCGCGATGGCGGAGGAGAAGGCCGAGGCCGCCCTCGACAAGGCACTCGACCGCGATCACCTTACGTTTGCGGACAGCCGGGTCCGCGATCAACTCTGCGATCTGTGGAACGTCCCCGACGCACCGCTACGTCTGCGTCTTGAAGAGTCGATGCAGGCCCGCGCCGGCCGTCGGCACGAACTGGTCATCGAGCAACTCGCCAAGCGCCAGACGGCCGACGTCCAGCGGGCGAAGGAGATCTTCGTTGCCTTCCGCGCCAACCTGCGTGACTCCCTCGCACGGCTGAGAGCCGAAGAGGACGAAGCCCAAGGTCAGTTGTTCACCGACCCCGACCAGATGCGCCAATGGAGACGAGACATCGACGTGATGAGCCGACGACTGGACGAACTCGACGACGAGGAAGCACGAGAGATCGCCGCGATCACCGACCGCTACGCCGACGTCAAGCCCCACACCACGGCAGCAGCCGTCGTCTTCGCTCTGACCCGAGCTGACGCAGACGGGTGGGTCGAGTGATGGCTCGCCCCAAGAAGTCCGCCACGACGCGTGTCAACAAGGCTGCCAACGCCACCGACCAGCACCGCGCCTGGCTCGAACTCGTAGACACCGAAGGCCCGTTCCTCGCCATCCCGCCGTTGAAGCGGGTCTGGCCCCAAGGCATGCCCGGCCTCACTGACGAACGCAAGACTGCTCTCGCCGATGCCCGCAAGGACTTCGAGAACGCATGGGAGTCGCTCGACCGTGCGCCCGACTCCGAGAGCGCACAAGACTCCTACCGGGTCGCCCGCAACAAGTGGATCGAGACGATCCTTCGTGACGTCGCCGGATGGGCCGAGTCCCTCGCTTGGGGCGAGGTTCCCGGAGTCGAAGCACAATCGCCAAACCGCGCGGTGACCATCCGTGCTCAAGCATCCCTCAACGGCAGCGACGGCATCGGCGCAATCGTCCACGTCATAGATCCAGTCGACTCGCTACGCCAGACTCCTGGTGACCTATGGGCCGCCAACCCGATCGACCGCGTCGAAGTCATGCTCCGCGAGAACAAGATCCCCATCGGCATCGTCACCGACGGGCGTTGGTGGGGCCTAGTCTGCGCCCGCGAAGGCGCGATGGCCGCCTCCGGCATTGTGGACGCGCTGACGTGGATCGAAGAGCCCCGCACGCAGGACGCCTTCTTCGCCCTCATCGGACGCCAGCACCTCATCGGCGGTGACCCGACCGAGCGACTCCCTGTCCTGTTCGAGGAGTCCGTCGCGGCTGCCGAGGAGATCACTGAGGCGCTTGGTGCTCAGGTCCGCCGGGCCGTCGAACTTCTCATCCAGTCCTTCTCCGAATCCGCCGCCGACGCACGGCGTCGTGGCCTGCCGAACCCGCTCCCGAAGCGCACCCACGACAGCTACGAAGCAGCGGTCACGGTGATGATGCGGGCTGTCTTCCTCCTCTTTGCCGAGGAGCGCGGGCTCCTGCCGTCGGGGGAGTTGTTCGAGCAGGGGTACGGCATTGCTCGTGAATTGGAGCGACTTATCGCCCGCGAGACCGAAGAGAGCGAGGAGGCGCTCGACGCGACCTCGCTCACTTGGCACCGACTCCTTGCCACCAGTCAGGCTCTCTACCACGGAGCGAGTTTCGAGAACCTGCGAATGCCGGCCTACGGCGGTTCACTGTTCGACCCCGCTCGCTTCCCATTCCTGACAGCGACCAACGAGCAGGGCACCCTCACCATCACGGTTTCCGATCGCGTGATGCTCCATGTACTGCGCTCCGTTCAAATCGCTGACATCAAAGGCGAAGCCCGCCGCATCTCCTTCCGCGACATCGACGTCGAGCAAATTGGCTACATCTACGAGGGCCTTCTCGGCTACACAGCCGCTATCGCAAGCGAGGTCACGGTCGGGCTCAAAGGCACACTCGGCGAGGAGCCAGAGATCCCGCTCGCGAAACTCGAAGAACTGGCCGCCGGGCACAGCGACCCGAAGAAGCTTGCGGCAGCGATCCGCAAGTTCGTTGAGGACGACCAACCCTCAGCTAAGCCGTCCTCGGTAGCCGCCATCGCTAAGGCCATCAGTGCCGATGTCGAACCGAGCATCGTCAGTTCGCTTACTCAGGCCGTCGGCGACGACCTCGACCTTCGCGAACGCGTCGAGCCTTGGCTCGGCTTGATCCGACTGGACCTGCGGCAACGACCGTTCGTCGTGCTCAACGGTGGCCTCATCGTCAAGGAGACCCCCTCCAGGAAGAACGCCGGCGCGCATTACACACCCAAATCACTCGCCGAAGACGTTGTGCTCCACGCGCTACAGCCGCTCTGCTATGCGCCGGGTCCGCACCAGACCGCCAGTGAGGAAGAGTGGAAGCTCAAGTCCTCCGATGAATTGTTGAGCCTCAAGGTCGCCGACATCGCCTGCGGTTCAGGAGCCTTCCTTGTGGCTGCCGCCCGATATCTCGCCGAGCGCGTCGTTGAGGCATGGGCGGCCGAAGATCCGCGCAATGCTGTCCGCAGGGATCTCTACACCCGTGCGATCCGCCAGGTCGTCGCCAACTGTCTCTACGGCGCTGACATCAACGACATGGCCGTCGAGATGTGCAAACTTTCCCTCTGGCTCGTCTCGCTCGATCGAGATCTGCCGTTTTCCTTCGTCGATGACAAGGTCTTCCTCGGCAACTCGCTTCTCGGTGTCACGGACCTCAACCAACTGCGCCGTCTTCACATTGACCCGAAGGTCAAGACGGAGATGGCGGGCTACTACGCCTACGACGTCGACATCGACTCGATCATCGACCGCGCGAAGGAACTGCGCCGCACGCTCTTGACGGAGATCGACGAGAACGACCCCGCACGAACCAGCGCCGCCAAACGCCGTCAGCTCGCAGACTTCCGGAAGGTGACGGCGGATCTTCGGAGGATCGCAGACGGGGTTATTGCCGCCGGACTTTCCCAAGGTGGGAAGCCAGGCAGGGCGCTCAACGAGGCATACGACGACCTCCGCATCGCGGTCGGCAGGGTATACCCCGACAAGGGCGAGACCGACAGCGGCTTCCTCGACTCAATCGTTGAGACCGGACTTACCCCGACGGTCGTAACTGACTACGAGAGGTGGAAGCCACTTCACTGGGTCATCGAAGCTCCTGACGTCATCATCGACAACGGCGGCTTTGACGCCATCATCGGCAACCCGCCCTTCCTCGGTGGACAGAAGCTGACAGGCGCCATGGGAACGAATATCCGGGACTGGCTCATCAACACTGTCGCGGACGGACGGCGCGGGAGTGCTGACCTTGTCGCCTACTTCTTTTTACGTGCCACCTCGCTCTTGCAGGCGAAGGGCACGCTTGGGCTTATCGCGACGAACACTGTGGCCCAGGGCGACACCCGCGAGGTCGGGCTCGGCGCAATGGTTGCGGACGGATTCACGATCACGCGGTCCATTCAGTCCCGCCCCTGGCCCGCTGCTAGCGCGAACTTGGAGTACGCGGCCGTGTGGGGAACCGTTGCTCCCGTAGCTGACGAAGTCCCTCGGATCTCCGATGACGTCGCAGTACGCCGGATCAGCACCCTTCTCGAACCGGCCGGACGGATCGAGGGGATGCCAACCAAGCTCACAGAGAACGCGGGTGTTGCCTTCCAGGGCTGCATCGTCCTCGGGCTCGGGTTCGTCATCGACCCAGAGGAGGCGCAAGAGTGGATTGCCGCCGATGCGCGCAACGCTGAGGTACTCTTCCCGTATCTCAACGGTGAGGACCTCAATTCGAACCCCGATGCCTCTGCCACACGCTGGGTCATCGACTTCAATGACAAGTCTGAATCCGAAGCTTCGACCTACGCGTTGCCGTTTGGTCGGGTTCAAGACTCGGTCAAGCCGGAGCGAGCGGGGAAACCGAAGGCCGTCCGTGATGCACCTTGGTGGCAGTTCCTGCGGGCTCGTCCTGCCCTCCGTAAGGCCGTCGCAGACTTGCCGGAAGTGTTGGTCATCGCTCGTGTCAGCAAGACCGTGATGCCCCTGCGCGTCAGAACAGGGCAGGTTCCCAGCGAAGCGTGCGTCGTGTTTGCCACTGATGATTACGGTGACCAAGCAGTGTTGTCATCAAGCCTCCACCAGCTTTGGGCAATCACCTACGGGTCCACGCTGGAGACGAGGATTCGGTACACGCCGTCCGACGTCTTCGAGACGTTCCCACGCCCGACCTCGTCCACACGCCTTGCCTCTGCCGGGCGCGCGCTAGACGAGGAGCGTCGCAGGATCATGACCCGGCGAAAAATTGGCCTCACAACGTTGTACAACCTTGTCAACGATGGCGCTATCCAGGGCGACAAGGATGTGGACTTACTGCGGGACATTCACGTCGAAGTCGACAATGCCGCAATGTCGGCATACGGATGGACCGACGTGGAACTCGACCATGGCTTTCATGAGTTTCGGCAGATGGTGCGGTGGTCGCCGTCGGCGACCGCCAGGGTGGAGATACTCGACCGACTACTTCTTGAGAACCACAGCCGCGCCGCGAGCCGGGCCCGCTCAACTCGGCAAGCGTCAGGCGAGCAACTTCAGGTCGAATCAGAGACCCTCTTCGACTGACTTCGCGGCCGTGGGTCAGCCGAAGAGAGTTCCTTTCTCCTGTGGGAAGACATGCGGGCGTGCCCTCGCGTTTGCTGCTGTGATGGCCGCACGGCGGTGATTCTCGTCGAGCAGTCGATCCAGAATCTCGACTCGCGCGGATGGGCTCACGGTCCACCGCTCCATCCTCCGGTGGCTGTAGAAGCCATGATCGAGTTCGAGATCGGACCACCCATATGCGTCCATGACGACTCGGTCCAACTCAACGTGAATCGAGCGGATTCTGGAGACATCATGGTCTGAGGACGAAGGCAGCTCTCGGTCATTCACCAAGTTGTAGAGGCGCGTGAGTCCAAGTTCGCGTCGACGCATGACCTTGCGACGTTCCTCGTCGAGCGTGCGACCGATCTCTTCCAACGACTCCGAGGCGGACGGGCGTGGGAACGTCTCGAAGACGTCGGACGGCGTGTATCGCGGGTCGTTCCTCATACCTGACCCGTAGGTGATTGCCCAAAGCTGGTGGAGGCTTGATGACAACACTGCTTGGTCACCGTAGTCATCAGTGGCGAAGACACCGAGCGCGTGGCTGAACACCTGGCTGGCTGGAACGCGAAGGGGCATCACGGTCTTGCTGACAAGTGCGATGACCAGCACTTCAGACAACGGCGCAATTGCCTTCCGCATGGCGGGCCGCTTCTCTGCGTATTGCCACCAGTAGTCGCGATAGACTTTCCGATTGTTTTTCATGCGCTCGTCTTTGACGCGCTCAAGGAGACGCTGGAACGGAGTTGCATACGACCGCGCCTCCTCCTCCGGTCGATCGTTGAAGTCGATGACCCAGCGCGAGGGGCTGGCATCGGGGTTCGAGTTAAGGTCCTCACCGTTGAGGTAGGGAAAGAGAACCTCAGCGTTGCGCGCATCGGCGGCAATCCACTCTTGCGCTTCGGATTCCTCGATGACGAAGCCCATCCCCAGCACGTAGCAGCCAATGAAGGCAACACCCGCGTTCTCTGTGAGCTTGGTTGGCATCCCCTCGATTCGTCCGGCCGGTTCGAGAAGGGTGCTGATCCGGCGTACTTCGATGTCGTCACAGACCCGGGGAACCTCGTCGGCCACTTGGCCGGTGGTTCCCCAGACTGCTGCGTACTCTAGGTTCGCGCTAGCAGCGGGCCAGGGGCGGGACTGAATGGACCGCGTGATCGTGAATCCGTCCGCGACCATCGCGTCCAGACCGACCTCCCGCGTGTCGCCCTGAGCGACTGTGTTCGTCGCGATAAGCCCAAGCGTCCCCTTCGCCTGCAACAGCGACGTGGCACCTCGGCATAGGACAGCTGACTGCTCACCGGTGGGCTGAAGCCCATGAACACACAACAAGAACGGCGCTGCGTGCTCTATGCGCGGCTCAGCGTCACCAAGGAGGAGTCCGTCTCGATCGCTCGCCAACTTCAGTCCTGTCGCCGGTATGCCGAGGCACGAGGATGGGAGGTGGTGGGCGAGTTCATCGACGACGGTGTCTCGGCTACCGCGAACCGTCCGGAGCACCGCAAGGGATGGGCTACGCTGCTCGCCGCGTCTGATTTTGACGCGGTCGTCATATGGAAGGTCGACCGTCTCGCGCGACGAGTCCTCGACTTCCTCCACGCCGATGAAGCACTCCAGAAGAGGGGAGCCGGACTCGTCGCCGTCGAAGACCCCATTGATATGACCAGTCCACAGGGCCGTGCATTCGCGGTCATGCTTGCAGTCTTCGGCGAGATGGAGGCTGAGGCGATCCGCGCCCGAGTCCGTGCCGCGCGAGTGCAACTCCTGAAGGACGGACGATGGGCAGGCGGTGGTATTCCGTATGGCTACGCGTCAGCGGAGAACCCTCACGGTCCAGGATGGGTGCTGGTCAAGGACCCTGCTCGTCAACCTTGGCTTACCGAGATCGTCCGTCGAGCACTCGACGGCGCGACCGTCAACGCGATCACCACCTGGCTCACGGCAGAAGGTGCCCCGCTGCCCGCGGGCTCCATGGCTCGCCGCAAGTCGGGTGCGACCTCGTGGAACCGCCAGACTGTGGATGGCATCCTTCGTAACCCGGTCCTTGCAGGTATGACGCCGCACAATCCGGGCCGTCCGAAGAGCGCGAAACGCGCTGACCCCTTTGCGGTGTTCCGCGACGATGATGGCGAGCCTGTCGTGAACGGGGCCCTCGCCGTCATCACCGTTGAGGAGTTCACTGTGCTCCAGAAGCTTCTGGACGCGCGCAGCACGCCGCAGGCCCGCAAGCGCAGTGATCGCGAGCCCGTTCCTCTCGCGCGTCGTCCACTGCGATGACTGCGACGTCTTCCTTTGCCGGGGTACCAACCAGAAGAGGCCCGTTCTATACTGCCCGTCATGCCGTCAGACCATGAGTCGGTCGGCATTGGATCCGTATCTCATCGACCGCCTACTCACCGAACGCGGGAGCGAGCCGCTCGGCGGGTCGACGGTTGAGGCACATTGGGCTGCCGCTGGGACGAGCGACGAGGCTCGTCGCGAGATCCTGCTGACCCAGTTGGAAAGCCTCCGCGTCCGCCGAGGTGTCGTCGGCCGATACTTGGACAGCGATCGGGTCCTGTTGCGATGGAAACAGGCGCCAACCGTGGATGTGTAAGTCTCTGCCAAATCTGTCGGAGGCCTACGGCAGACTTGAGCCTTGTGACAGAGGTAACCACTGAGGCGGCTGGGCCGCAGGCGTCGTACGAGTTGAACTATGAGTTGGATGGTTCGTCGTACGCGGTGCGCGAGAACCTTGTCGACATCCTTCAGCGCGAGTTGCTGGGGCCGATCCACGGGCCGGAGGAGACGCTTCCGTTCAGTCCTCGGTCGCAGTACCTCGTGGGCCACATCGCGCCCGTCAAGTTGGTCGGCCCAGTTACGGCGGCGCCGGACGACACCGACGGCGGTGACCTAGTCGAGGTTCGCGCAGACAGCGACGGCGTAGCCGATGGTCGTGGCGTCCCGGCCTATGCCGCCGACGACACCGAGGCGGATTCCGAGGATGACGACGTCGAGGACCGCGCTCCGAAGCAGGGCCTGATGATCCCCGCATCGATGGGGTTGCGGTTCCAGGTGCCCGCTGACCTCGAAGCGTTCCGTGTCGTCGCCTCGTGGGGCACGTACGAGACAGTCGAGACCGACAAGGTCACCAAGGCCGGCCGTCCCGTGCGTGAGTATCAGCGCACCCCAGTCGAGGAGACCCGCACTATCCGCCTCGCTGACCTCGCTCCCGGTCAGACCGTAACGGTCGCTCTGAGGGAATCGATCGTGCTTCGGGTCGATCGCTACGACGACCCGAAGCACGATCGCGTGCTGGTGGAGATCGCGCTGTGCAACGACCGCGAGACGCCTATGCCGATCCCGTTGAGCATGTGGATGTTCCAAACCAAACTGCTCGTAGACGCCGGTGGTGCCGAGGTGTTCCTGCCTGTGCAGGACGTGATGGAGCAGGACTGGCCGGAGAACGATGAGGAGGTCAAGCGTCTCAACATCCAGTACCGCAACCGCCTTGAGTTCGCCATCGGGCGCACCTGCTCGGCTGATTGGACGGTAAGAAACGGTTCGCGTCGAGCGACCTCCGTCGAGACGACGTGGCTGCCCATCGGAGAGACTCCCCAGACGAGGGCGCGGTCGGTCGATGACGCGACGCTGTCGATGGACGCCTTGTCTTCAGTCACGGCAGATGAACTGCGGTCGGGCCTCGCTCCGCTGGTTGATGGGTACGGCGCATGGCTCGACGACCAAGAGGCTGAGGCGGCCGCGCTACCGAGTCACCTCCAGGAGACCGCTGAAGTGGCTCTGTGGGAAGCGCGCGAGGCGCACGAGCGACTCGCTGCGGGATTGGAGCACGTCGCTACGGACCCTGAAGCGCTGCGCTGCTTCCAGTTCATGAACCGAGTGATGCGCGACCAGCGAATCGCCTCGCAGGTTGCCGCTGCGCGCGCTGCCGACTCGACCCTCTCGATTGAGGCGGCTCAGGACTTCGTCGCGGTCCGCGGCGCGATCGCTGCGTCATGGCGTCCGTTCCAGCTCGCGTTCATCTTGATGCAGCTCGGCGCGTTGACCGACCCGGCGGCTCCGATTCGCAGTTCCGATCACCAGTCGAAGGTTGAGTTGCTGTTCTTCCCGACTGGTGGTGGCAAGACTGAGGCATACCTTGGACTCGCCGCGTATACGTTCGCGATCCGACGACGCCAGGGGGTCGTCGAGTCTGCCGATGGACCGCTCGACGGCCGCGACGGCGTCGCAGTCCTCATGCGCTACACGCTCCGCCTGCTCACCGCACAACAGTTCCAGCGTGCGACTGCGCTGGTGTGCGCCGCCGAACTCGCCCGCCTTGATGACGAGGAGACCTGGGGCACCGAGCCCTTCCGCATCGGCTTGTGGGTCGGAACCGACGTCAGCCCGAAGCGGTTCGAGGAAGCCGACGAGCAACTCAAGAAGGCGAACGAGGGTTACGGGCATCGCCTGACCGTTCTCCAGATTCAGCGCTGCCCGTGGTGCGGCACGCCGATCACCGGCGCACAGGTCAAAGCGGACGCGAATTACCGCAGAGTCTTCGTTCACTGTGGAGACGAGTTGGCCCGCTGCCCGTTCTCGAAGGGCGGAGCCGTGAGCGAGGGCCTGCCGGTCCTGACTGTGGACGAGGAGATCTACCGCCTCGCACCTGCGTTCGTCATCGCCACCGTCGATAAGTTTGCCCGACTCGCGCGTGAAGGCGAAGCGGCCGCACTGTTTGGGTATGTCAGTCGGCGGTGCGGGCGACATGGTTACGTCCATCCGGACTACGCGGCGTGCCAGGTCGGATCGCATCCGGCGAGGGACGGTATGCCAGGGGCGACCGTTGCGCCGGTTGGCCGGCTTCGCCCGCCGGACCTCATCATCCAGGACGAGTTGCACCTCATCACCGGAGCACTCGGCACCGCGGTCGGCCTCTTCGAGGTCACCGTGGAGACGTTGTGCTCGTGGGAGACGCCCGACGGTGCGCCGGTGAAGCCTCTGATCGTTGCCGCGACAGCAACGGTGCGCAACGCCCAAGAGCAGGTGCGCGCACTCTACGGTCGGCAGGTCGACATCTTCCCGCCACAGGTGCTCGACGTCGCTGACACCTTCTTCTCCCAAGAAGTCCCCATCGACGACGCCAACCCAGGCCGCCGCTACATCGGTGTGAGCGCGCAGGGAGTTCGACTCTCGAGCGCTGAAATTCGCGTCGCCGAGGTGCTGTTGTCTGCTGGTCAGTTGTTGCTCGACAAGGCTGGGGCCGCTGCCGACCCGTACATGACCCTGGTCGGCTACTTCAACGCCACCCGCGAGCTTGCTGGCATGGCCCGGTACGTCGCCGACGACGTCCAGAGCCGGGTCAGCCGCCCGCGAAAGGACTCCGGTTTCCCGCGCCGATGGGGCACGTCGTTCGGCCTGCTCAACGTCGGTGAGTTGACTTCCCGCATCGCCTCATCGGAGATTGGCCAGACGCTCGACCACCTCGGGCTAGAGTTCGACCCCGACTACGACACGACGGCGGCAACCCTGGCGCGCATCGCTGATGCGCGCGCTGGCAAGAAGACCACATCCCGGAAGAACTCGCCCTTCGACGTCGTGCTGGCAACCTCGATGTTGCAGGTCGGCGTCGACGTCCAGCGCCTCGGGCTCATGCTCGTCGTCGGCCAGCCCAAGAACACCGCCGAATACATCCAGGCATCGTCCCGTGTCGGCCGTGACCCATCTGCTCGGCCGGGTCTGGTGGTATCGCTGGGCAACTGGGCTCGTCCGCGCGACCTCGCCCACTTCGAGCAGTTCAAGCACTACCACGAGACGTTCTACGCCCAGGTCGAAGCGCTCTCAGTCACGCCGTACTCGCCGACCTCCTTGGAGCGCGGCATTGACGGCGTCCTGGTGAGCGCGGCGCGTGTGCTTCAGGCTGTCGTCCCAAGCGGGCTCTCTCCGGAGCGCGAGGCTGGGAGAATCAAGAGCGAGCACGACGCAGTCGCAGGCATCATCGACCGGCTGAAGAAGCGTATGGCGGCCGCTGCTGGCACCGGGCCGACGGGAGAAGCCGCAGTGAAGCGAGCCAACGACCTGCTCGTCAACCGCCTCGACCGCTGGACAGAACGCGCCAAGCGGGCCGCAGACATGCACAAGACACTCGTCTACGAACGAACCGGAGAAGGCGGGAAGTACCTTCCGCTCATCATCAGCCCCGAGAATGCCAAAGCTTCCGTCGGCGGCTCGATGGAAGCACCATTCGTGATCGCCAACTCGATGCGCGAGGTCCAGCCCGAGATCAACCTGCTGGTCAGCCCGGTGCCGGATCGACTTTTCGCACGCACCCCCGACGGCGTTGCCGACTGGGCTCTCCCGGTCGGGGAGGAGGACTGATGACTGACCTGCTACCCGAGACCGGCGGAGACATGCTTCACGATGAGCACGAGTTGCTCGACCCACTTGGCGACGCCGAAACGGGCGTGGTTAAGAACCGCGCCAAGGTTGGCTCTGCCCGCCCCTCGTCGCTCCTTTACACCTACGGGCCCGGCGCGATCATGGACTTGCCCAACTTCTCGATCATGCCCGCCGGCCTCGACGACTGGGACGCGATCTGGAAGCGCCGCGATCATGTTCCTAGCATCTTGGAGCCGCGCCTGCTCAAGGTCGTCCGACTTCATCTCGGCCGCCAGGTCGATGCACTGAGGCCTTTCCCGTGGCAACCGAAGCGAATGGGCATGTCCAGCGAAGGCTCGGACCTCGGCATTCCCAGTCGCGTGTTCCCGCAGTGGTTCCGTTGCACGGGTTGTGACTACCTGGGCCCTCTGTCTCGCTTCCACTACACCAACACCCACCCATTCCGTCCCGACCTGGCCCAATTCACCCATAAGAACTGTCCTGGCCGTGGAGGGAACTCGAACAAGAAGTCGGGCAGTCCCGCAGTCCCTGCTCAACACCTGCTGACCTGCACCAACGGGCACCTCGATGAGTTCCCGTACTCGCTGTGGGTCCACCGGGGCAAGAAGTGCCCCAAGGCAGAGCTGCCAGACCTGAAGATGAAGGATGCCAACGTCGGCAAGAGCGTCGGTTCGATCATCGCCTGCGCATCGTGCGGTCAGACCCGCGGCATGGCCGAAGCCCAGGGCTCAATCGGCCGCGAGAAGATCCCGCAGAAATGCCGTGGGCGCCACCCCCACCTGAACGCCTTTGACAACGGCTGCGATGCCCACCCGGCGCTGATCATGATGGGCGCTTCGAACCTCTGGTTCGCCTCCACACAGTCGATCATTGTCATGCCCCGAACGGACGCAGAGGAGAAAGAGGCCCTTGCAGACCGCCTCCGCGTCGAACTCGGGGTCGAGCAGGTCAAGCAGTTCGGCAACCAAATCGACGTGATCCAGGCACTGGCCGGGGCGAAGAACATCGACCTCGACGGTTTCACCGATGACGACGTCGCCGCCGCAGTGGCCGATGTCCTCGCACCCGCCGATTCCGAGGAGGAGCGACAAGAGAAGCTCGCCGCGTGGGACCCCGTCGACCTGCTCGTTCCCGAATGGCGCTACCTCCAGAAGCCCGCGCTGTTTCCACAGCAGCAGAACTCCAGCGGCCTCATGGTCACCGAGATGCAGCGCGACCCCGATCTCCATCCGAAGATCAGCCGCGTCGTCGCGGTGAACAAGATGAAGAAAGTCAACGCCGTCCTCGGCTTCACCCGCCTCGACGAGATGGACCGCGTCAACGACCTCGTCAGCCGCCTGGTGAAGCTCACCCGCAACGGCAAACCGACCTGGGTCCCAGCGACCGAAGACCGAGGCGAAGGAATCTTCCTCCAACTCGACCTCAACGCTGTCACGGCCTGGGAGCAGTCGATCCTGCCGACGCCCCTGTGGGAAGCGCACCGTTCGGCCCACCGTCGCAACTTCGAGCGCCGCTTCTCCGAGACCGCAAAGAACATCGATCCCGACCTGCGGCTTCCGGCACCACGGTACTGGCTTCTTCACACTCTCTCGCACGCGCTCATCCGGGAGATGGCGATGTCAAGCGGCTACGGCGCAGCCAGCCTCACCGAACGCATATATGGATGGACTAGGACGCCTCAGCGCGAAGCCGCCGCAGGCCTGCTGATCTGCACCACGGCGTCCGACAGCGAAGGCACCCTAGGCGGTCTCGTGGCCCTATCCGAGCCCGAGCGCCTCCATGGACTCGTCGTGAGTGCATTGCGCCGTGCTTCCCGCTGCTCGTCCGACCCGGTGTGTGCCACCCGGACACCGAGCGACCCGGAGGACTTCCTGCACGGCGCCGCCTGCCACTGCTGCTCATTCGCGTCGGAGACCTCGTGTGAGAAGGCCAACAGGTTCCTCGACCGGCGGTTCTTGCTCAACCTCCCGACAGCCACGGGCGAGACCGTGCCTGGGTTCTTCGGGAGCCCGGATGCCCTCTGACCCCTTCGCGTCACTCGGGAAGTTCCTGACCGCAAGCGAGGCCGAAGCCCTCGCAGCCCGGTTCACAGCTGGCCAACACACGATCACGGCACTCACCGTCGTCAACGCCGCACGTCGAGGAGAGGCCAAGAAGTTGCTCACCGAAGCCGGGTTAAGTCACGAGGACTGGGCCCGTGCCAGCGGGGTTCTGCGAGCCATCGCCGGTGCCAAGGCGCTGAACCGCGACCTCACGCCCGTGTGGACCATGCCCGGTAACGAAGCGAAGGTCGGCCACCTCACCGGCGAGTTCCACCGACTCGTCCGAGCCGCCCGACAGTCCGTCGTCTGCGCCACCTACAACTTCGAGCAGACCTCGCAAATGTGGGCCGTGCTCAAAGAAGCATCCGAGCAGCCCGGCGTCGTCGTCACCGTGTACGTCGATGGCGACAAGGCCGACGCGGCGAAGGTCAAAGCCCAGCTTCCGAGGGCGACCGTCTACCAATCGGCCGAGTTACCTAGCGGCAAGCGCGTGGTCAGTCACGCTAAGTTCACAATCATCGACCACGAGGTTCTCCTGCTCACCAGCGCCAACTTTTCCTTCAGCGCAGAGAACCGCAACGTCGAGTTTGGCCTCCTCGTCCGCGACTCAGCCCTCGCTGAGTCCGTCGAGTCGACGATGGCCAGCAAACATGGCACACTCTACGAACTGGCATGACGACCATTCCGACGTGCCGACCCGGCTGTCCCGTCGTGCCGGAACCCTGGACTAGGCTGGTCGGGCACCGGACTTATGGGCCACGACAGCGTCATTTTCGACGGTGTGGGCGAGCGTCAGAAGTCGGCAGCAATCAGCCGTGCGCTCCGATCAGCGGACGGCAATGGGTTCCAGTACATCCTGACCATCAACTCGGATGACCTTCCCTCAGACGAGCTCGCAGCGCGCGATCGACATCTCGAAGTTCATTGTGCTTGCGTTGACCGACGCCGACACGACAGGCGGGCTCCTCGGCATTCGCGTCTAGTCGCGCGTTCGGCCGGCTCGGGCCCCTCGATCTCAGATCCAGCCGCGACCTCGGCCAGGGCAGCGAGGTGGATCCACGAAGGGTCCGCAGGATGTTCGCCTACATGTAGAAGGCGTAGCGTGGAGCCGGGTGATCGTTCTCGCCGAGGTGCTTCAGGATGCTGCCGATGGAATCGGCGGTGCGCACGGTGATCGGCCACTTGCCGTCGAGCTGTGTGGCATTCCAGTTCATCTTCGAGAGCGACAGCAGCTCCGAGGCAATCTGCTCGGGACTGGAGTCGACGTCGATCATCCTGAACGGCAACGCGTTGGGCACGTACATCCCCGGATAGGTCTTGTAGAACGGCACCGCGCCGCGGGTGTAGAGAACGTGCCGCTGGTCGTTGAGCGACAGCAACGTGCCGCGCAGCGGCGGCTGGTCACCCTGGCGGAACAGCCGGGTCGGCTCGCTGCGGGGGATCCAGACGAGCTCCAGCTGGTCTAGGTGCTCGGCCTCGGCGGCGTCGCGGAATCCCTCCAACTCCTCGGGCGTGAACGACGACGTCTTGTGCAGCATGACGCGGGCAGGCATCGTCCGGTGCTCGCTGCGGTACCGGGCCAGCGATTGTTCCAGGAGATCCTTGGCGTCGTCGCCCGACAGGTGCGGCTGACGGTCACCCTTGGACTGAGTCGCTTGGGCGCCACGGACTATGACACCGTCACCGCGCTCGTTGAAGATCTGCGCCACGGCCGTCTGCAAAGTCTCGTTGTCCGTGGACCGGTAAAACGAGACGCCGACGAAGCAGTTCGTCAGATCCGTCGAGTCACGGGTCATCCGCCACGGCACGCCGCCGGCCTTGTAGTAGAGCGCCGTGTGCAGATTCCAGGCCCGCGTCGCCTCGTCCTGCTGGGGACGGCGATCCTCCCGCTGCTTCGGCTTGAACGACGGATCCCAGGTCTCGCGTCGGATCAGCTGGATGGGACGCGAGGTGCGCAGGGACCGGGCCTTGAGCAGCTCGTGGAAGTCGAAGCCCAGCGAGTTGCGCTTCGGCTCCTTCCAAGGCCGCTCTGGATCCTCGACGGGTTCCTCATGCTCTGGGATGTCGTCGGGGCGGCAGACGATGACGACGTCGCACTGCGCCTCCTCGTTGAGCGCCTGCAGTTCGGCGTCGTACAGCTCGACCGCCTGCGTGATCGCATCGCCTGGCTTGAGTCCGGCCAACTTCGCGAGCGCACGCTTGTCGATCCTCCGCTCCAAGCGGCTGTCGATGACCAGCGTCGACCGGAAGCCGACAGAGGTGTCGAAGCCTGGGAAGGGGAGGTACAGGTGAGTGAGGTGGCTTTGCTTGGCTTCGATCGGCCCGCGGCAGCGATCCAGCCAGGCACGGACACCCTCGATCGATTCCTTGGTGCCCACAATGGCGGCACGGATGGTCCGCACGCGGGTGTCGGTGGCGTCAGCTGGACCGTAGTTGCGGATGCCGGTTCGGGGATCGATATGGCGAGCCCCGCCGCCGAACTCGAGGTCGGGCTCCCCCAGAACGGCGATCTTCATGCCGACTCCTCCAGGAACGATTCGACCTCGGCGTCTCCATCGGGCTGGTCGGCAACCTTGCGCCACGCCGCATCGTCGATCCCGAGGTCAACGGCAAACGTCAGCAGGTTGCCGAAGTCCAGCAGACGCTCGCGCTGGTCGAGCAGGGTCGGCTCCGCCCGCAGGTAAGTCGCCCACATCCGCGTCTCGCTTCGCACAGCCGGATTGCGCTCCAGGCGCTTGATCTTGCCGAGCAGGCTGGCCGTGAACCGCGACTCCTTGTGGCCGTCGTAGGAGAAGAAGTAGTCCGGCGTGAGCGCGCAGACCCACTCTCCGTCGAAGTACATGAACTGCCAGCGCAGCCCTGCGTGCCGATAGAAGCTGACCTGCGTCGGGTCGGTCTTCTTGGGATATCCCTTGAAAACGGTGCGCCAGTTCGTGCCGCTTGTGTTGACGTGCCGGGCCTTCAAGTCGTCGGTAGCACGGAAGTAGAGCAGGTTCCGCTTCCGGTGCCACTGACACTCCTCGCGCACGTCGTGGCGCAGGGCAGCGTTGAGCAGCCAGATCAGGCGGCGCTGGCCATCCTCACCCCTGGCGAGCAGCTCGCCGGTCGCCTCGATGGTGCCGCTTCCCTGGACGGCCCGTGCGAGCGAGGTGCCTTCGACCGGAGCCCAGGTCAGCAAGCGGCCGTCGCTCAGGATGAAGTCCTCCCGCCCTGCCAGCCCGCTCTCTCTGGAGGAGTTCGACATCCCTCGGCCGGGTAAGCCGGGTAGCGTACGACCAGTACATCTGCGGGATCTCGACGGGCAGAAGGTTGGAGACCAAGGTCTCGGGCCGCGGCTCGGCCATAGGGGTGTGCGCGCGGCCGTGGGGATCTGCCACGGCGAAGAGGCGGTCGGTGATGTCGTCGTCGAACGCCATCGTGGCCTTGTCGAAGTCGACGCGGCAGGCGGCGCGACGGGCGGGGTCGCTGAAGTAGTCCTGGACATGCACCCACCAGGCTTCCTGCGTTTTCGGGTGGGGGGAGCAGATCAAGATGACGGGCTGGTCGGACTGCATCCAGTACTCGACGTGCCGGTCGTCGCAGATGTAGTGGAACTTGGTCGTGCTCTCGCCGGGGAAGTCGCGGTCGCTGGCCTTGCTCTGCACGAGGAGGTGGCGTCCGCTGACGACGCCAGTCTTCGGATCGCGCAGCTCGATCGAGCCGTCGATGCCGGCGTCCATACCGAGTTCGCGCCAGACGTGGCCCATCGCGCTGACCCGTGTGTGAATCAGCGCGATTCCTGCATCCCCGATGTGGGCACTTTTGTCGATCTTCATCCGCTCGTCACCGTCGCTCTTGTTCCACCCCTCCCCGAGAACGGGTTATGGACGCTCCTCCTGCTCAATCAGGGTACGAGTTGCCACCGACACTTCCCGGCGTCAACGAGCCGCGCCTGTGGAAAACCTGGCCGACGTGCGCTGCTGGGATGACCGCGACGAGCTCGTCGGGGGAGTGGATGGAGAGTGCTACACCCACTGAGTGCGCGCCCCCCGCACCTTCCTCCGTGGAAGAGCGTTTGGGGGTGCACTGGGTACGCACGACAACGAAAAACGGCCCCTGACGCTGACAGACGTCGAAAGACGTTTGTGCAGGTCAGGGGCCGTTTTCGGCAACTACTGACAGAGGGTGAAAACCCTCGGCCTAGATGTCGTAGTAGAGCTCGAACTCGTGTGGGTGCGGGCGCTGGGCGACGGG
>CAZNCE010000002.1:42747-73118 GCA_964571285.1 uncultured Nocardioidaceae bacterium | reverse complement strand
CCGCATACCCAAGCGCAGCCTCGGCGCGGAGTGCGCACGGGTGGCGCGGTGAGATAGCTGGCCGGAGGGACCGGTCAGGAGAGCACGGCGCCCCAGGTGGTGGTGACCGACTCGCCCGGCTCCAGGCGGATCACCCGCTCCCCGGTGGCGAACCCGTTCGGCGGCAGCGTCATCGGCTCCGCGCCCAGCCCGGCCCGCCGCCGGTCGCCGGCCAGCGTGTCTGCGGAGTACACCTGCAGCAAGTGGTACGACTCGTCCACCCACAACCCGGCGGTCCGGCCGTCCGGCCCGGTCAGCCGGATCCAGGCCCGGCCGTCGGCGTCGCGGAGCAGGTCGGTGAACGCATAGTCCAGCGCCAGCGACCCCAGTGGCCGGGGCTCGCGGAGGTCGTACTCGGTGCCCTCCACCGCGACCAGGCCCGACGGCAGCTGCCGCTCTCCGGTGTCCACGCGGGTGTCGGCGGTGACCTGCATCTGGCAGGCGTCGAGGGTGCCGCTCCCCGGCGACAGGTACGGGTGCTGGCCGGCGCCGTACGGGCACGGGCGGTCGCCGCGGTTCGTGGCGGTGGTGGCCACGCGCAGGCCGTCGGTGCCGAGGGTGTACTCCACCGACACCTCGACGTCGAAGGGATACCCCTTCATCGGATGGATGCTGGTGGTCATCACGACGCAGTTGTCGTCGCGCTGCTCCCCGCGCCAGGGCCGCCAGCGCAAGAAGCCATGGATCGCGTTGCCCTGCTCCGGCTCGGTGAGCGGCACCTGGAAGTCCTCGCCGTCGAAGCTGTACCTGCCGTCGGCGAGCCGGTTCGGCCACGGGATCAGCGGTGCCCCGTGCGCCCCGTCGCAGACGGCGTCGAGGTCGTAGGGGTGCAGCACGTCGCGGTCGCCGTGGGAGTACGTGCGGACGCCGCCGCCCACCTCGACGATCGTGGCGGTCTGGTCCTCGAAGGCGATGATGTGCTGGTCGCCGCTCGGCGGCCGCGCCTGGTGGTCGGTCATCGGCATCTCCTCATCCGCACCTCGCTGGTTTCGACATCGCCGTCACAGGGACGGCCGGACCGCGCCCCGCCAGTGATGCCGCTCCGGTGCCGGTTCCTCGTCGAGCTGCCACCCGTCAGCCGGTGTCAGGCCCTGCATGATCGCCGAGATCTCCGCCTGGTCGGCCTTCGACGGCAGACCCCAGCCGGGCAGGTAGCCGAACACCTCGCGCAGCGGCACCGACCGCTCGTTGCCGTACATCAGGTCGATGTCGTCCACGGTCATCAGCCCGGGGTGTAGCACGCCACAGGCCTCCGACACCTTCAGTAGGTCCCGGCGCAGCGTGGCGACGTAGTTGGCGAACCGCACACTCTTCGACTCCGGGTCAAGCCCGCGCTGCAGCCACTTGTCCTGCGTGGCCACGCCCGTCGGACACCGGTCGGTGTGGCACTTCTGCGCCTGGATGCAGCCGATGGCCAGCATCGCCTCCCGGGCAACGTTGACCATGTCGCAGCCAAGGGCGAAAGCCACCATCGCGTTGTCCGGCAGGCCGAGCTTGGCCGATCCGATGAAGGTCACCCGGTCGGTCAGCCCGGCTTCGGCGAACATCTTGTACACCTGACTGAAGCCGACCCGGAACGGCAGGGAGACCGAGTCACTGAACGTGAGCGGGGCGGCCCCGGTGCCGCCCTCGCCGCCGTCGATCGTGATGAAGTCGACGCCACGGTCCTCGTTGGCCATCGCCCGTACGAGTCGCTCCCAGAACCGGCGGTTGCCGACGGCCGACTTGATGCCGACCGGCAGCCCGGTTTCCGCGGCCAGCAGCTCGACCCAGTCCAGCATGCTGTCGACGTCGCTGAACTCGGTGTGCCGAGACGGGCTGGCGCAGTCACGACCCTCGCGGATGCCGCGGATCTCGGCGATCTCAGGCGTCACCTTGACCCCGGGCAACAGCCCACCCAGTCCGGGCTTGGCGCCTTGGCTGAGCTTGACCTCCAGCGCGCGCACCGGCGTGGACTCAGCCCGGTCCTTGAGCATGGCGAGGTCGAAGTTCCCGTCGTGGTCGCGGCAGCCGAAGTAGCTGGTGCCGATCTGCCAGATCAGGTCCGCGCCGTGCAGGTGGTGCGGCGAGATGCTGCCCTCGCCGGTGTTGTGCAGGCAGTGCGCCAGCGCGGCGCCCTTGTTCAAGGCGGTGATGGCGTTCGCGGACAGCGACCCGAAGCTCATCCCCGACACGTTCACGACCGAGCTCGGACGGAATGCCTTGGCCCGGCCCCGCGCGGCGCCCAACACCTTGGCTGAGGGCAGCGGTGTCTTCTCCCCGGCCCGGGCCTGGGTTGCCGGGAACACGTCGGAGAACGTGCGGTGCTTGATGATCGGGTAGCCGGACAGGTTCTCCATGTCGTTGTCGGTGCCGAACCCGAAGTAGTTGTTCTGCAGCTTCGCCGACGCGTACACCCAGCGGCGCTGGTCGCGGCTGAACGGCCGCTCCTCGTCGTTGCCGGTGACGATGTATTGGCGGAGCTCTGGTCCTACTGCCTCCAGCACGTAGCGCAGATGGGCGATCAATGGGAAGTTGCGCATCAGCGCGTGCTTCTTCTGGACCAGGTCGTGGGCGGCGACCGCGGCGACCGCGGCTGCCGAGGAGGCTCCGAGCCAGCGAGTGAGTCTCATCTGCATGTCCTATCACCTAGCGGATGATGCGTGCCTGGGACGGCACGGTCATGGTCCGCCATTCCCGCATCCCCTGTCACGACACCGTGCCGTTCCGTGTCCAGCGACCGGCACGATTAGCCGCCGAGGCAGCGGGTACCCGACCAACGTGGCTGATTCCGAACGCTCCGTGTCCCGAGTCGTCGTCGTCACCGGTGCCAGTGGTGGGATCGGGCGTGCTAGCGCCATCGCATTCGGCGGGAACGGCGACCGGGTGGCATTGCTGGCGCGTGGGGAGCGTGGCCTGGACGGCGCCGCAGCGGATGTCAAGCAGGCCGGCGGCGAACCGATGGTCGTGCCGGTCGACGTCGCCGACCCGGAGCAGGTCGAACAGGCCGCCGCCCGCGTGGAGGACGAACTCGGGCCGATCGATGTGTGGGTGAACGTCGCGTTCACGTCGGTGTTCGCACCGTTCGAACAGATCGAGCCGCGGGAGTACAAGCGGGTCACCGAGGTGACCTACCTGGGCTATGTGTACGGGACCCGGGCCGCGCTGAACCGGATGAAACCACGTGACCGCGGAACCATCGTCCAAGTCGGATCCGCCCTTGCCTACAGGGGCATTCCGTTGCAGAGCGCCTACTGCGGCGCCAAGCACGCCATCCAGGGCTTCCACGAGGCGCTGCGCTGCGAACTGCTCCACGAGAAGAGCAACGTGCACGTCACGATGGTGCAGATGCCAGGGGTCAACACCCCGCAGTTCTCCTGGGTGCTGTCGAAGCTGCCGAACCAGGCCCAGCCGGTGCCGCCGGTCTACCAGCCTGAGGTCGCGGCCGACGCGGTGTTCCATGCCGCCAGCCACCCGCAACGCCGCGAGTACTGGGTCGGTGGCAGCACCGCGTTGACCCTGGCCGCCAACGCGATCGCGCCGGGAATCCTCGACCGCTATCTGGCGCGTACCGGCTTCTCGAGTCAGCAGACCGCCGAGGCCAAACCAACCGACCAGCGTGCCAACCTGTTCCACCCCGCGGACGGCCCGGACGGCGAGGACTACGGCCCGCGCGGGATCTTCGACGACATCGCCAAGGACCGCAGCTACCAACTGTGGGCATCCCAGCACCACGGGCTCACGGCGTTGGCGGCGGGGACGCTGGCGACGGTCGCCGGGCTGGCCGCCCGACGGATGCTGCGATGAGGCCACCGGCAGGTGTGACGGCCCGACTCGCCACTGGGCTGCTGCTCGTGCTCGCCCCGCGCAGCACGGTGGGCCTGGTCGCAGATCGCCACGCCACCGGTGGCGAGGTCCGCGCGGCCACTGCACTCGGCGTCCGGCACCTGATGGAGGTCCCTGCGCTGCTCTGCGGTGGGGCCGTGGCGGCCCGCGTCGTCCGGATGGTCGACCTGCTGCACCTGAGCAGCATGCTCGCCCTGGCACTGGTCTCGCCGTCGCAGCGCCGGCTGGCGCTGGTGTCGGCCGCCAGCGCCGCCGTACTGCGCTCGCAAGCGCACCGCGTCGAGGATGGAGGTTGAGACGACCATGACCGCTCGGCTCGCCCCCGGTAACCACGCACCGCCCGACGACGCAGGCTTCGACTCGCTGGTCGAGGATCTGCGTGCCGCCGTCGACGGCGAGGTCCGGTTCGACTCCGGCACCCGCGCGGCGTACTCGACAGATGCCTCCAACTTCCGCCAGGTCCCGATCGGCGTGGTGATCCCGCGGACCGTCGACGCGGGGGTAGCCGCCATCGCCGCCTGCCGACGACACGACGTCCCGGTGCTCTCTCGCGGCGGTGGCACCAGCCTCGCCGGGCAGTGCACGAACACGGCGGTAGTGCTGGACTGGACCAAGTACTGCAACCGCCTGGTGTCGGTGGACGCCGAGAACCGGCGCTGTGTCGTCGAGCCCGGCATCGTGCTGGATGAGCTGAATCGGCAACTGGCGCAGCACAACCTGCGGTACGGCCCCGAGCCCGCCACCCACCCCAACTGCACGTTGGGCGGCATGATCGGCAACAACTCCTGCGGGGCGACCGCCCAGCGCACCGGCAAGGTGTCGGACAACGTCGCGACCTTGGACGTCCTGCTCTACGACGGTACCCGGTTCACCTGCGGCGCCACCGACGACGAGACCTACCGCGAGATCGAGCGGCGCGGCGACCGGCGGGCCGATGTCTACCGGAGCCTGCGACGACTGCGGGACCGCTACGCCGACCAGATCCGCGCGCGCTACCCGGATATTCCGCGGCGCGTGTCGGGCTACAACCTGGACTCGTTGCTGCCCGAGCAGGGCTTCCACGTCGCCCGGGCGCTGGTCGGTAGCGAGTCGACGCTGGTCACGGTCCTGCATGCGGAGCTGGACCTCGTTCCCGTGCTGTCCGAGCGCACGCTGGTCGTGCTGGGCTTCGACGACATCTGCCGGGCCGGCGACGCCGTTCCGGAGATCGTCGAGCACCACCCGGTCGCACTGGAAGGCGTGGACCGCTACCTGATTCGCGACGAGCAGATCAAGCAGATGAACTCCGAGGCGCTCGAGGAGCTGCCGGAGGGCACCGGTTTCCTGCTGGTGCAGTTCGGCGCCAACGACAAGCAGGAGTGTCGGGCGGCCGCGGAGGGCCTGCTGACGGCGCTCGACACCAGCGAGCACAGCCCGCGGGTGGCCTTCCTCGACCGCCCCGAGCTGGAGGACGAGTTGTGGGAGGTGCGCGAGGCCGGGCTGGGCGCGACCGCGCACGTGCCACATCGGCCGGACACCTTCGAGGGCTGGGAGGATTCCGCGGTCCCGCCGGACCGGGTCGGCGACTACCTACGCGACCTGCGCCGCCTGTTCCAGACGTTCGGCTACCAAAGCGACTTCGGACCGGCGCTGTACGGCCACTTCGGCCAGGGCTGTGTGCACACCCGGATCCCGTTCGACCTCTACACCACCGAGGGCGTGGCGACTTACCGCCGGTTCATGGAGCAGGCCGCGGATCTGGTCTGCTCCTACGGCGGTTCGCTGTCCGGCGAGCACGGCGACGGCCAGAGCCGCGGCGAACTGCTGACCAGGATGTTCGGCGAGGAGCTGGTACGCGCCTTCGGTGAGCTCAAGGCGATCTTCGATCCGGCAGACAGGATGAACCCCGGCAAGGTCGTCCGCCCCTACCGGCTGGACGAGAACCTGCGTCTCGGCGGCCACTGGGCCCCGTGGAACCCGCAGGATCTGTACTTCCAGTTCCCGCACGACGGCGGGTCGTTCGCGCAGGCCGCGAACCGCTGCGTCGGCGTCGGCCGGTGCCGACAACACAGCAACGACAGCCACCACGTGATGTGCCCGTCCTATCAGGTGACCGGCGAGGAGGAGCACTCCACCCGAGGCCGTGCCCGGCTGCTGTTCGAGATGATGAACGGGCACGGCGACGGGCCGGTCACCGACGGCTGGCGCTCCACGGAGGTCCGCGAGGCCCTGGATCTTTGCCTCGCCTGCAAGGGCTGCAAGTCGGACTGCCCCGCTGACGTGGACATGGCCACGTACAAGGCCGAGTTCCTGGCCCACCACTACGAGGGCCGCCTGCGTCCGCGGGCGGACTATGCGCTGGGCTACCTGCCGGCGGTGGCCCGGCTGGTCGAGCGACTGCACGCCTCCGGGCCGGTGAACGCACTCGGCCGAGCACCGGGGCTGCGTACGCTCGGCACCACGTTGGCCGGGTTGGAGCCCCGAGAGATCCCGCTGTTCGCGCCCGAGACGCTGCAGCAGTGGTGGCGACGGCGCGGCCGGCAGGGAGGCGGCGACCGCGGCACGGTGCTGCTGTGGCCGGACACGTTCACCAATCACTTCGACCCACACATCGGCAAGGCCGCGGTTGAGCTGCTGGAGTCGGCCGGCTGGCGGGTCACCATCCCGGTGCAGCCGCTGTGCTGTGGGCTCACCTGGATCTCCACCGGCCAGCTCAAGGTGGCCAAGCGAGTGCTCGGGCGGACCGTCCGAGCACTGGCCGAGCACGTCCGCGACGGCGGCTACGTCGTCGGGCTGGAGCCCAGCTGCCTCGCGGTGTTCCGCAGCGACGCGGGCGAGCTCCTCACCGGTGACCACGACGTGGAACGGCTTGCGGACCAGGCGCTCACTCTCGCCGAACTGCTCACCGAGCACACGCCCGGCTGGGAACCACCGCAGCTCGGCGACTCCCCCCGGCTGCAGGCGATGGCGCAGGTGCACTGCCACCAGCACGCGGTGATCGGCTGGGACGCTGACGCAAAGCTGCTGGCGGCGGCCGGGGTGGACGCCGAGCAGCTGCAGTCCGGTTGCTGCGGCCTGGCCGGCAACTTCGGGTTCACGGCCGGGCACGGCGAGGTCAGCAAGGCGTGCGCCGAACGCGCACTCCTCCCGCGGGTACGTGAGGCCGACACGACCGACGTAGTGCTGGCCGACGGGTTCTCCTGCCGTACGCAGATCCACGAGTTGAACCGGGCCGGCCGCGAGGCGGTGCACCTGGCCGAGCTGCTCAACGCAGCCCGCACCGGGCAGGTCCGGCCGGGCGACACCCACCCGGAGAACGAGATCGGCGCGCGTCCTGCTGCCCCGGGACGCCTCGCCACATCCAGCGCCCTGGCGGGCACAGCACTGGCGGGTGCCGCAGGCGCTGCCGCCATTGTGACGGGGGTCCGCGGTCTGCTGGGGCGAGCCGCACGATGAGTGACATCCAGACGGGGAAGATCACCACTCAGATCCCGGCCCGGTTGGACCGGCTGCCGTGGGCGAGGTTCCACTGGATGGTGATCGTCGGCCTCGGGGCGGTGTGGATCCTCGACGGCCTCGAGGTCACCATGGTCGGCAGTGTCGCCGCCCGGCTGACCGAATCGGGCAGCGGCATCGACATCTCCGCGGGCCAGATCGGCATCGCCGCCGCGTTCTACGTCGCCGGCGCCTGCTCCGGCGCGTTGTTCTTCGGCCAGTTGACCGACCGGTTCGGCCGCAAGAAGCTGTTCCTGCTCACCTTGGTGGTCTACCTGACGGCCACGGTGGCGACCGCCTTCGCGTGGACGCCCTGGTACTTCTACCTGTGCCGGTTCTTCACCGGTTCCGGCATCGGCGGCGAGTACGCGGCGATCAACTCCGCGATCGACGAGCTGATCCCGGCCCGGGTCCGCGGCCGGGTCGACCTGATCATCAACGGCAGCTACTGGGCCGGCGCGGCGGCCGGAGCGGCGGCCGCGATCGTGCTCCTGAACGAGGCGCTGCTGCCCGCGGACGTCGGCTGGCGCATCGCGTTCGCCATCGGCGCCGTCCTCGGCCTGGTCATCCTGATCGTCCGGCGGCATGTGCCGGAGAGCCCGCGGTGGCTGTTCATCCACGGCCAGGAGGAGGAGGCCGAACGCATCGTCCGCGACATCGAGGAGGCGGTCGAGGACGAGACCGGTCAGCAGCTCGATGAACCCGAGGACAGCCTCACCGTCCGGCAACGCACGGCGATCCCGTTCCGGGAGATCGCCAAGGTGGCGTTCACGACCTATCCCAGACGGGCCATCCTCGGCCTGGCACTGTTCATCGGGCAGGCGTTCATCTACAACGCCTTCACGTTCGACCTCGGCACCCTGCTCAGCACGTTCTACCAGGTGGCGTCGGGCGCGGTGCCGATCTTCATCATCATCTGGGCGGCCAGCAACTTCCTCGGACCGGTGCTCCTCGGGCGGCTCTTCGACACCATTGGCCGCAAGCCGATGATCTCCGGGTGCTATATCGGCTCCGCCATCGTGGCCGCGATCCTGGGCTGGCTGTTCGTCTCCGACATCGGCGACGAATGGCTGTTCATCGGCGTGCTGATGGTGTGCTTCTTCCTCGCCTCGGCGGGAGCCAGCTCCGCGTACCTGACCGTGAGCGAGATCTTCCCGATGGAGACGCGTGCGCTGGCGATCGCGTTCTTCTACGCGGTCGGCACCGCCGTCGGCGGGATCACCGGACCGATCCTGTTCGGCCAGCTGATCGACAGTGGCAGCCGCTCGGTGGCGGTGATCGGCTTCTACATCGGCGCCGCAGTGATGGCGATCGGCGGCATCACCGAGATCGTGTTCGGTGTGAAGGCCGAGGGAGCCAAGCTTGAGGACCTGGCAGAGCCGCTCACCGCCGAGGAGGCGGAGGAGGGCGCGCAACCTCCCACCGGGGATCAACGGCAGGAGGACGAGGAGCAGGCCCGGCGGCGCCGCGAGCAGGAACAGCAGCGGGCGATGCGCGACGAGCGGATCGCCGGCCGCCGGCAGCGGCAGCAGGCCGCCTCCACCGGCGCGCGCCGATATCGTCCGGGGCCGGGCCGGACCATCTACTCGCCGTGGATGTCGGTGTCCTCCCGAGGCGACGATGACGTCGCGCTCGACCACCAGATCGAGGCGATCGCCGCGGCCGTGGCCGAACGCGGACCGATCTCGCCGCGAGCCCTCTATACGGCGGTGGGCGCGAGGTACTGGGGCCCCGGGCAGTTCCAGCGTGCCGTCCGCGAGGCGATCGCCGAGGGACGGGTCGCGCGTCCGCGGCGCGGGGTGCTCGAACCGGCGTCCGCCGCCGAGTCCACCGGCCCGGAGGGGAGTACGGAGGGTCGATGACCACCGGTCGTACCCCCGTGGCCTGCCTGGTGTTCGGGCATCGCCTGCGGTTCAGCGCCCATGGCCGGGACATGACCTGGGAATGCGCCAGGGGCTGCGGCGAGATCGGCATCAAGCAGTACGCGACCTGCCATGAGGCCGAGATGTTCGCCGCGGCCTTCGACCGCGAAGACTCCCAGGACCTCGGGCGACGAGCCCCGTTCCTGGGGCTGTTTCCGCTGCGGCTGTGGCGGAAACTGCGACAGCACAACGATTGACGGGCCAGCGCGGTCCGCATGGAGCGACGAAGGAGGACGACATGGCAACAAACGTTGGTGACTACCTGCTGGCACGGCTTCGTGAATGGGACGTCGACACGGTGTTCGGCTACGCCGGCGACGGCATCAACGGCCTGCTCGCATCCTGGGCCCGGGCAGACAACCAGCCCAAGTTCGTCCAAGCCCGGCACGAGGAGATGGCGGTCTTCGAGGCGGTCGGCTACGCCAAGTTCTCCGGCAAGGTGGGCGTCTGCGCCGCGACCTCCGGCCCCGGTGCCATTCACCTGCTGAACGGCCTGTACGACGCGAAGCTGGATCACGTGCCGGTGGTGGCGATCGTCGGCCAGACCAACCGCAGCGCGATGGGCGGGTCGTACCAGCAAGAGGTGGACCTGATGAGCCTTTACAAGGACGTCGCCGCGGACTACCTCGAAATGGTCACCGTTCCCGAGCAGCTGCCGAACGTGCTGGACCGGGCCATGCGGGTCGCGATGGGCCGGCACACGGTGACCGCGATCATCATCCCGGCCGACGTGCAAGAGCTGGAGTACTCCCCACCGCAGCACGCGTTCAAGATGGTGCCGTCCTCGATCGGCGTCGAATGGCCCACGACGCTGCCGGACGATGCGGCGGTGCAGCGGGCGGCGGACGTGCTCAACGCCGGCTCCAAGGTCGCGATCCTGGCCGGGCAGGGCGCACGGGGTGCCCGGCAGGAGTTGATGGACACCGCCGAGAAGTTGGGCGCGGGTGTGGCGAAAGCCCTGCTGGGCAAGGATGTGCTGCCAGACGACCTGCCGTACGTCACCGGGTCCATCGGCCTGCTCGGCACCCGACCCAGCTACGAGATGATGATGGACTGCGACACGTTGCTCATCGTCGGATCCAGCTTCCCCTACACGCAGTTCATGCCGGAGCTGGACCAGGCGCGCTCGGTCCAGATCGACATCGACCCTGGCCTGATCGGGATGCGCTACCCGAACGAGCTGAACCTGGTCGGGGACGCCGGCTCCACCCTGCGGGCGCTGCTGCCGCTGCTGGAGCAGAAGTCCGACCGCAAGTGGCGGGAGACCATCGAGGGCAACGTGGCCGACTGGTGGGAAACCATGGCGCAGGAGGCGCACGTCGAGGCCGACCCCGTCAACCCGATGCTGCTGTTCTGGGAGCTGAGCCGGCAGCTGCCGCCGAACGCGATCATCAGCGCGGACTCCGGCTCCGCCGCCAACTGGTATGCCCGCGACCTGAAGTTCACCGCGGACGTCCGTGGTTCGCTGTCCGGGACGCTGGCCACCATGGGACCGGGTGTGCCGTACGCCATCGGCGCGAAGTTCGCGCACCCGGAGCGGCCGGCGATCGCGTTCGCGGGAGACGGCGCGATGCAGATGAACGGCCTGGCCGAGCTGATCACGGTCAAGCACTACTGGCAGGAGTGGTCAGACCCGCGCCTGGTGGTGGCCGTCCTGCACAACAACGACCTCAACCAGGTGACCTGGGAGATGCGGGCGATGAACGGCTCGCCCAAGTTCGTCGAGTCCCAGCGCATCCCCGACGTTGACTACGCCGGGTTCGCCGCCAGCCTCGGCTTCGCCACCCGGACGGTCACGAGGCCGGACGAGTTGGCCACCGCCTGGCGGGACGCGCTGGCCGCGGATCGCCCGACAGTGCTGGACGTGCACACCGATCCCGACATCCCGCCGATCCCGCCACATGCCACGTTCGAGCAGGCCAAGTCCACCGCCGAAGCACTCGCCAAGGGCGACGAGGACCGGTGGGGAGTGTTCATGAAGGGCGTCAAGACGAAGGCTCAGGAGTTTCTGCCGGGCGGATCGGACTAGGCGGCGACCAACCGGCTCAGCCATCGGGGAGGGAACATGACGACGAGTACGTGGGAGGACTTCCCGCCGCACGTGCTGCGCGAGTACGCGCTGTTGGCCGACGGCGAGCGCGGGGCGCTGGTCGGTCCGCGCGGCGACATCAGCTGGCTGTGCGCTCCGCGCTGGGACTCCGCGGCCGCGTTCGCGGCGCTGGTCGGCGGTACCGGTGTGTACGCCATCAGCGCCGCCGATCCGTCGGTGTGGGGCGGCTCGTACGAACCCGGGACGCTGATCTGGCGCAGCCGCTGGGTCACGACCAGCCAGCAGATCGAGTGCCGTGAGGCGCTCGCCTACCCCGGCGACCCGCATCGCGTCGTGCTGCTGCGCCAGATCCAGGCGATCGACGGTGACGCCGCGATCAAGGTGGTGCTGGACGTGCGGGCCGGTTTCGGTGCCAGTCCGATGCACGACCTGGCGCGAGATGACCGTGGTGTGTGGACGGCACGCAGCGGCGACCTGCGGATCCGCTGGACCGGCGCAGCGGACGCGGAACCCGACGGCGACGCGCTGCGATTGTCGCTCACCGTGCCGGACGGCGCCGCCCACGACCTGGTGCTGGAGCTCAGCGACCGTCCGCTCGGGGAGCCGGTGCACCCGGCCCGCGCCTGGTCGGGCACCGAGGCTTCCTGGGCGACGGCGGTGCCCGACTTCGACGACACCGTCGCCCCCCGGGACGCTCGGCACTCCTACGCCGTGCTGCGCGGCCTCACCCGCGGCGGCGGGGGGATGGTGGCGGCCCCGACCCTCGGCCTGCCGGAGCGTGCGGAGGCCGGTCGCAACTACGACTACCGGTACGTGTGGCTGCGCGACCAGTCCTACGCAGGTCTGGCCGCTTCGGTGCGGGAGTCGCTGCCGCTGCTGGACGACGCGGTGGCGTTCGCGACCGCGCGGCTGCTGGAGCACGGAGACCGGCTCAAGCCGGCGTACCGGGTGGACGGCACCGAGTTGCCCGACGAGTGCACCCTGGACCTGCCCGGCTATCCGGGGGGCCGCGACGTCGTCGGCAACTGGGTGAACGACCAGTTCCAGCTGGACACGTACGGCGAGCTGTTGCAGCTCTTCGCGTCCGCGGCGCGACACGATCACCTGACCAGCGACGGGCGCCGCGCCGCGCAACTGGCGATCCGGGTGATCGGCGAGCACTGGGACTCGCCGGACGCCGGCATCTGGGAGCTGGAGAAACAGTGGTGGACGCAGTCACGGCTGGCGTGCGTGGCCGGGTTGCACGCGATCGCCGGGCAGCTGCCCGCCGGAGAGGGCGCGCGGGCCAACGCGCTTGCCGAGAAGCTGCTGGCCGAGACCAGCCGGCGCTGCCTCACGCCCGACGGTGCCTGGCGACGGAGCGCAAGCCTCGACGGCACGGATGCGTCGTTGCTGCTGCCGCCGGTCCGCGGCGCGCTGCCGGCCAACGATCCTCGGACGCTGGCGACGCTGGCCGCGGTGGAGCGGACGCTGACCCAGGACGGGTACGTCTACCGGTTCAAACCCGACGCCCGGCCGCTCGGCGAAGCCGAAGGCGCGTTCTTGTTGTGCGGGATGTTCATGGCCCTGGCCCAGTGGCAGCAGGGCAACCACGTCGAGGCGTTCCGCTGGTTCGAACGCAACCGGGCGGCGTGCGGGCCACCGGGCCTGCTGTCGGAGGAGTATGACGTACGGCAGCGGCAGCTGCGGGGCAACCTCCCCCAAGGCTTCGTGCATGCCGGGCTGCTCGAGACCGCCATCCGGCTGGCCGCTCCGGCGCCCACCGCAACCGGCCTCAAGATCCGACGCTGAGATCCGACGATTCGGGGGTCCGCCACGCGGAGGGCCGTCGGCAGTCACCGTCGGATCTTGATGCGTACCGGGCATCGGACCGGGTGCGGTCTCAGGCGTAGCGGGCGAACGCGTCCACGATCTCGCCCCGCGCAACACCACCGGCGACCAGCAGCCGCAGCAGCACCCGGGCCTTGAACGGGTGCAGGAATCCGCCGTTGACCAGCCCGCGTTCCCGCAGGTCGCGCTCGGACCCGACCGCGCCGTACGTGTCGGTCAGCACCGGTCCCCCACCGGTCCGGGAGGTGAGCACGACCGGCATCCGGGTGGCCAGGTCACCGAGCACCGGCGCCAATGCGGAGGGCACATGGCCGACGCCGAAGCCGGCCACCACTAGGCCGTGATAGCGGTCCGCGGCCCCGTCGAGCGCGGAGCCGTCGTCGTCCAGCAGCGCCGTGTAGAGACCGATCCGGGTCCGTGCGAGTCGGTCCACCTCGACGCCTCGCACCCCGGGCTCCCGGTCGGCGTTGGCCAGGAAGTGCGCGCTGCCCTCCACCACATGACCGACCGGGCCGAGATCCGGAGACGCGAACGTCGCCGTACTCATGCTGTGCGTCTTGCGCACATGCCGAGCCGCGTGGATCTCGTCGTCGAACACCACCAGCACGCCCCGGCCGCGAGCCACCACCGAGCCGGCAACCTGGATGGATGCGACCAGGTTCGCTGGCCCGTCGGCGCCCGGCAACGTGGGGTTGCGCATCGCACCGGTGAAGACCAGCGGCACCTCGGAGCGCCACACCAGGTCGGCGAGGAACGCGGTCTCCTCCAGCGTGTCCGTGCCCTGCGCCACCACGATCCCCGTCGCAGGACCGGTCGAGGGGTCACCCTCCTCCGATTCGGCGACCCGGACCAGGCCCAGGATGTCGGCGAACGACAGGTCGGCGCTCGGCACGGCGGCCAGGTCGCGCACCACGAGCTCCAAGTCGTCCAACCCGACCGAGGTGCCCAGCGAGTCGACCAGGTCCGCACCGGTCAGCCGGGGCACCACGCCGCCGCCGCTGCCGGACATGCCGATCGTGCCGCCGAGCGTGAACAGGAGTACCCGTCGCGAATCCACGCCCGCGACCCTATCGACCGGAGGCGCTGGTCCCCGGGTCACCGGCCTGGTGCCGGTACGCCGCCGGTGGCGTGCCCACGACCTGCCCGAACACCCGGGTCAGGTGCGCCTGATCGCTGAAACCCAGCCGCAGCGCCAGGTCGGCCCACTCGACCTGTTCACCGGAGTGGGCGACCGCCGCCGCGTCCAGGATCCGGAACCGCTGGATCACCCACTTCGGGCCGATACCGACGTACTCGGTGAACAGCCGCTGCAGACTCCGCAGGCTCATCCCGGCCAGGTCGGCCAGCGCCTCCGCCCGGACCAGGTCGCTGCGGTCCCTGGCCGCGGCGACCAACGCGTTGATCTGCGCCGCCACCGGGTCCGGTTCCGGGTCGACGCGCAGCAGGTAGGTGGTGAGCGCGTCGACCATCGTCGCGCTGTCGTCGGACCCGAGGACGGTCGCCGCGGCATCGCGGTCGGGGTGACCGAGGAGGTCCCCGGCCGGCTGCACGGTCCCAGCGATAGTGCCCAGGCTGCGCCGGAGGAGCGCCCGGAACCCGGCCGGGTGGAACGCCGCGCCGAGCACATGCCCGGTCCCGGTGAGCGTGCGGAAGAACGGCTTGCGGGTAACGCCGTGCACCAGCAACCGGCCGTCCTCGGCCGCGACGTGGACCCGTGGCTGCGGCACCACCTGCTGCCGGAACGGCTCCCGTACGTGCCAGCGGACCAACCAGTAGTAGTCCACGAAGGCGGCCAGCTCGGCCGGCGCCGGCAGCCGTTCGACGTCCAGCGCCCGGCTGGCGCGGCCCGGCCGGAGAATCGCCTCGGGATGACCCTGGGGGTGTGCGCCCACCTGTCCGATCGTAGGTGGCGATCTCGTCGCCTTTGTTCAAGATCGGCGACGCGCCGCCTGCCTAGGTTGCCGACATGACCTATGGACACAAGGCAACGGCACGGTTCATCCCCACCGCTTGGGAGGAGCCTCTCATCCACGACATCGACGGCTCCGGCACCCGCACCGGTGATGCCTACTACCCCGACCGGGGGCTCACCCGGGTGGAGGCGACCTACAGCTACCGGGGTGACATCGAAGGCACCAGCTCGGTCAGCTCGCTGATCTCGTACCGGCCCGGGTCGGCACCGGTGTTGGGCTTCGAGCGGTTCGAGGGGTCGATCGACGGCCATGAGGGGTCCTGCGTGTTCCGCCAGGTCGGCACCCACGACGCCGAGTCGGTCTCCGTCCATCTGGACGTCGTGCCCGGACTGGGCACCGGCGGGCTGGAGACGTTGCGCGGCGAAGCGCAGGTCGAGCTGGCCGGCCACAGCGACGAGGGGTACGAGCTGACGCTGGCCTACGACCTCGGCTGAGCGGCTAAAGCGGTGGACCGCGGATCGGGAGCCGTGTAGGCAGGGCGGATGGTGGTCGCACGCGAGCAGGTGCTGCGCTATCGGGCCGCGGCCCAGCAGTTGAGGGACGCTCCCCGGCGTCTCGCCGACGTCGCGGTGCTCGACCTCGGGGTCCAAGACACCGGCACGGACGGGGCGGCGTGGGCGTTGGCCAACCGCGGCGTGGCCGGGGCGGAACTGGCCGGGCTGACGCGGAGCGGGACGGACAACGGCGAGCGCGACGACCGCGCCGCGTCCGTGCATCCGGACCTGATGCTGACGTGGACGCTGCGCGGCGCCCCGCACGTCTACCGGCGGTCCGACACCGCCGGGGTGGCGGCCGCCACGGCGCCGTACTCCGAGGCGGACGCGGCAAAGCGGATCTTCGACGCCGCCAAGCCACTCCGCGAAGCCGGGATCGGCGTGCTGGAGGCGCTGGACGTGGTGGCGGCCCAGATGCGCGACATCGTCGCGCGCCCCACCGTGAAGGGCGAGCTGTCCTCGGCCCTGACCGCACGGCTGGACGGGCCCTACGTCCGCTACTGCCGTCCCTGCGACGCGGTGCACTGCTACGAGCAGCCGTTCCGGCTGTCCGCCCTCCGTGCCGGGCTGGAACTGCAGCCGGGCACGTCACCGCCGGTGCTGCAGCGGATCAAGGGCTGGCACGGCCCGGCCGCGAAGCCGCCCCGGCGGCTGGACCCGGTCCGGGCCTATCTGCGGCTGCTCGGCCCGGCCACCCCGAAGCAGGTGGCCGGCTACCTCGACGCCCCGGTTGCCGAGGTCAAGCAGCATTGGCCCGACGATGCGGTCGAGGTGGACGTGGACACCGGCGACGGCGTGCGGCGACGGTCGATCCTGGCCGGCGACCGCGAGCTGCTCGACGACCCTGGCGACCTCGGCGGCGCGGTCCGGCTGCTGGCGCCCTACGACCTGTTCCTGCAGGCCCGCGACCGCGAGCTGCTGGTGCCCGACCCGGCCCGGCGCAAGACGATGTGGGTGGTGCTGGGACGCCCCGGAGCCGTCACGCTCGACGGCGACGTGGTGGGTGTGTGGCGCCCCCGAGCCTCCGGCCGCAAGCTGCGGCTGGCGGTCGAGCTGTGGCGGGACGTTCCCGAGGATGCCCTGGTGGAGCAGGCCGAACGGTTGGCCGCACATCGCGGCGTCACGTTCGCCGGCTTCATCGGCTGAGCCGGCCACAGCCCACGGTCGCAGTTGTCCCTGTCGGCTCGAAACCCTTGGAGTGCCGGTTGGTCGGCGGGTTAGCGTGGCGGGTGCCGAACCGCCGACGAGGGAGGCTCATGTCGCTCGCCGACACTATGGCAACGGCTGCCCTGCGCTGGCTGGACAGTCTGGATACCGGGCAACGGTCGGCCGCATGCGCGCCGTTCGACGTGCCGGATCATCGCAGTTGGACCTATCTGCCCGGCGACCGCCCGGGGCTGCGCCTCGCGGATCAGACCGCGGAGCAGCGGGACTTGGCCCTCACCCTGGTCGACACCGGTTGCAGCGAGCGCGGCCGAGGCGATCTGCGCAACGTGCTGTGGACCGAGGCGATCCGCCGCCGGCTGCCACAGACCCGTCCGGGCACGCGAGTCGATCCGGTCGAGGGCCACAACTACTGGGTACGTGTGCTCGGTGACCCGCGCTCGTCCGGGCCGTGGGCCTGGCGGTTGAACGGGCACCACCTGGCCCTGCACGCCACCGTGGTCGGTGACCGGGTCACCGCGACGCCACAGTTCTTCGGTGCCGAGCCCGCCACCGTGCTCACCGGGCCGCACGCCGGGCGCCGTACCCTCGCGTTGGAGCAAGATCTCGCGCGCGAGCTGCTGGACTCCCTGGAGCCCGGTCAGCTCGAGATCGCGGTGACCGCGCCGCTCGCGCCACGCGACATCCGCACCCGGTACGATCCGGTCGCCGACCCGGGCAAGGTGGCTCCGGGGCTGACCTACGCAGACATGATCGCACCGCAGCGCGAGTTCCTGGAACGGCTGGTGCACCAGTACCTCGGCCGGGTCGCCGAGCCGGTCGCCCGCCGGGCCTGGGCCGACATCACCGCCGCCGGTGTCGAGCGGCTGGCGTTCAGCTGGGCCGGCGGTGCCCGCGTCGGCGACGGGCACTACTACGCGGTCCGCGGTCCGACGGTCCTCGTGGAGTACGACAACGTGCAGGACGACGCCAACCACATCCACTCGGTCTGGCGCGACCTGCGGCGCGACTGGGGAGAGGACGTGCTGGCCGCCCACTACGCCCGCCAGCACTGAGTTGTCAGCCGCATCGCGGATGCGGCACGCGCGAGTGGGCCTGACAACTCGGACGGCAGCACCCAGCGGTCTCAGCTGATGGGCAGGCGCACCCGCAGCACGGTCTGTCCGTCCAGCCGCTCGATGCCGATGGTGCCCCGGTGCCGCTCGACCACGATCCGCCGGGCGATATCCAGCCCGAGCCCGGTGCCCTTGCCGACGTCCTTGGTGGTGTAGAAGGCCTCGAACGCGCGGGCCGCCACCTCGGGCGGCATCCCGGGGCCGGTGTCACCGACCTCCACGATCACCTCGTCACCGTCCGCGCGGGTGGCCAGGCGCAGCGTGCCCTGGCCGGCCATCGCGTCCAGCGCGTTGTCGATCAGGTTGGTCCACACCTGGTTCAGCTCGCCGGGATAGGCCTCGATCCGTGGCAGCTCGGTGGCGTACTCGCGCACCACCACGATGTCGCCGGACAGCTTGTAGCCGAGCATCACCAGGCTGCTCTCCAGCCCCTCGGTGACGTCGATGGCCTGCTGGGGCCCGCGGTCGACCTGGGAGTGCGACCGGATCGCGGACACCAGCTTGGAGATCCGCTGCGTCGACTCCTTGATCTCGCCGAGCAGCGAGGTCATGGTCAGCGTGCTGGCGACCCATTCCAGGCCGGGCTCCAGCGCCGTCGGGCACAGCGCGTCGGAGACCCGTTCGCTCCACTCGACGTCCGCGCCGGCGGCGGCCAGCGCCGGAGCGACGTCCCAGGCGCGGTCGACGCCGTGCTGCTCCAGCCACTCGGCCAGCGACTCCTCCTGGTCCGACAGTTGCAGCGGGTCGGAAGCGGTCTCGGCCCGTCGCAGCTCGCGCCGCAGACCGTCCAGGGAGTTCAGCTGGGGCAGGGAGATCTGCTCCTCGCTGAGCCGGCTGAAGCACGCGAGCAGCGTGTCCATGGTCCGCTCCAGCACGTCGACCGCGCGCACGGCCGCCGCAGCCGGGTTGTTCAGCTCGTGGGCCAGCCCGGCCGCCATCGTGCCCAGTGTCAGCAGCGATTCCCGCTGGCGGGCGTTGGACTCGATGGTGTGCGCGGTGCCGTGCAGGCCGGCGACGAGGTGCACACCGAACGGGAACCACCGGTTCAGCAGGTTGCGCAGCGCGGTGGCGGGAACGCAGAGCACTCGGCCGGGTGCGGCGCCGATGCCAGTGGCGAGATAGACGCCGGCCTCGTTCCACGCGCGGAAGCCGCCCGACCAGCGACCGGGTACGTCCATCCGGCCGACCACCACGTCGTCGCGGCCGACGTGGCGGACCAGGTTGATCTCGCCCTCCACGAGCAGCCACCAGAAGTCCGCGTGCTCACCCTCGTGGAACAGCTCGGCGCCCGGGGTCACCGGCACGTCCTCGCCGGCCGCCACCAGATCGGCGAGCTGTTCGTCGGCCAGTCCCTCGAACAGCGGCAGCGGACGCAGGTCCGCGACGGCGATCATGTCAGCGCCAGGTACTGGTGGGTGTTGTAGACGGCCATGGCCCCTTCGCCGACGGCCGAGGCCACGCGCTTCATCGAGTCCAGGCGTACGTCCCCGGCAGCGAACACCCCGGGTACGGACGTCTCCAGCGAGAACGGCGGGCGGGGCAGCCGCCACCGCGGGGACACGTCCGGGGTGAGCAGGTCCCGACCGGTGACCACGAACCCCAGCCGGTCACGGGCCACGTCGGCGCCGAGCCAGTCGGTGAGCGGGGAGGCGCCGATGAACACGAACAGCCAGCTGGCCTCGACGTCGGTGGTCTCACCACTGCTTCGGTCCACCAATGTCAGCCCCTCCAGGTGCCCGTCGCCGCGGGCGGCGCCGACCTCGGTCCGCAGCCGGACGTCGATCGTGGGCGTGTCGTTGATCCGGTCCACGAGATAGCGGGACATGGTGGCGCCCAGCGCCGCGCCGCGCACCAGCATCACGACTCGCTTGGCGTAGCGCGCCAGGTTCAGCGCGGCCTGCCCGGCCGAGTTGGCGGCCCCCACGATGTAGACCTCGTCGCCGTCGGTCTGGCGCGCGTCACCCGCGTCCGCCCCGTAGTAGACGCCGCGGCCGGTCAGCTCGGCGATGCCCTCCGCCTGCAGCAGCCGGTAGGACACACCCGTGGCGACGATCAGCGCCCGCGCCTCGATCTCCCCGCGGTCCTCGAGGACGACGGCGCGGGCGGGTCCGCGGACCTGGAATCCGGTGACCTCTCGGGCGAGCACCATTTCGGCGCCGAACCGGGTCGCCTGGGCGAGCGCGCGCTGGGTCAGGTCCGCCCCGGTCAGACCGCGGGGGAAACCGAGGTAGTTCTCGATCGCCGCGCTCTGCCCGGCCTGTCCCCCAGGGGCCTCGTGCTCGACGATGATGGTGTCCAGGCCCTCGGAGGCCGCGTAGACGGCGGCGGCCAGCCCGGCCGGGCCGCCCCCGACGATGCACACGTCGTACAGCGGGTTGTCGGCCCGGATGTGCAGACCCAGCGCACCAGCCAGCTCCAGCGTGGATGGTGAGCGCAGCACGTCGCCGTCGGGGATCAGCACGAGCGGCAGGTCGGTGGGTGACGCCGAGGCCAGCTCCGCCAGGTGGCCGGCCTCCGCGTCGCGCTCCACGTCGTACCAGTGGTAGGGCACGTGGTTGCGGGCCAGGAAGCTCTTCAGTTCGTGGCTCCGGTCGGACCAGCGGTGCCCCACCAGCCGGATGTCGCCGGTGTGGTCCGGGTGCGCGCGGGCCCAGCCCTCGAGCAGGTCGTCGGTCACCGGGTAGAGCCGTTCGTCCGGAGGGTCCCACGGCTTCATCAGGTAGTAGTCGAGGCCGATGTCGTTGATCGCCTTGATCGCGACGTCGGTGTCGGCGTAGGCGGTCAGCAGCAGCAGCTTGGCGTCCGGTGCGTCCGGTCGGGCTCGCTCCAGCATGTCGATGCCGGTCATCCCCGGCATCCGCTGATCGGCCACGATCAACGCGACCGGCTGGTCGCGCAGCGCCAGTCGGGAGAGCACGGTCAGGGCCTCCGCTCCGCTGCTGGCCGGGACCACCCGGTAGCCGGAGGCATATCTGCCCCGCAGGTCTCTGGCCAGCGCGGTGGACACCATCGGGTCGTCGTCAACGGTCAAGATCGCCGGCTTGCTCACCGGGCACCCTCCCCTCGCCCGAGTGTGTCGGGCGGAAGCGGCAGGTCGCCGGTCGCGGTGGCCGTGCCCACCTGCCCCTTTCACGATAGGGCTTTGTCAAGCCTGTCGGGCAGGTGCCCGGCACCGCAACGGCCGTCAGCCGGGAACGGGTGCCAGCCGGTCGAGCACCCCGGTCTGGGCGAGCAACGTGAACCGGTCGGGCACTCCCCAATGTTCGACGATCCGACCGCCGACCACGCGGGCGACGTCGATGACCGTGAAGTCCACGGGCCGGCGGCTGGGCGGGCCGAAGAACGGCCCGGTGTTCGTGCCGTGCGCGCGGAACCGGACCCAGCACGTGTCGCCGCTGGTGGCCCAGTCCTGGAGGTCGAACCTGAGGTCGGGGATCGCGGCGTGCACGTCGCGGATGGCCTCCTTGACCCGGCCCAGCGCCTCCGCGCCGGTGCCGGCCAGGCCGGACTGGTGCTCGACCAGGTCCGGCGCGCACAGTTCGTCGACGATCGCCCCGTCGCCGGTGGCGAACCCCTCGGTCACCATCCGCCAGACGACCTGGACCGGTTCGGGGTACGTGTTCGGTGCCATCTCCACCCCACGACAGTAAGTGTGTATTCGATGCAGTATCACTGCAATGACTGCATTGATAGTGTTCCTACTCGTGGGCAGTGTCAAGGGCAACCCGTCGGAGGACGGCCCCGCGCCCGGCACCTGGCGTCAGCAGCAGGCCCGGGCCACCCGCGAGCGGATCGCGGAGACCGCACGACGGCTGTTCTCCGAGCGCGGCTACGGCGCCACCAGCATCGACGCGATCGCCGAGCAGGCCGGGGTGGCTGTGCGCACGGTCTACTCCGCGTTCGGCGCCAAGCGCGAGATCCTGTCCGCGATCTGCGAGGCCTGGCTCGAGCGCGCCCACGCGCGGGAGTCCGCCGCCCAGGTGCTCGCCGAGCCGGACGCCCGTACCCGGTTGGCGCTGTCGACCCGTTGGCTCACCGGGTTGTACGCCGCCGGGTTCGACGTGGTGCTGATCTTCGAGGCCGCGGTGGACGAGAGCCCGCAGACCCGCGACCTGCTGCGGGCCAAGCTGGCCGGTCGCGACCAGGTGATGGACCAGCTGATGACCACCCTGGAGCCGCAATTGGTGGTTCCGCTGGCGGAGGCGAAGGCGCTGTTCCGGGCGCTGGCCGCGCCCGGCGTCTACCGGGAGCTGGTGCAGGAGTTCGGCTGGTCTCCTGAGCAATTGGCCGACTGGATGGCCGACACGCTGGCCGCCCGGCTGCTGGGTGACCCGGCCTAGCGACGGCGCCTGGCGACGGCCGGTCGGCATCGCGTGCCGGTTGCGACGGCTCGGCTCAGAAGTCGATCCGCATCACCGCCCGGCGCGCGGTGGGCCGGCCGACCTCGCGCAGACCCGCCGCCGCGAACGTGCCGACGGTCCCCACATGCAACTCCTCCGAGAGCGCCATCGTGGTGGTCATCGGGTACGCCTCCAGGGCTCGCGCACCGCGCTCCCGCGCGAAGCCGACCGCGGTGGCCGCCAGCAGCCGGCTGATCCCGCTTCGGCGGTACCCGGCCCTCGCGAACAGACACGTCACGGCCCAGACGGTGGTGTCTTCGCGGTCCTCATCCCGGCCGTCCCACGGCACCCGCGCGTTGCGTACCAAACCGGTGAACGCGGGTCGTGGCTCGACCGCGCACCAGCCCACCGGCCGATCGTCGAGGTAGGCCACCAGCCCGCTGGTGGTGTCGGACTCGGGGTGTCCGCAGTCGGTCTGCTGCCGCAGCCGCCAGGCGCGCTCCGCGGCGGGGAAACCGGCGAAGGACTCCTTGCGGGCCAGCTTGTAGCGCTGACACTGGCAGCGTGCGGCCGGCCCCCGGGTGCCGAACAGCGACTGCAGGTCGTCGCACCCGGCCCGGTTGGCCGGGACCACCCTGAACCGGCCGTCGGGCTCGGCTGGTCGCCGATCCGTCATCAGACCACGACGAGGTCGCGCGAGGTGCGGTTCAGCGGTTCGACCCCGTCGTCGGTGCACACGACGATGTCCTCGATCCGCGCGCCGTGCCGTCCGGACAGGTAGATGCCGGGTTCGACCGAGAAGGCCATCCCGGGTTCGAGCGGCAGTTCGTTGCCGGTCACGATGTAGGGGTCCTCGTGGGTCTCCAGCCCGATGCCATGTCCGGTTCGGTGGATGAACCGCTCGCCGTACCCCGCCTCCGAGATCACCGACCGGGCAGCGTCGTCGACCGAGGCACAGGTGACCCCCGGCCGTACCTGCTCGACCGCCGCCTGCTGCGCCTGCCGGAGCACCTGGTAGTAGCCGAGGAAGTCCGGCGGCGGCTCCCCGACGGCGTAGGTCCGGGTGGAGTCGGAGCAGTAGCCCTCGGCCGTGGTGCCGCCGATGTCCACCACCACCGGGTCCCCGGGTTCGATCACCCGGTCCGACACCTCATGGTGCGGGCTGGCGCCGTTCGGGCCGGAGCCCACGATCACGAAGTCGGTGCTGGCATGTCCCTCTTCCCGGATCGCCTCGGCGATGTCGGCGCCGACCTCACGCTCGGTGCGGCCGGCCCGCAACCACTCGGGAACCCGCTGGTGCACCCGGTCGATGGCCGCACCGGCCTGCCGCAGTGCTTCGACCTCGGACGGGTCCTTGCGCATCCGTAGCTCCCGCAACACCGGGGTCGCCAGTTGCTGTTCGGCGGCGGGGAGCGCAGCGCGGAACCGAAGCACCTTCTCCGCCCACATGTGGTTGTCGACGGCGATCCGGCGCGCGCCGGGCAGGAACGACCCGGCCAACTCGTAGGGGTCGTCGGTCTCCCCCCACGGCACGATGGCCACGCCCAACCGGCCCACCGGTGAGGCCTCCGCGGCCGGCTGCTCGAGGGCAGGCACGACCAGCACTGGGTCGCCTTGGGCGGGCAGCACCAGGCAGGTCAGGCGCTCCAACGGCAGGGCCCGGTAGCCGGTCAGGTAGAACAGGTCGGCCCCCGGCGAGACCAGCAGCGCATCCAGGCCGGCCGCCGCGGCCGCCGCCCGCGCGCGTTCGATGCGCTCGCCCGCTCCCGTACTGGCTTGGTCCGCCACCGCCCACCTCCGTGTCTGCTCCGGAGAGGTTTCTCCCCGGCTTGCATTGTCGGCGGGTCCGCCGCTCAGGAACAAGGCCCGACGGCCCTCGGGACTCCGGTCGAGCATTCGTTCTGACGCCCTGAGAAATCAGCCCCTGTGCTATCCCGCTGCGGGGTCTAGAGTGCAAGGAGTGCCCCACGTCGAAGTCAACGGCGTACGGCTGCTCGTGCAGGAGTCGGGCAGTGGGGAACCGGTGGTGCTCGTCCACGGCAGCTGGGACGACCGGACCGTGTGGGGGCCGGTCGCGGATGCGCTTTCCAACCGGTTCCACGTGGTCACCTACGACCGGCGCGGGCACTCCGGTGGCGACGACCACACCGGCAACGGAACCCGCCGCGACGACGAGGACGATCTCGCCGACCTGATCGAGTCGCTGCGCCTGTCACCCGCGAACGTGGCCGGCAACTCGTTCGGGGCCTCGATCGCCCTGGGCCTGGCCGCGCGCCGGCCGGAGCTCTTCCGCGCGCTCTGCGTGCACGAGCCGCCGCTGGTGTCCCTGGTCGCCGACGATCCCTCAGTCGTCGGTGCGGGGCAGGCCATCGAGGGGGTGCTCGACCTTATTCAACGCGGTGACACCGAGGCGGCCGCACACACCTTCGTCGACCACGTCGCGCTGGGGCCGGGAGCCTGGGAGCAGTTGAGCCCCGATGAGCGGACGCTGATGATCACGAACGCGCCGACCTTCCGCGGTGAGCAAGCGGATCCGGGCTGGGCCCAGTTGGACCTCTCCGCACTCAGCGGCATCACGTTCCCGGTCCTGCTGACCCACGGCGACCAGAGCCCACCGTTCTTCGCGACCATCGTCGCGCGGCTCGCCGCTGCCCTGGACCGGGCCGAGGTGCAGACGCTCGCCGGCGCCGGCCATATCCCCCACGTCACGAACCGCGCCGACTACGTGGCCACGGTGACCGGGTTCCTGACGCGCTGATTGGGCTGCGAGCCCCCGTCCGACGCCGGAGGACGTACCGGAACCCTCGCGACGGCATTCCCGGACGTTGGCCCGCGACGAAACGCCGTTGTCGAGCATCCCCCGCGTCGCTAGCCTGCGGACAGCGAGTACCCGCTTCACATCCCTTGTCGGGTTGGCCCAGCGCCCTGGAACCGAACATGGCCGTGGTCATGTCCGGGTTTCAGGACGTGTCCAGTTTCGGAGGCAATCGTGAAGAGGTACGGACTCGTGGCGGCCGGAGTCGCCAGCATGCTGCTGCTGACAGCGCTGCCGTCCACGACCGCGACAGCGGTGGACGAGGTCAATACGAAGCGACTCCGGGAGGCGGTGACCGTCGGTGGCATCCTGGGGCACGAGCGGGTGCTGCAGCGGATCGCCAACAACCACGACGGCACGCGCGCGTCCGGCACCTCGGGGTTCGACGCGTCCGCCCGCTATGTGAAGAAGACCCTGCGCCGCGCCGGCTACCGGGTCTACGAGCAGGAGTTCACCTTCCCGTTCTTCCGCGAGCTCAGCCCCGCCGTCCTCCAGCAGGTGTCGCCGACACCCACCGACTACGAGACCGGCACCTACGACTTCTCCGGCAGCGGGGACGTCACCGGCGCCCTGGTGCCGATCGACGTGATGATCCCGCCGCCGACGGAGCCGGGCTCGACGTCCGGGTGCGAGGCATCCGACTTCCCGGCTCCTCCGTCCGACCCCGCCGTCGCGCTGATCCAGCGCGGCACCTGCACCTTCGAGCAGAAGGCCGCCAACGCCGAGGCGGCCGGCTACGACGCCGTGATCATCTTCAACGAGGGCCAGCCCGGCCGCCAGGACCTGCTGGTCGGCACCCTGGGCCGACCGTTCGACTTGCCGGTGGTGGGTCTGTCGTTCGCCGACGGCGAAGAGTTGTACAACCTCTCCGAGACCGGCGTGACCGTGCATGTAGCGACCGAGACCGAGTTCGACCTGAACGCGAAGACCAAGAACGTGTTCGCCGAGACCAAGCAGGGCAACCCGCGCAAGGTGATCGTGGCCGGCGCACACCTGGACTCGGTGGTCGCGGGCCCCGGCATCAACGACAACGGCAGCGGCACCGCCACGTTGCTGGAGATCGCCGAGCAGATGGCGAAGGTGGGCAAGAAGCCCCGGCAGCAGGTCCGGTTCGCGTTCTGGGGCGCCGAGGAGCCCGGCCTGCTCGGGTCGGAACACTACGTGGCCAGTCTGAACAACAGACAGCTGCGCCGAATCGTCGCGAACCTGAACTTCGACATGGTCGGGTCACCGAACTACGTCCGATTCGTCTACGACGGTGACGGTTCCGACACCCCGACCGCCGGCCCGCCGGGATCGGGCGCGATCGAGGACATCTTCAACGACTACTTCAGCGGGCAGGGCTTGGCCACCGATCCGACCGCCTTCGACGGCCGGTCCGACTACGGGCCGTTCATCGCGGTCGGGATCCCGGCCGGCGGGCTGTTCAGCGGCGCGGAGGGCGTCAAGACCGACGAGCAAGCGGCAATCTACGGTGGCACCGCCGGGGAGCCCTACGACCCCTGCTACCACCAGGCCTGCGACACCACCAACAACCTCAGCACCGCGGCGCTGAACGAATTGGGAGATGCGGCAGCGCACGCCGTGTACACAATGGCTCGCACCCGGAGCGGCCTGTTCGAGGACGGCAGCATGCGGGTCGCCAAGCAGTACAAGGCGCCGAAGCTGACGTACAGCGGGGCGTACGCGCAGCGCTGAGCCGTCGCGAGATCGGGCCAGGACGGCGGGACTACTGGTGGCTCCGCCCCAGCCCTGCGTCGCGAGCCCGGACGATGGCCTCGGCGCGGTGGGCGACGTGGAGCTTGCCGAGGATGACGGTGATGTTGTTGGCGACCGTCTTGGGTGACAAGAAGAGTCTGGCGCCGATCTCGACGTTGGTAAGCCCGGCGGCAACCGCATCGAGGATGTCCCGCTCTCGGCTGGTGAGCTCCGGGAAGACGGGCTCCGGCTTGCCGGGCTGCCGACCGAACCAGTCACGCAGCCGCTCGGCCAGGGCGGCGCCGAACACGGCCTGGCCGGTGGCGGCCGCCCGGACGGCGGCGAGGATGTCGGCGCCGTCAGCGCCCTTGAGCAGGTAGCCCGCCGCGCCTGCGGCGACGGCGGCGAAGACGGTGTCGTCGTCGTCGAACATGGTGAGCACGAGTACAGCAGTCTCGGGCGCGACCCTGCGTACCTCTCGGGTGGCGTCGATGCCGTGCAGCCCGGGCATCTGCAGGTCCATCAGCACCACGTCTGGGCGCAGCTCCACGCACAGCCGCACCGCGTCGTGGCCGTTGGCAGCCTCACCGACCACGCCCACGTCGTCGGCGGTGTCGAGGACGGCGCGCAGCCCCTGCCGCACGAGCGGGTGGTCGTCGGCGAGCACGACGGAGGTCATCGGTCCGCTCGCAGGGGGTACGTCGCTCGCAGCCGCCCGCCGGCCGGCGTCGGCCCCGCCTCTACGCTGGCGCCGAGCTCGGCGGCGCGTTCGCGCATGCTAGTGAGTCCGACACCTGGCCGCCAGGCCTCCCGGGAGGGACCGTCGTCCGTGACGGTCACGGTCAGACCATCGCTGCCCTGCCTCAGTTCGACACAGATTCGGTTGGCCCGGCCGTGGCGGGCCGCGTTGGTGACGGCCTCGATCACGGTGCGGAACGCGGCGACCTCCACAGCCGCCGGCAATGCCAGGGGCTCGGGGATACGCAGGTCCAGCACGAGTCCGGCGTCGGAGACGAATCTGTCGAGTTGCAGCTTGAGGGCACCGGCGAGACCGAGCTCGTCCAGCGCCGGTGGTCGAAGTCCGTCGACCAGTTCGCGGAGGCCGGCAATGACCTGGGTCGAAGCCTGCTTGGCGCTGTCGAGGAGGCTCGCCGCCTGGCCGTCCGACCGCCCCAACCGGGCCCGGGCGGCGTCCAGGTTGAGCCCGAGTCCGGTCAGCAGCGGTCCGAGCCCGTCGTGCAGGTCGCGCCGCAGGCGGCGACGCTCCTCCTCCCGAGTGGTGACCAGCCGCTGCCGGGTGGCCAGCAGGTCGGCGGTCAGCGCCTCGGCCCGTACCAAGCCGCCCACCAGCTGCGCGATTGTGGCCAGCACTTGGCGGTCAGGCTCGGTGATGGCGTCGAAGCCGTGGCGGGGCGCGGCTATCAGCTCGCCGACCGTCTCACCATCCAGGACCATCGGCCAGATCTCGATGCGGTCGGTCGGCTCCCCGTTGTCGGCCACCACCCGACCAGCGCGCCGCACCGCGACATAGGGCAGCCGCAGCATCTCGGCGGCGATGCGGACCGTGTTCTCCACGACCGTGGCCGGGGAGGCGAACGTGGCAGCCGCTGAGCGACGGATGATCGAGTCGATCGCCCACAAGTCGTAGCGCAGTACCGGGACGACCAGGGTGGTGACGAACCACAGCGGCTCGACGTCGGAGACCACGTCGCCGACGACCTCCGGCAGCACCTCGGTCACCACCAGCGGGAACAGCGCCAGCGCGCCGACGACGCCGACGGCGCGCCACTTGAGCTGCATCCGCTCGACCCCCTCGGAGCGGAAGAACCGTACGACCACCCCGATACCGGCCACGATGCCCAGCAGGATGACCACCGGCACCGCCGCCGTGGCCAGGTTCGCGATCTCGATCACGGGCGTGTCGTCGACGAAGCGGGCCGCTCCACCCGGCGGACCCGCCGGGTAGGCCGCCCGCACCACCGTGTCACCGATCACGCCGGCAAGCACCCCCACGACGATGCCCACGACGATGAGCCGTTCCAGCAGTCGTCCCCAGCGGCCGACAGGCGACCCGGACGGGAACCGAACGTTGACCAGACCCTGGAGGGCCACCGGCACGAACATCAGCGAACCTGCCGTGAGTCCCCAGACCGCTGCCTGACCGCCCCATCCGCGTTCGAGCGCCAGCATCGACGGACCCGCCATCGCGAGCATCGCCACCAGGACCATCGCAGCCAGCGACAGCAGCCACCCGAACGGCAGATCCGGCCGACGCGCGACCAGCACCGCGCCCACGACGCCGTACGACAGGATCTGGCAGGCCACGTAGATCAGGTCGCCGGCATCGATGTACGGGGTGGGGGTCAGGAACCGCGCGGCCACGAGCGCTGCCCCGGTCCCCGCCAGGCTCAGCACCAGTCCGGTCCCCGCCACGGTGGAGGCATGGCGGGTCACGATGAGTCGGACCGCGGCGATCACAGTGCTTTGAGCATGCCGCTCCACCACGGTGTCGGCAATCGGCGCCTCATCCCGAGGTGCCGGGAACCGGTTCCCGACACTCCGGGACACCCGAGCGGCGCGGCGTGTCATCGGTCTCTGGGAGCGGGACGACGACGGGCAGCAGGTTCGACGTTGTTCGGATCCCACTGGCAAGGGAGACCACCATGAAGCATTCCAAGCGGACGGCGGGCGCGGTTCCCAGGATGGGCAACCTCACCGACGGCAACCCCGAGCCACGAGCGGCGGTGCGCCGATGACCACCGCGACCCCGCCTCCGACCGCGTCGGTACGCACCGCCCGCGACACGCGTGGCTACTGGCGGGTGCTGCTCGCCCTGTCCGCGCCCATCGGCTGGCTGGCCGTCGGCGTGGCCAACCTGGTGACCCCGACCCCGCTCAGCGGAACGGCGGCCGAGAACGTCGCCGCGATCGCCGCCGACCCCGACCGGATGCGAGCGGCGATCGACATCCAGCCGCTGTTCCTGTTCACCTTCGTCCCCGGTGTGATCGCCCTGGTCGTGGTCTGTCGTCGGGCTGAGCCGCTGTTCACGGCGATCCTGGGAACCATCGGCATCCTCGGCGCACTGGCCGGCACCTTCAACCCACCCGTCGATCTGTTCGTCCTTCTGGGGCTGGAGGAGGGGATCGACCCCGGTCACCTCGCCGCCCTGAGCGACGCGATCGACAGCAGTGAACTGAGCTGGACGCTGGTCTTCACGTTCCTGTTCATCACACTCGGCCGGATCGCGACCGGCGTCCTGCTCTGGAAGGCAGCTGTCGGTCCACGGCCCCTGGCCGTGCTGATGGGTGTCAGCCCCTTCATCGAGTTCGGCGGAGACGCCTTCGGGCTCGGGAACGCGGCTCCCGCCGCCGCCTGGATCGCCTCCGGAGTCGCCATGCTCGGCGTCACCGCGACGCTGCTGCACATGCCTAACGACGAGTTCGACCTGCCCGCCAACCCGAGATGAGCGGAGCGGCATAGCCGGCACACCCGATCACGGCGCGTCGGCGAGGGTCCGAATGCAGGAGGACTCGTGCTCGACGTAGCCGTGGCTGCGCAGCTCGCCGACGTCGAACCCGACGGGTTCGTAGCATCGGTGCGAGGTGTCGGACGATCCACGGGTCGTCGACCCT
>CAZNCE010000002.1:32912-42647 GCA_964571285.1 uncultured Nocardioidaceae bacterium | reverse complement strand
CCCCTGCCGCTGATGAGCCGGCAGCACCGCCATGTCCACGATGTGGAAGTACCAGCCTCCGTCACCGATGACCCGGCCCATCCCCACGGTCGTCCCGTCGGTCCGCTGGGTCACGTGGCAGGCCCTCCAACTGCCCGGCAAGGCCAATTCGGCCTGTTCCGGCGTGCGCAGCGTCAGGCCCGCCTCGCGCCGAAGCCGCAGGTAGTCCTCGACCGCTGGCGTGCCCGGCCGCAACTCGTACGACGACAACAGACTCATGCCACTCACCCTCTCAAGCCGACCGATGACCTGCGGCCAGGTGAGCCCCCTACAGACCCCAGAACGGGCCGACCAGACCTACCTGACGCCGGTACTCGGCCGCCGCGCTGGGTTCGCGACGTAGCGATGAGCACCGGACTCTGCTCGGGAAGCAGGTGGGGCAGGTGTCCATTCTTGTGGCGTCCGATCTTCACCGGCGGGCTGAACAGGCTCTGCCGAGGAGGGAATGCTCGCTCGTGGCATAGGTGCGGCATGCCAGGATGACCCGGTGAACGACGACAGCTTTCCGCGACTGGCTGCCCGCACGATGAACTTCCAGCTCGGCCTGCCTCGCGACTTCGTCGTCAGCCCGGACGGTAGCCGAGTTGTGTTCCTGCGTGCGCTGGATGGGATTACCCGCACCCATGCACTGTGGGTCTTCGACGTGGCGGCGCGCACCGAGCGGCTCCTGGTCGACCCCGACCGATTGCTCGAGGCTGCCAGCGAGCTGCTGACTGCCGACGAGCGGGCGCGTCGCGAGCGGCAGCGGGTGCGGACCGCAGGCGTGGTCGCGTTCAGCACGGATCGAGATGTCACTGTCGCCGCCTTCGCGCTGTCCTCGCGGCTGTTCGTCGTGGACCTCGTCGGCGACGAGCCGGTACGCGAGTACGCCACCACGGCGCCGGTGGTTGATCCGCAACTGGACCCGACCGGCCGCTACATCGCCTATGCCGGCGATCGGGCGGTCCGGCTGGTGGATCTGGTGAGCGGCGCGGAGCGCTTGCTCGTCGGACCGGGGCCGCACGAGCCGGCGGAGGTGGTCTGGGGCTTGGCCGAGTTCGTCGCCGCGGAGGAGCTGGACCGTTCCCGCGGTTTCTGGTGGTCCCCCGACGGCGCAGCGCTGCTGGTGGAACGCTACGACGAGTCGCCTGTCGGGGTCTGGCACATCAGCGACCCGGCCTTTCCCGAACGCGAGCCGGTCCGGGTGCGCTACCCACAGGCCGGCACCGCGAACGCCCTGGTGTCCCTCGCCGTCGTGCCGGTCGACGGCGCTCGGGTCGACGTCGACTGGCGCTCGGACATCGAGGTGGACGGCCGAGTGCTCGAGTACCTGGCCCAGGTCGAATGGACCGGCGCTGCGCCGGTGCTCACGTTGCTCACCCGGGACCAGCGCCGAATGGAGTTCCGTGAGGTCGACCCCGCAACCGGTGCCACCTCGCTGCTGCGTGCGATCCACGACGATGCGTGGGTCGAGCGGCTGCCCGGCACCCCCCGACGGCTGCCGGACGGCCGGTGGCTGTACAGCATGGACGTCGGCGAAACCCGCCGGCTGTGGGTGGACGACCAGCCGGTCACCCCGGCCGACGTGCTGGTGCGTGAGGTGTTGGCGGCCGATTCCGAGTCGGTGGTCGCGACGGTGGTCCCGCGGGTCGGGTCGGTGGCCGTGGCCCGCCTGGGATTGGACGGCACGGTGGAGCTGCTCAGCGATCCGGCCGGGTTTGCGGCCGGTGCGGCTGGTGGCGAGACCGTTGTGGTGGCCCAGCGCGGCATGCCGGAACCGGTGGTCACGACCACCGTCTTCGCCGCCGGCGAGAGGGTCGCCGAACTGGCGGTCAGTGTGGAACCTTCGCCGCTCCGCCCGAATGCACAGACCCTGCAGGTCGGCTCTCGCGGCCTGCCGACCACGGTGCTGTTCCCTTCCGGACACGAGCGCGGTTCGCGGCGGCTGCCGGTGCTCATGGACCCGTACGGCGGCCCGCAGGGCCAGCGGGTCGTCAACGCCGCGCATGCGTACCTGACCTCGCAGTGGTTCGCCGACCAGGGATTCGTGGTGATCGTCACCGACGGGCGCGGGATGGCCGGTCGCGGCCCCGCGTGGGATCGGCTGGCCAAGAACGACCGAGTCGGCACCGTCGATGACCAGGCCGAGGCACTACTCGAGGTCGCAACCCTGTTCCCAGACGACGTGGACACGTCGAAGGTGGCGATCCGCGGCTGGTCGTTCGGCGGATACCTGGCGGCGCTCGCGGTGCTGAGACGTCCGGACGTGTTCGCCGCAGCCATCGCCGGCGCGCCGACCACCGATGAGCGCCTCTACGACACCTGCTACAGCGAGCGCTACCTGGGTCATCCGGAGACCAACGCCGACGTCTACGAGGCGAACAGCCTGATTCCGCTGGCGGCCAACCTCAGCAAGCCGCTCATGATCATTCATGGGCTGGCCGATGACAACGTGTACGTCGCCCACTCCCTGCGGCTATCGACTGCGCTGCTGGCGGCCGGAAAGCCGCACGAGGTGCTGCCGCTCAGCGGAATGACCCACATGGCCAACGACGAGGTCGTCGCCGAGAACCTGCTGCTCCTGCAGGTCGACTTTCTGCGTCGGGCGCTGGGTCTCAACGACTGAACCAGCCTCGTCCGGCGGCGGCGTCGCTCGTGCCGGCCGACCGTGACCGGTCAGCGTGGCTATCCGGTCTGCTGGCGTAGTCGGTAGGTGAGCACCGCGTTGCCGGTCGGGGTCGTCACGCCGTCCACCAGCTCGAGTCTGGTGATCGGCACCGACTCGTCGAACAGCCGGCGACCAGCACCGACCGCGGGATGGGTGGTCAGTGTGAGCTCATCGATGAGACCGGCCAAGAACAACGATCGGATCGTCTCGATGCCGCCAGCCACGCTGATCGCCCCCTCGGATCCGTCCTCCGCGAGTTGGCGCACGTACGCCACCGGGTCGCCCTCGACGACGGTGCTGTTCTGCCACGCCGACACGTCATCGAGGCTCGAGGTGACGACGTGCTTGCGGACGGGGTTGATGAAGGCCGAGAACGGATCCTCGCCTCCGGTGTTGGGCCAGTACTCCGCCCACTCCTGCCACAGCTTGCGGCCGATGACCACGTCGGTGATGTCGGCGATTGCCTTGCCCATGCCTGCCATGTCCTCGGGTCCGAACGAGTCGAACTGCCACTGGTCGGGTGACTCCACCACGCCATTGACCGAGTTGAACAGGTGAGCTTTGACCGTGCGCGCCATGTCGGTGTCCTCTCCTTGGTTGGCCGTCGGCCGTGCCATGTCCTAGACCGGTGGGATGCGCAGAATTCATCGCACGGCCCTTGAGGGTACGATCCGAGACCCGCGACCGTGGGTGTCGGACCGGGTAGCCGATGCCACGACTGGGATGACCAGTCGCCGTCTCGCCCTCACCCGCGAGCCTTCTTTGCGGCCGCACGAGCAGCGTGCCGCTTCGACGCGACGAGGCTGGCCACGGCGGTCGCCCCGAGCGTGCCGACGATGACCGCCAAGGACAGCCAGATCGGGATCTCGGGCGCCCACCCGATCGGCTCACCGCCGTTGATGAACGCCAGCTCGTTCTCGTGCATCGCGTGGAGGAACAGCTTCACGCCGATGAAGCCGAGCAGGGCCGCGATGCCGTACGAGAGGTAGATGAGCCGCCGCAGCAGCCCGCCGATGAGGAAGTACAGCTGCCGCAGCCCCATCAGGGCGAAGATGTTCGCGGTGAAGACCAGATAGGGGTCCTGCGTGAGGCCGAAGATCGCCGGGATGGAGTCGACTGCGAACAGCAGGTCGGCGGACCCGAGGGCGAGCACCACCAGGAACATCGGCGTGATCAATCGCCTGTCGTCCTCCCGGGCGACGAGCCTGGTGCCGTGCCACTCCTTGGTGGCCGGGAGGTGTGCCCGTGTGAAGCGGACGAGGGCGTTCTCCCGTTCGCGGTCCTCTCCTTCGCCCGGCGCGCCTGCTCCGGCCTGCCGGATCGCGGTCACGATCAAGAAGAGCCCGAAGAGGTAGAACACCCAGCTGAACTGATTGATCGCCGCGGCACCGATGAGGATGAAGAAGGCTCGCATCACCAAGGCCATCACGATGCCGATCATCAGCGCGGTCTGCTGGAGCTGTCGCGGCACCGCGAAGCTGCTCATGATGATGATGAAGATGAAGAGGTTGTCGATGGACAGGGAGTACTCGGTCAGCCAGCCGGCGAAGAACTCGGGCCCCGGGCTTGCGGAGAGCTCGTGCGGTTCGGCGAAGGCCCACAATCCGATCCCGAACACGATGGCCAGTCCGACGAAGAAGGCTAGGTGACGACTCGCCTCCGCCATGGACGGCTCGTGCGGCCGTCGGGCGATGACGACCAGGTCGACCAGCAGCATCCCGACCGTTATGACGATGGTGACCAGCCAGACGGCAGGAGAGGCGACGGAGTCGCCCAGGAGCGCGTGCAATGATTCCTCCGGGATCGTCGGGTACGGCGCGGACACCGTGCTTCCCGGAGGTCTCTTCCGCCCGGCTCAGCCATGCTGACCGGGCCGACGGTGCCGAGCCCAGTCCCGCATCGGGACCGTGCCGTACTGACGACAACGCCGAGGTGGGAGTACTCCCCTCCTGTGCAGGACTGTACCAATCGGGTCATTCGGAACGGGCGACGCCGGTGGCCATGAGTGCAGGAGCTCTGGGGCCTTGTCCCGTTGAGCCTCGCGCCGTGCCAGTCAGGCGGGCGTGGGGCTGACCCGGCGGGTGAGTTCCGCGCGGTTGCGCAGGCCGAGCTTCCGGTAGATCCGGGTCAGGTGCGCCTCCACGGTGGACTCGCTGACGTACAGGCGGTCGGCGACCTCACGGTTGCGGTGCCCGGCTGCGACCAGCCCCGCCACCTGCTCCTCCGTGGCGGTCAGCGTCCCGCCGTCGCTGCCGTCCACGCGGTGCATCAGCTCGTCCGCCAGGGTGCCCCAGCCCGCCACCTTGTTGCGGCCGAAGATGGTGCGGCTGTCGGCCAAGACCGGGCGGACGGACGCGCGCCGGCCCATTCGCAGCCCGGCCGCGGCCAGCGCGCAGCCGAGCCGGGCGGCATCCAGCGCATGGCCGAGCCCGCGCAGGGTGGCGTGGGCAACGGCGAGGCGGTCCAGTGCCGCGGCGTTCGGCTCGTGCAGCAGGTGTCGCTGCGCGCGTGCGGCGACCAGCTGGGTCTGTGCCCAGGGCGAGCCGAGGCCGCTGGCTTGGCGCCGCAACTGCTCGACCAGCTCGTCGACGCGGTTGGGGAGGCCGGCGAGGGTTGCCACCTGGACGGCCAGCGGCAGCACCGGCACGGCTCCGGGATGGGAGATGCCGCGCTCGTCGAGATCGGCGAGCGCGGCGTCGAGGTGGTGCAGGGCGCCGACCCAGTCCCGGTTGGCGGTGGCCAGTACGCCCCGGATGTGGGAGGCCATCGCAGAGCGGGGCAACTCCTGCGCCTGCGCCACCCACCAGTCCAGCCGGTCCGCGCCCCAACCGGCGGCCACCTCGTCGCCCCGCCAGGCACCGACCATCCCGAAGGGGTAGGCCAGCCAGCAGACGGCACGCTCGTCTCCGCAGTCGAGAGCCGACTCCATGCCCTCGTCGACGTAGCGCGCGGCCCGGTCGAGTTCACCGGCAGCAAGTTCGACCTGGGCGAGGTCGCAGCGGCGGTAACAGAGCTGGATCTCCACGCCGTTCTCCATTGCGCTGCGGTACATGCCCTCCAGGTCGTGTCGTGCCTCGGCCACGTGCCCGTCCCACATCCGCTGGCGGCCGCGGAACGTCCTCGGCCACAGCACCAGCTCGGACCGCACCACCGCGCCGTCGCGATCGCAGGCCTCGTCGATCAGCGACTGGACGCGGGTGCCCATCAGCAGCGAGATCGTGGAGACCGCGGTTGCCGCCTGGACGATCAACGTCTCATCGTCATGGGTACGGCCGAGGCAGAGCGCCTCCTCGGCGTACCGCAGGCCCTCGGCGAGTCGGCCTTGGTGAAGGCCGACCAACCAGCCGAGCAGGCCGATCAGACGGCCGCGTAGCCGTTGGCCGTTCGCGTCACCCACCTCCGGTAGGTCGGCGATTGCGACGCGCAGGAACTCCTCGGCACCATCGGAGTCGAGCGTGACCCGCCCGGTCACGACGGCGGCGCGCAGCGGTCCGGGAGACAGCTCGGCCAGCATTCGATCCGACAGCGCCAGGGCGCCCGGCAAGTCGCCTGCTGCGGCCTGCTGCATCATCTGGCCGAGCGTCCTTCGTACCCGCTCCGGCACCTGCCGGCGTGGGGTCAGCCGGGCGCTGTCCGCCCACAGTTCCGCGGCAAGCCGTGGGTCACCGCAGCGGGCGACACGGAGCGCCGCCTGCTCGAGCTGGTCCGCGACCGCAGGCTCGGGCAGGACGGTCGCCCGGGCCAGATGCCGGACGCGACTGTCCGGATCCGTGTGGACCCGGGCGAGCATCGCGTGCAGCCGCTGTCGGTCCAGCGGATGGATCGCGTCCAGTACGGCTGTTGCGACCAACGGGTGGACGAACCGCAGCACGAAGTCGTCGTCGAGGGTCACGAGCTCGGCCTCGACCGAGCGACGCAGCGACGGCTCGAGGTCGTCCAGACCGGTCGCCTCGGCGAGCAGCGCGATCGGCGACGGCCCGGCGACGGCGAGCAGCTCAGCCAACGTGCGGCAGGCCTGCGGGAGTTCGGAGATCCGGCGGGCCAAGGACGCCAGCAGCGTCCCCCGACTCGGCGCGTTCGCGGTCGGACCGGCACGTGCCAGTTCAAGCGCGAACATCGGGTTGCCGTGGGCCAGCCGGCTGATTCGGGCCGCCGTGGTCCCGTCCGCGCGGGGGAGCGCGGCAGCGACGACCCGCCGCAACTCGGCTTCGGTCAACTCGAGAACGGCCAGCCGGTCCGCATCGACACCGAGGTCGGGTGCCGGAAGGGTGGCTACGCCGGGGCTCCAGGTGCGGATGGTGGCCAGCACGGTGACCGGCTCGTCCGTCAGCCGGCGAAAGCAGAACCGCAGCACGCGAACGGTGAGGTCGTCCAGCCAGGGCAGATCGTCGACGGCGAGGACGACTGGGGCCCGAGCGGAGAGCGTTCGCAGACCCTGCAGGACCAGCCCGGAGCGGTCGAGAACGGAGATCTCGTCATCGCCGCCGAGGCGCTGGAATGCCTCCGGCAGCTGCCCAGTCAGCCGGCGTGCGTCCAGCAGGTCCAAGAGCCCCTGGCCGGGACTGTGCCGGTCGTCCTCGCTCGGCCTGGTGACGAGCACCTGGGCACCGTGTTGGCGACAGCGGCCGATCGCGTGGGTCCACAGCGTGGTCTTGCCGATGCCGGCCTCCCCAGCGAGCACCAGGGGCCGCGTGTCGGCGCCCAGCCCGGCCGCGAACTCCTCGATCCTGCGTAGCTCTGGGGCACGCCCCACAATGACCGGTGCCGAGGACCGAACCGAGGCGGTGCGTTGACCGCCCTGTGCCACGAACCCCGAGGCAGCTGATGGCGGCGAGGCGAGCAGAGCCAGGTCGTTGGCCATGGCGCCAGGAGGCATCGGGCATCACCAGAAATACACAGCCTCAGCGGACGGGACTCGACGTGGCCGCGCACCCTGACCGCGGCGTAGCCGCTCGGCGCGCGGCTCCCCACGCACGGGGCCGGCGCGTCGCGTTAGGGTCCCTCGGCGACGCACCGGCCACGGGCGGGCTCAGTCGGCCAGGACCTCCTGGTCGCTGATCACCTCGTCGGTGAACTCCAACAAGGCAGGCGCATGGATCTTGACCTTCGCCTTGATCTCGTCATCGTTGTTCTCCGGGTCTCCCTTCAGGTCGGCTCTGGCCACCGTCATGGTCTCGGTGACGGGGAGCACGAACCGGCCCGAGCCCACCGGGACCTCGGTGTCGAGCCGCTTCCTCGGAACGAAGTCCACGAGCGTCCCGCCCGCGGTGTCGCCACCGTCGAAGTCGCAGGCCTGGACGTGGGAGTGGTAGTTCGCGCCGAGTCCGATCAGTTGTCGTTCGAACGCGCTGAAGGTCGCTGTGTAGACGACCTGGATCTCGACCCGACCATCGGACTCGGTGAGCGTCAGGTTGGGCGTGGAAAGCGTAGGCATGATGATCCCCCGATTGGTTGGTGCCAACCCGAGTGGTTGACGAACGGGAGACTAGAGACCAGGGCCGGCGCCGACCAGCGGGGAAACCCCAACGACTGCCCCAGATCCCACCGCCACGTGACCGCAAGTCCGCCGGACTCAGAGCCGGGACCAGGTCGCGGAAAGGGCCGGGGCAGGATCTGCCGGAACGCATCGAAGCATTGGGGGTCGAGCCCCTGCCTACCTGGCCAGAGGTCACCTGGCGTGCCTCGGAGGCGGAACCAGAACGTCCGGAATGGGTGCAAGACTGCGGATGTGGCGCTCACCATCGCTGTGACTCGTGATGGTGCTAGCGCCGCCGCGCCGTTCCCAACGACGGACCCGGCCGCTTCCGGCCTCGTGGCAACGGCGGCGGGACCGGGAATCGGCCCGAGACTGCAGGAGGTGAGCGCTCGATGACAGGCGACTACACGACGCGGCCGCTGTCGCCGGAGACCTGGGACGACTTCGCTGCGTTGGTGGAAGCGAACAACGGGGTGTGGGGTGGCTGCTGGTGCATCGGCTTCCATGCCGACGGGTTCGGTCCGGCTCCCACTCCCGAACGCAACCGCGCGGCCAAGCGCGCTCACGTGGATCAAGGCACGGTGCACCAGATCCTTGTCTACGACGCGGACGGCGGATGCGTCGGCTGGTGCCAGTACGGAACCCCGGCTGAGCTGCCCAACATCAAGAACGCGGCCAGGTACAACGCCGGCGCGCCCGACTTGCCCACGTGGCGGATCGGCTGCATCTTCACCGGAAGCCGCTACCGGGGTCGTGGGGTCGCCCGGGCCGCCGTCGCGGGTGCACTGGAGGCGATCAAGGCGGCCGGTGGTGGCGTGGTGGAGGCCTATCCGGAGCAGACCGTCGACCGGAAGCCGCAGCGTGGCGCGTACTTGCACACCGGCCCGGAGGAGCTCTACGAGCACTTCGGGTTCGTGCGAGACCGGCGGATCGCCAAGTGGCGCTGGGTCATGCGCGCGGAAGTCTGACCCTGGCGCCGCCGCGCTTCCCCGGGTCAGCGGCGGGCGTAGGCCTGCAGGTCCAAGGACAGCGTGACCAGGATCGAACGGGTCAGGTTCAGGTGGTCGTGGATCAGCATGCCGCGGCTAAGGCTCCCGCCGCCGAGCTCCCACTGCGACGTACGCCCGAGGAAGTCCTTCATCTCGGAGGCCAGATCCTCCACCCGAGCGGCGGATCCCGGAGCAAGCGGATCCATGTCGAGCAAGGTGGATGCCCAGGCAGCGGTGACGGCCCTGGGAATGTCGTCGTCTTGCAGCCTGGCCACGGCGTCCCGGTACGCGGCGACGATGTCTCCTGCCAGCTGGTCGGTGGACGGCCGGCTGCTCCGCGGCTCCGCGGAGCGCGGGTCGGTGGCCGGTCCGAAGCCCGTACGCAGCCGCATGTTCGCCAGGTCCCGCTCGATGGCAGCCTGCTGATCCTGCCGGTCCAACTGCCGGTGGCGATGGAACCACCAGTCGTCCTTGGCGACGTCGTCCTCGGCCACGATCCGCACCACCTTGTGTCTGCCTGCAGGATGCGCTCACGAGTCCAGGAATGCCAGCACGTCCTGCGCGACCTCCCGGACACTCTGCCC
>CAZNCE010000002.1:0-32812 GCA_964571285.1 uncultured Nocardioidaceae bacterium | reverse complement strand
CTCCTTTGATCAAGCCGCGGATCTTCTGATCAAGACCCGCGGATCGTGCGTGCTGCGCATACTTGGATCGCAGAGGATCGGAGCCGAGATGGCATCTCCCTACAGGCTGCTGCAGGTGGCGCTCGTCGTGTTCGGCACGATCTGCGTGATGCTCTATCCGCTGGCGCTGATCTGGCCGTCAGGCTGGGCATGGCATGACGGCGCCCCGCACGAGTCGCACTACTTCATGATGATCGTCGGTATCTACGCGACGCTGGGTGTCTTCTTGTTGAACGCGGCGCGTAACCCACGGGTCAACGTCAGCTTGATCTGGTTCATGGTCGTGTGCAGCCTCGTCCACGCCACCATCATGGCCGTGCAGTCGGTAGGCGACGGCCACCGAACAGGGCACCTGTGGGGCGACGTGCCAGCTCTTCTCCTGGTCGCGATCGTCTTGTCGACGTTGGTGTGGTCATCGGGGTTGGCCAGCCAGTCCGGCACGCCAGGGAAGGGTGGTCCGGCGACCTCGCTGGGATCGGGGCGGGGCCCGCACCCAGGCGCCACTCCGCAATAACGCGGCCGATCGCCTGCCCGTTGGCTGGCACGCCGATCGGTGCCTGCTACACGAGCCGAACATCGTGCACCCGTGCCCGTCGAACTGCTTCGTCGCGACCCCGGGCACGGGGGGGCTCCGCCCAGCCCGCAGCGCGGCAGCGCCGGGCTTCAGCCCGCCAGTTCCACGGCGATCTCCTCCGCGATGTCGTAGCCCTCCTGCATGCCGGTCTCCATGCCGGAGGCGATGATCGCGTCCCGGACGTCCTGGTTCGGCACCTCCGTGAGCAGAGTGAGCGTCGTGGAGCCCTGATGTTCGGTGAACGTGTAGGTGCACAAGGGAGGCGGCGCGTCGGTCTCCGGAACGCCCTCGAACACCTCGGTCGTGACCAGGCGCTCGTCGGGCACGACCTCGCGATAGACCCCGTGGAAGGCGACCTCCACCCCTCCGTCCGCCGCCATCACATAGCGCCAAGAGCCACCGACCCGCAGGTCGACCGCCACGCTGGTGACGGAGCCACGCCGACCGGCCCACCAGCGCCGGATAAGCGCCGGCTCGGTGAAGACCCGGTAGACGAAGGCGGCGGGTGCGTTGAACTCCCGGGTGATGAGAATCTGGGTGGCGCTGGGCAGCGTGACGACCGCGCTGCCCTGTGTCGTCGTTGCCATGTCGTTCACTCTCCCTCTCGAGCCTGGAGCTCGTCGAGAACGGTGTCTGCCAAGTCGAACCGCTCGTCCCACATCGACTGGTACCTGCTGACCCACTCATGGATGTCTTGGAGCGGCGCCCCATCCATCCGGTAGAAGCGCCGTCGCCCGTCATCCCGCACCCTCACCAGACCTACCTCCCGAAGAACCCGCAGATGCTTGGACACCAATGGCTGCGGGATGCCGAGCCGATCGACGAGGTCGGTAACCGGTCTTTCGCCCTCGGCGAGGACGTCAAGGATCTGGCGGCGGCGGGGCTCGGCCACCGCGTTGAAGGAGTCGGTCGTCGTTGCAGCACGGGCCATCCCACAGTTGTATACCCATATGGGCATGTATGACAAGCCCAACTTCGGCGTACCGGCGAGGCCATCACCGACGCCGGCCGACCACCTATTGGATATCGAAGCGATGCTGGATGGTGTCGCTGCCCTCCCGGTACGGCACGAACCCCATGGCCGCGTAATAGGCCAGGGCAGGAGCGTTGTCGACACCGATGCTCGCGTCGATACTGCTCAGCCCGGCGGCCTGTGCCGCCGCCAGGGACGAGGCGAAGAGGCGGCGACCTAATCCGCTACGCCCAGCATCAGGGCGGATGTGCGTGCCGATGATCCCCCACCCCTCGGCCACGTCGTACGGGTTCCCGGGCCACGCCCGCTTGAGTGACTGGAAACCCACAACGCGGCCGTCCCGCTCGGCGACGGTGCACGCGACCCTGTACTCCATGTCGAGATAACGCTCGCGAATCACGGCGACGTCGACCGGGCTGGCCCGCAGGCCGGCGCGATAGATCGCGTTCTGCACCTCGGCCATGTCCTCAGCGTCAGCGGACCGTGCGGGCCGGATCTCCGTCATGAGTCCATCTTGCTGCACCGGTGGCCCGGACCGAGATCCATCCTTTCGCACCAACCGACGTGCGCCGTCGGACGGGGCCGGCACGTGACCGTCCCCTCCGATCGCGATCCGACCGACAGCCCTCGGGTTACGCGAGCCGCAGCCGTCGCCACACGATCGCGGTGCCGGGCGACCGGTCCGGCGGCGTCGGATCGGTCCGGATCACCTCGAACCCCTCGCGCTCGTAGAACCTGGCCGCACTCGAGTTCCCAGCGAAGTGCTCGACATCGACACGACCTGCATGTCCCGGGAGCGCAGCGATACCTTCGCGGAGCAGGTCGACGCCGAGAGACCGGCCGCGATACTCCGGTGCGAGGTACAGCTTCCAGATGACCTGCTCGCCATCCAGTTCGCCGGTCTGGCACACGCCCACAATGTCGCCCCGATCCGTAGTAGCAACGTGGACTCGGCCGGCTTCCGCGGCTGGCGCCATGCGTTCTGGCGTCCACCAGGCCAACTGCGCCTGCGCTGCTCGCTGGCCCAAGATGGGTGCGTAGTGCTCCGGAACCACCGCCGCACCGAAGGCCACGATGGCGTCGACGTCCCCGAGACTGGCCTTCCGGATCGTCACGCTCATGCCGATTCACAGTAGACGGCACCCACGCATGGCGGCGGGACCGCTCAGCGGCCTGGTCGGTGACTTCAGTGAGCGAGGGGGGCACGAGGACTCGGCCCCGGATACTCGGCCCGGGGCCGGTCACAAGCGTGCGCGAGGGGGGAGTTGAACCCCCACGTCCTTTCGGACACACGGACCTGAACCGTGCGCGTCTGCCATTCCGCCACTCGCGCATCCGTCCACGGCAGCCCGGCACGGGCGACACGCCGTCAACGACGGCACAGGTTAGCACGCGGCCCGGGACCGCAACGAAATCGAGACCCCACCGAGGGCCGGGAGGAACGCCGGGCCGCGGACCGCCCGTTACGATCATGGGCAGGTTGCGGCCTGCGGCAGGTCGCGGCCGTTCCATGGCCTGGCCACCGACCGGATCGCAACGACCCGACGGAAGGAGGACCCGTGGGGGTGCTGCAGCGCTTCGAGCGACGCCTCGAGAGCGTCGTCACCGGCGCCTTCGCGCGCGCCTTCCGGTCGTCGGTGCAGCCGGTCGAGATCGCGGCGGCGCTGCAGCGGGAGGTCGACAACTCCGCGCAGATCCTCAGCCGCGAGCGCCGCCTGATCCCGAACATCTTCGAGATCGAGCTCAGCCCGACCGACCACGAGCGGCTCAACCCGTACGGCCAGACCCTGGAGGCCGAGCTGCGCGACATGCTCCGGTCGTACGCCGACGAGCAGCGGTACGTGTTCACCGGCGACGTCGTCATCCGGTTCGCCCAGGCCGACGAGCTGCCCACCGGCCGGTTCACCGTGCGCAGCCGCGCGGAAGCCCAGGTGACCACGCTGCCCGGGCAACGGCCGTCGGCCGCCGCGGCCCGCCGCGCCCCGGTGACCCTGGAGGTCAACGGCACCCAGCACCCGGTGGAGCCGCCCGGCGTGATCATCGGCCGGGGCAGCGAGTCGGACCTGCAGGTGGCCGACCCGGGTGTGTCCCGACGGCATGTCGAGATCCGGGTGACGCCGGGAACAGATAGCGTCGCGGTGACCCTGTACGACCTTGGCTCCACCAACGGCACCAGGGTCGACGGCCACCGGGTGCAGACCGCGCAACTCGGTGACGGCGCCCAGGTGCAGATCGGCAATACGACGATGGTGCTGCACAACCCCATGGCTTCGGCCTCGAGGTGAACGGGTGTCGGAGTTCACACTCACCCTGATCAAGCTGGGTTTCTTGGCCTTGCTGTGGATCTTCGTGCTGTCTGCGGTGTCGGTGATCCGCTCGGACATGTTCGGCGCACGTGTAGACGCGCCCAAGCAGCAGAAGGCGCGCGGCGCCCGCCCGCAGAAGGCGAAGAAGCGCCGCGGCCAGCCGGGGCGGCTCGTCGTCACCGAGGGGCCCGACGCCGGGCAGTCGGTGGCGCTGGACGGCTCGACGGTCACCCTGGGCCGTGGCAGCGACTGTCCGCTCCGGCTCGACGACGACTACGTGTCCACCCGGCACGCGCGGCTGGTCAGCAACGGCGAGAGCTGGTTCGTCGAGGACCTGGGCTCCACCAACGGGACGTACCTGGGCAACACGCGGGTGACCCGGCCGGTCGAGGTGAGCACCGGGGCGCAGATCAGGCTGGGCAAGACCGTCGTCGAGCTGCGGAAGTAGGCCGGCGATGACCCTTGCCCTCCGCTACTCGGCTGTGTCCGACATCGGCAGCACCCGGGCCAACAACCAGGACTCGGGGTTCGCCGACGGGCACCTGCTGGTGGTCGCCGACGGTGTCGGCGGGGCGACCTCCGGCGACATCGCCTCCGCGGTCACCGTGCAGGCGATGCGCCGCATCGGCCCCACCGACGACGGTGAGCTGATGCTGGAGGCGCTGGCCGGATCGATCCACCGGGCCAACGTCCGGCTGGGTGAGCTTATCGACGACGACGCCCGGCTGGACGGCATGGGTACGACCGTCACCGCGATGCTGTTCGACGGCGAACAGGTGGCGCTGGCGCACGTGGGCGACTCCCGCGCGTACCTGCTGCGTGACGGCGAGCTCAGCCAGCTCAGCCACGACCACACGTTCGTGCAGACGCTGGTGGACGAGGGCCGGATCAGCGCCAGCGAGGCGCGCACGCACCCGCACCGCAACCTGATCATGAAGGTCCTCGACGGCAAGCACGAGAGCGAGCCGGACCTGACCATGCACCAGTTGCTGCCCGGCGACCGGCTGTTGCTGTGCAGCGACGGGCTGACCGCCGGCGTCGAGGACGACAAGCTGACCGAGGTGCTCGCGGAGGGTACGCCCGACTGGGTGGCGCTGGAGCTGGTGCACCTGGCCATCGCCGGGGGCAGCCAGGACAACGTGACGGTGGTGGTGGCCGACGTCGTCGACGCCGACGAGCCCATCGACCCTGACTCGGCGGCCGCGGTGATCGGCCCGCTGCTGGTCGGTTCGGCGGCCGAGCAGGCCCGCGACATGCTCGACGACACCACTTCACAGCCGCCGATCGTGCTCGACGAGGACGCGGTCAGCGACCCGATCGACCGCGAGCAGATGCGCTATGCGCCGCGCCCACCGCAGCGGTTCCGCTGGCTGCGCCGGCTGGTGGTCGCCCTGGTGATCGTCGCGCTGCTGGTGGTGGCCGGGGTGCTCGGCTACCAGTGGACGCAGCGGCAGTTCTACGTCGCCGGCGACGGCAGCTATGTGGCGATCTTCCGCGGGGTCGACGTAGACCTGCCCGGGGTCTCGCTCTCGTCGGTGGAGCAGGACACCACGATCCGGCTGGACCAGCTGTCGCGCTACTGGCGGGACCAGGTCGACCGCGGGATGGACGCCAACAGCCTGGCCGAGGCCCGCGAGATCGTCGCCCGGCTGGCCGAGCGGGCCGAGCAGTGCCCACCCGGCCAGACCTGTTCCGGGGACCTGCCATGAGCTCGCCGATCGCCCAGGCGTTCACCCACCGCAGCCGCCGCGGCGCCGAGCTGCTGCTGCTGATCATCGCGCTGGCGATCGGGATCGGCGCCTACGCCATCGTCGGGCTCGCCCGGGAGGGCGAGGTGCCGCCGAACGTGCTCTGGTACGGCGGCGGGTTGACCGCGATGGCGCTGGCCGCCCACATCACGGTGCGTCTGGTCGCCCCGTACGCCGACCCGGTGCTGCTACCGGTCGTGGTGGCGCTGAACGGGCTCGGCCTGGCGATGCTGTACCGCATCGACCTGGCGCTGGCCGCGTCCGAGTCCGATTTCGGCCCGTTCGCACCGTCGCAGCTGGTGTGGAGCGGACTCGGGGTGGCGCTGTTCATCGCGGTGCTGCTGGTGTTGCGCGACCACCGGCGGCTGCAGGCGTTCACCTACACCATCGGACTGCTCGGCCTGGTGCTGCTGATGTTGCCGCTGGTGCCCGGCCTCGGGGTGCCGATCAACGGCTCCCGGATCTGGGTCAACCTGCTCGGGTTCTCCTTCCAGCCCGGCGAGATCGCCAAGATCTTGCTGGTGATCGCGTTCTCCGGCTACCTGGTGGTCAACCGCGACGCGCTCGCGCTGGCCGGCCGGCGGGTGCTGGGCGTGGACCTGCCGCGCGGCCGCGACCTCGGCCCGATCCTGCTGGCCTGGCTGGCCAGCCTGGCGATCCTGGTGTTCCAGCGCGACCTCGGCTCCTCGCTGCTGTTCTTCGGCATCTTCGTGGTGCTGCTCTACGTCGCGACCGAACGGCCCGGCTGGCTGGTCTTGGGGATCGTGCTGTTCGTCACCGGCGCCTACCTCGGGTACGCGATGTTCGGCCACGTACGGGTCCGGTTCGACGCCTGGCTGCACCCGTTCAGCAGCCCCGACTACGGCCAGATCGTGGAGTCGCAGTTCGGCCTGGCGTGGGGCGGGCTGCTCGGACGCGGACTCGGCGAGGGCAGCCCAACCCGGGTCCCGTTCGCCTGGTCGGATTTCATCGCGTCCTCGTTCGGTGAGGAGCTCGGACTGACCGGGCTGATGGCGATCATCATGCTGTACGCCCTGATCGTCGAGCGGGGGCTACGCGCGGCGCTGCTGGCCCGGGACGCGTTCGGCAAACTGCTGGCCGCCGGCCTGGCCACGGCGTTCGCCCTGCAGGTGTTCGTGGTGATCGGCGGGGTGACCCGGCTGATCCCGCTGACCGGGCTGACCACTCCGTTCCTGTCCGCCGGCGGTTCCTCCCTGGTGGCCAACTGGGTGTTGATCGCGCTGTTGCTGCGGATCACCCATCAGGCTCGTCAGCCCGACCCCGCGGTGTGGACGCCGACGGCCGACGACGCCACCCAGGTGGTGCGGCTGCGATGAACAAGCCGATCCGGATCCTCTCGCTGGGCTGTGCGGTGCTGTTCGGCCTGCTGCTGCTCAACGTGACGTACGTGCAGTTCGTCCGCGCCGGCGAGCTGAACTCGATGCCACAGAACCGGCGGGTGGTGGACGCGGAGTACTCCCGCGAGCGTGGCCCCATCTTCGTGGCCGGCGACCCGATCGCCGAGAGCCGGCCGGTCGACGACCGGTTCGACTTCCTGCGCGTCTACAACGAGCCGTTCCTGTACGCCCACGTGACCGGCTACTACTCGTACCTGTTCGGCTCCACCGGCATCGAGCACAGCAGCAACGAGGTGCTGTCCGGCAGCCACCCGCGGCTGCTGTTCAACCGGGTGATCGACCTGGCGACCGACCAGCAGCCCAAGGGCGGCAATGTGTTGCTGACGCTCGACCCGGACGCCCAGCAGGCCGCCCGGGACGGGCTGCAGGCGTTGAACGAGGACGCCAAGGGCGCGGTGGTGGCGATCCGGCCGGAAACCGGCGAGATCCTGGCCATGGTGTCGGAGCCCAGCTACGACCCGAACCGGCTGGCCAGCCACGACTTCGGTGCCACCCGCCAGGCGTGGGAGGAGCTGAACGCCAACCCGGCCCGGCCGCTGCGCAACCGGGCGACCCAGGAGCGATACCCGCCTGGCTCGACGTTCAAGCTGGTCACCGCGGCTGCGGCGTTGTCCAGCAAGCAGTTCACGCCCGAGTCGATGGTCACCGGGCAGGCGCAGTACACCCTGCCCAACACCAACACCACGCTGGGCAACGAGAGCGGCGGCAGCTGCGGCGGCGACCAGATCACGCTGACCCGCGCCCTAGCGGTGTCGTGCAACACCGCGTTCGCCAAGCTCGGGGCGGAGGAGGTCGGCGCGGACGCGTTGGCCAACCAGGCCGCCAAGTTCGGCTTCGGCGAGGTGCCGCTGGACGAGCTGTCCACGACCGAGAGCGTCTTCCCGGACAACCCTGACCCGGCCCAGACCGCGCTGTCGTCGATCGGGCAGTTCGATGTGGCCGCCACACCGCTGCAGATGGCGATGGTGGTCGCCGGGATCGCCAACGACGGCGACGTGATGAAGCCGTACGTCGTGGCCGAGCAGCGCACGCCGGACCTGGACACCATCTATGAGGCGCAGCCCGAGGTGCTCTCCGAGGCGGTCAGCGCCTCGGTCGCCCACGACCTGCGCGGCATGATGGTGGAGGTCACCGAGACGGGTACCGGTGGATCCGTGGCGATGCCCGGCATCCAGGTCGCGTCCAAGACCGGGACCGCCGAGTCGTCCGACGAGCGCAACCCGTACGCCTGGTTCGTGGCGTTCGCGCCGGCGGACGACCCGGAGGTCGCGGTCGCCGTGTTCGTCGAGGACGCGGGCGTGCCACGGGACCAGATCTCCGGCGGCGGCCTCGCCGGGCCGATCGCCAAGTCGGTGATGGAGGCGGTGATCACGGAGTGAGCCGTGTCGTTCGCCCGCGCGAGACAGGACCCGGCAGGACGCCGTGCCTGCGGAGAAGAGGAAGCAGATGACCACCCAGCCACCGAACGGGCCGCACGAGCGTCCCGGTGACGGTACGGCTTCACGGGAGCTGGTGGGGGGACGCTACGAGCTGTGGGGCCTGCTCGGCCGCGGCGGGATGGCCGACGTGCGTGCCGGCCGCGACCTGCGGCTGGGCCGGCGGGTCGCGGTGAAGCGGCTGCGCCCGGACCTGGCCAGCGACCCCGTGTTCCAGGCACGGTTCCGCCGGGAGGCGCAGTCGGCCGCATCGCTGAACCATCCCGCGATCGTCGCGGTGTACGACACCGGGGAGGAGACGGCCACCGACGGCTCCGGGTTGCGCGTCCCCTACATCGTGATGGAGTACGTCGAGGGGCGCACGCTGCGCGACATCCTGCGCGAGGGCCGCAAGATCCTGCCGGAGCGGGCGCTGGAGATCACCGCCGGGATCCTGGCCGCGCTGGACTACAGCCACCGCGCCGGGATCGTGCACCGCGACATCAAACCGGCGAACGTGATGCTCACCCCGCGCGGCGACGTGAAGGTGATGGACTTCGGCATCGCACGGGCGATCGCGGACGCCTCCGGCACGATGACCCAGACGGCGGCGGTGGTCGGCACCGCTCAGTACCTGTCCCCCGAGCAGGCCCGCGGCGAGACCGTGGACAGCCGCAGCGACATCTACTCCACCGGGTGCGTGCTGTACGAACTGCTGACCGGACGCCCGCCGTTCGTCGGGGAGAGCCCGGTGGCCGTTGCCTACCAGCACGTCCGCGAGGACCCGGCCCCGCCGTCGACGTACGAGCCGAGCCTGGGGCCCGAGCTGGATGCGATCTGCGGCAAGGCGCTCGCCAAGTCGGTGGAGGACCGCTACCAGTCGGCGGCCGAGATGCGCGCCGATATCGAGCGGGCGCTGGCCGGGCAGGCGGTGGCCGCCCCCGCGGTCGTACCCGGCGCGGACTCCGGCCCGCCGACCCTGCTGCCGGTCGGAGTCACCGACGACACCGGGGAGCCGGAGGAGGAGCAGAAGTCGCGCGGCTGGCTGTGGGCGCTGCTGATCCTGGCGCTGATCGGGCTGTTCGTGCTCGCCGGGCTGTTCCTGCCGCGCCTGCTGGCCGGCGAGGAGCAGCAGATGGTCACCGTGCCTCGCCTGATCAACATGACCGAGGACGAGGCCCAGGCGAAGCTGGAGTCGGTCGACCTGCAGTTGGGCGACACGACGTTCAAGGTGAACCCCGACGTCAAGGAGGGGCTGATCTTCGAGCAGAACCCGGAGATCTCGGCGGCGGTCGAGGCCGGCTCGGCGGTCGATGTCACGATCTCGTCCGGCCGGGCGACGGTGACGCTGCCCAACCTGGTCGACATGAAACTGCAACCCGCCAAGGACCTGCTGGCGGAGAACAACCTGAACTGGAAGGTCGAACGACAACCCGGCGGTGACGAGAAGGACATCGTGGTGGAGTCGCATCCGCCGGCGGGCAGCGAGCTGCGAGTCGGGGACACGGTGACGCTGGTCGTGTCCGACGGCCCGGTCCAGGTGCCGGACGTGGTCGGCAGGTCCGAGGACGAGGCCCGGGGCATCCTGGAGGATGCCGGCTTCCGGGTGGAGACGGTGCAGGACCCGAGCGCGGAGGCCCCCGCGGGTCAGGTCACCGAACAGACGCCGCAGGCCGGTGAGAACGCTCAACCCAACGACCGGGTGTTCATCACGGTGTCGGCCAAGTCCGAGCCCACCGCCACCGCGACCACCACCGTGACCACGACCCCGTCACCGACGCAGACGGAGTCGCCGAGCGAGACCGAGTCGCCGACGGAGACCGGCTCCCCCGGCGACACCGAGACGCCCAGCGCGTCCCGGACGAGCCCCTCACCAGACGACGAAGCCGGGGTCGACCCCGCCGACCCCTGATCGGGCTCCCGCGTATCAGATCGAGGCACGGCTGCTCCTTGACCTCAATACGGGCAGACCGCTGCCTGCACACCATCTGATTGGCCGTTCCGGCCACGAGGGGGAGTTCAGATGTCAACCATCAGTAGACGCGCTAGACGGGCCGCCTGGGCGGCCGGCGCATCGGCGGCTGTCGCCGCCTGCGTGCTCGCCACGCTGCCGACAGCCGGCGCGACACCGGCCCGCGACACCGGGCCGTCACCCGCGGCAGGCACGACCGACCTCAGCACCAGCAGTGCGCTGGCACCGGTACGGCTGCCGGGCCAGAAGTCCGCGCACACGTACTCGCTCGCGCAGCAGCGGGCTAACGAGCGCAGGGGTGGAGACCCGGCGGTGCTGGCCTACTGGACGCCGGAGCGGATGAAGGCGGCCAAGCCGCTGGACCTGCCCGGTGACGCGAAGTTCGTGGACCGCACCGCGCGGGCGATCGCCAAGAAACTGCCGCGCCAGGCGACCAAGCCGGTGGGCAGCGCGTTGGCGACGCGGGTGGCGAACTACCCGCCGCCGGTGACCAACTTCTCGGTCACCAACGGGAAGCTGTTCATCGGCGGCTACGAGAGCGGCTCGTGGTGCTCGGCGTCGGCCATCAACACGCCGTCCAAGCGGGTGTTGATCACCGCCGGCCACTGCGTACACTCCGGCCGCGGCGGCACCTGGCGCACCAACCTCGTGTTCGTGCCCCGCTACAACGCGTTCAACGCAGACCACGACCCGGTGGGCCGGTTCCAGGCGTACCGGCTGCGCACGTTCAACGCATGGATCAACAACAGCGACCTGAACCGCGACGTCGGCTACATCACCACCTACTCCGGCGGTGACTGGGGCGCCCGGGTCGTGGACACGGTCGGCGGGCACGGCCTCGCCTACAACGGCGGCACGCAGTTCGACGTGTCGATCTTCGGCTACCCGAGCAACCGGGACGGCGGAGACCGGATGTGGGCCTGCTGGGGCGTCGCGACCGACAGCAGCATCTGGGACAACCGGTCCAAGATCGGCTGCAACTTCGGCGGCGGGTCCTCCGGCGGACCGTGGCTGTGGCAGTACAACAACAGCACCGGTCTGGGCTACACGCGCTCGGTGATGTCGACCGTCGACGGCGCCGGCGTGAACCGCGGGCCGTACTTCGACACCGCCGTCCGCAACGGCCTGAACGCCGCCAACGGCGACTGGTAGCATGCCCGACCCGATGTCGCTCCGGATGGAGTTGTCATGAGCCGGCGACTGCCACGAGCATCAGCCTGGCTGGTGCTCGTGGCGGTCGCGGCCCTGGTCGCGTGTGGGACGGACACCGGCCCCGGCTCCGGCCAGGACGACGACACCGGCACCAGCGTCACCGATGCCCCCACCGGGCCGGCTGCGACACCTACACTGCCGCGCAGCGACGAGCTGATCGACCCGCACCCGGTCACCTGGTCGTCCTGGCGGGCGCTCGGGCCGACCGAGCTGGAGTTCACGATCACGGCCGGCCCCGCCGACTGCTACGCGGTCCGGCCCGAGGTCGACGAAACCGCCAGCGAGGTGCGGGTGGAGCTGCTGGTCGGGAGGACTCCGGAGGCGGCCGACCGGGAGTGTCCCGACATCGCGTTGGAGTCGCTGGTCCGGGTGCGGTTGACCTCGCCGCTGGACGGTCGAGACGTGCGGCCGCTGACCTGACGCGGTCCGGCAGCCGGCCTACATCGGGCGCGCGTAGCTCAGGTCCGGCGCGGTCTCCGCGGCCGGCAGCGTCACCGGGGCATCCAGCACCTTCAGCTCCCAGCCGATGTTGAACGGCGGCTGGGTGTACTGCTTGTAGATCTTGATGTAGTCGTCGGAGTTCAGCCCGCTGATCAGGTCCGGCGGGTCGCCGACCGCGACGATCTTGTACGGCGGGGAGTACGGCACGCCGTACAGCTGCACGGTGTTGCCCACGCACTTGATCCCGGTGGAGCTGGTGAGCCGCTGGCCTTGCAGCGTGATGCCCTCCGCGCCGGCCTCCCACAGCGCGTTGACCACGGCCTGCAGGTCCTGCTGGTGCACGACCACGTCGTTGGCGGTGTAACCCTCGGGGATCGGCTGGTCGTAGGGCGCGTCATCCATCACGACCTCGACGCCCAGCCCGGTGAGCTCGGAGTAGCCTGCCGCCGCCCGCAACTCGTCCAGCTTCCGGGCGAGCTCGCGGTCGCTGCCACCGATGGCCACGTCGGAGAGCTGGTTGATCTCCTCCTGCAACTTCGCCACCTGGCCGTGCAACCGCTCGGCCCGGTCCGACTGGTTCGTGACCAACTCGTTCAGGCCGGTGCTGCCGTCGGGCCGCAGGTCGATCCCCTCGGCGCTCTGCGCGCTGGTCGCGAACAGGAAACCGGCGAACGCGAGCACCAGCGGCACCACCAGGCGCCACAGCAGCCGGCGCCGCCGGGCCGGGGGGCCGGCGCCGGTGGGGCTGTCATCGGGCTGATCGGTCACGGCTGGGGGCACTTCCGGTACGGGTTGCCAGGATCCGCCGCGCGGGGCGGCACCGACTACGCTAGCCGACGGAGGGTCCCGCACAGCCGTACCCGAGGAGCTTCGCCCGTGCCAGAGTCACGTTCGCGGAAGAAGAAGGCAGCCCGGCCGCAGACGACGCCGGTTCCCCAAAAGACGGGGGGCGGTCGATGGGTGGTGCCGGTCATGGTCACCGCGCTGCTGCTCGGCCTGGCCTGGATCGTGGTGTTCTACCTGGCCGGGCAGGAGATCCCGCTGATGCGCGACCTCGGCTATTGGAACCTGGGCATCGGCATGGGCCTGATCATGGTCGGGCTGCTCACCGCCATGAAGTGGGAGTAGCCCGCCGGGCACCGCGTCGTGGGGCTGCCCGCACGGCTCGTCCACAGGGCTTTCCACGGCTGTGATTACACAGATGTAGTTCCTCCACACTGGGGATAACCCCTGTGGAAAACTCCGCTCAGCTGACGAAGGTCCCGCCCAGGTCGGCGGTGCGCGCCGCCACCAGGGCGACGCACACCAGCACCAGCACCACGTAGACCGCGGCCTGCACGACCGTCCGCACTTTCGCCGGCGCGTACGCGAACGCAGCGGCGCCGACCAGGCCGCCCACCAGCCCGCCGAGGTGGCCCTGCCAGGAGATGCCGCCCGCGGTGAACGTGAACACCACGTTGATCGCCAGCAGCACCAGCAGCGTGCTGATGTCGTACCCGCGCTTGCGGAACAAGATGATCCCGGCCCCGAGCAGCCCGAACACGCCCCCGGAGGCGCCGAACGTGACCGCGTTCGCCGGGGCCAACCAGTAGACCGCGACCCCGGCGGCCAGGCAGCTGAACAGGTAGAGGACCAGATAGCGCCAGCGGCCGAGCAGCCGCTCGACGTGCATCCCGATCACCACCACGCCGAGCATGTTCAGCCCGATGTGCCAGATCTGCGCATGCACGAACGAGGAGCTGAGCAGTCGCCACCACTCCCCGTTGGCCACCCCGGCGTCCGGCGGGACGCCCCCGAGCGGCACCTCACCGCTGATCATCACCCAGTCGGCGAACAGCCGGTTCCCGAATGTCCCGCCGGCGGTGATGATCAGGAACACCACCACGTTCACCGCGATGATCGCGATGCTGACCGCGGTGTCGCGGGCATGGATCCGCCCACCGAACGCGGTGCGCGGCTGCCGCTGCGTGCGCCTGCCCTCTGCCACGCACTCCGGGCACTGGAAACCGACCGAGGCCGGCCGCATGCAGTCCGGGCAGATCGGACGCCCGCACCGCTGGCACGAGATGTAGGTCTCCTTGTCCGGGTGCTTGGGGCAGGTGCGTGCGGCCATTCGGCGCCTAGCGCTTCTCGATCTCGACCCGCTCGATGGTCACCGGCTCGACCGGGCGGTCACCGGGACCCGTGGGGGACTTGGCGATGGCGTCCACCACCCGCTTGGAGTCCTCGTCGGCGACCTCGCCGAAGATCGTGTGCTTGAAGTTCAGCCACTCGGTGGGCACCACCGTGACGAAGAACTGAGAGCCGTTGGTGCCCGGGCCGGCGTTGGCCATGGCGAGCAGGTACGGCTTGGCGAACGTGAGCTCCGGGTGCGGCTCGTCCTTGAACTCGTAGCCCGGTCCGCCGGTGCCGGTGCCGAGCGGGTCACCGCCTTGGATCATGAAGTTCTCGATGATCCGGTGGAACCCCAGCCCGTCGTAGAACCGCTTGGTGGTCTTCTCACCGGTCTGCGGGTCGGTCCACTCCTTGGTGCCCTCCGCCAGACCCACGAAGTTGCGAACGGTCTCGGGTGCGTGGTCGGGGAACAGCTTGATCGCCACGTCGCCCCGGTTTGTCTTCAGGGTCGCGTAGAGGTCCTCGGACACAGGTGTCGCCTTTCGTCGGGAATTCCGGGCGTCCATCCTCCCACGCTGACCGGCGCCAGCCTGCCCCGGCGGCGGCGAACCGAGGGGGCGGCACGTTTCGGACCGGTCGGTCCCGGCTAGATTCAACCTGTGACCGCGTGGCCCGCCGCCGCGCCAGAACGTACAGTTCGTCGAAGCAGACCGCTGAACAAGACCTGAGAGGGGACACGATGCACCGCACCAGCCGTGTGCAGGAGGTGGCCGAGCAGGCCAAGGGCAAGGGAGGGCGCGTGCTCGAGGAGGCGGTCCACCGCATCACGCCGTACGTCGAGGAGGCCAAGACCCAGGCCAGCGACAAGTGGATCCCGGCCGCCGAGGAAGCCGCCAAGGAAGCGCGCAGCCGGCTCGAGAAGGACGTCGTCCCGGCAGTGTCCACCTGGATGGCGCAGGTCGAGGAGGCCAGCGAGCCGTACCGCGAGGAGGCGATGCGCCGCGGCACGGCCGCGGTGGCGGCGCTGCGCGGCGACGCCGTCGCCGTCGAGCCGAAGAAGACCCACCGCCTGCGCAAGACCCTGATGCTGCTCGGTATCGCCGGCGCGGTCGCCGCAGCGGTGAAGTTCGTGCTGGGCCGGCAGTCGCAGGACGACTGGCAGTCCGACTACACCCCCACGCCCCCCGCTGCCCCCGCACCGGTGCCGGAGAGCACCGAGCGCGGCGATGACGCGGCTGCCGCCGCGCCGGGAGAGGCGGTCGCGGACTCCACCGAGGACCCGCACCAGCCGACCGACCCCGACAACCCACTCACCCGCAAGGACGTCTGACCGGGCTCCGACCGCTGACCCGCGCGGGCTGCTGACCCCGCGCGGGCGGCGGCTCAACGCTCGTGTTCGATCCAGGTGTCGATCCGCTCCCACCAGTCGAACAGCCAGTCGATCCGCTCCTCGCGACCGTTGGGGATCTCCGCCCGGGGCACCCGCCACCAGCCCATCGTGATGGTCTTGTCCATGGGCAGTTCGCGCCAGATGTCCGCCACGGTCAGCATGTGGTCGAGGCCGGTGTGGCCGACCATCAGCACGTCCGCCTCGGGCGCCGCGTCCAGGGCGGCCAGCACGCCGCCGGGTCGTGGCGCCAGCACGTTGCGCAGACGCTCCGCTCGCTCGGCCATGACCGCGTGACCCCGCCGCCGCAGCGACTCGATCGCCCGCACTCGCCGCCCGGGGGTGAAGTTCCCGCCCTCGGGGAAGATCACGAAGGCGTCGTTCTCGTCCAGACCGGTGGCCAACTCCGCGATCTGCTGCTCGGTGCGGTCCCCGTTGTCACCGGGGTGCGGGGAGATGAACCGGCTCGGCAGCCGGTGCAGCAGCACGTCGATCGCCGGGTCCAGCGCCAGCGTGTCCTTCAACACGACCCGCGGCTCGCGCCGATACCAGCGGACCAGTGCGTACATCAGGATCAGCGAGTCACCCGGTCCGGCGTGCCGGCACAACACCAGCAGCGGCTCCCCCGGGAACGCGTCCGGGGCCGGCCCGCTCACCTCGATGCGCAGCTTCAGCACCCGCCGGGCCTCGTGGAACATCACCCGCAGGTAGAAACCAACGAGGTCGTAGTGGATGCGTTCGAAGTACGGCCGCCGGATCATGGCGCCGAACCCGGAGGCGATCCACAGCCCGAACAACTCGACCAGGATCAGGCTCTCCAGGACCAGGTGCACCAGGGCCAGCCACAGCACCCGCAGCGGGCGCCAGTGGCCGGGGACCAGCGGGGAGACGAAGGCCGCGGCCAACAGCCACAGCGGGATCGTGGTGACCAGGAACGTGGTGAGCAGCAGGACCGCGGGTGCCAGAATCACCCGACGCAGCCAGTACGTTCGCTTGATCATGCGCGGTCCGATCTCTGGCGGGGGAGCACCGCCGTACCGCTAGGATCGCGCCTCCCGCGCTGCCGCGTCCAGATCACCGCCCCGGCGACCGAGCCGGGAGCGGTCACGACAGCCGGTCGAGGTAGTCGCGGCTGGCCCGGTAGGCGGCCTCGATCCGGTCGCGGACCGTGCTGAAGTCCCGGTAGGCCAGCAGCGAGTCGTCGCGCGCCTGCCCGCCGCCGGTCGGCAGCACATGAGTTTCGACCCGGCCGCCCCACTCCTCCCGCTCCCGGTTGAACCGGTGCCGCCGGGCGACCTCGAACGACACCCGGGCCACCTCCCACGGCCACTGCGGCACGGTCAGCGGTCGCTCGACCCGGCCGACCTGCAGCACGAACACCCGATCGGCGCCGAGCTCCGCGGCTCGTCCGAGCGGGATCGAGTTGACGATGCCGCCGTCCATGTAGTGCTCGTCGCCGACCCGGACCGGCCGCAGCAGCCCGGGAACCGCGGCCGACGCCAGCACCGCGTCCACCACCGGACCGGTGGAGAACCAGTGCTCGGCCGCCCGCTCGATGCTGGCCGCGCAGCACTGGAACGGCGTCGGCAGGTCCTCGAACGTGCGGTCGCCGAGTTCGCGGCGCAGCAGCCGGCGCAACGGCCGGGCGGAGTGCAGGTGGGTGCGGGTGCGTACGGCCTTGGTGAACCGGTTCACCGGACCGGCGCCGAAGATCTCCTGATCGGTGGCGACCTCGTCCCACAGCCGGATCATCCGGTCGACGAGGCCGTCCAGCGGCCCGGCGGCGATCACCGCCCCGTTGATGGCCCCGATCGACGTACCCACGACCAGGTCGGGCACGATGCCGCGCTCCAGCAGGGCCCGGGTCATGCCCACCTCGACGGCCCCGAGCACGCCGCCGCCGCCCAGGACGAACGCGGTACGCCCCGCGGACACGGTCGGCCCGCCCGGCTACCGGGGTTCCACGCCGTGGGCGCGTACCCGGCGGGTGGCGCGGTGCTCCGCCCAGAAGGACAGGACCGGGATGGTGCCGCAGATCAGCGTGACCGCGGTGAAGTCCAGCGGCCAGCGCACCTTCCGGGCCAGCAGCGCGGCCATCACCAGGAAGATCATGTACAGCCAGCCGTGCGCGATGCCGAGGTATGTGGTGATCCACTCGCCCAGCTCCTGGGCGCCGGTGCCGTCGGAGGCGAGGTACTTCAGCGGCACGCCGATCAGGATCAGCACGATCAGCAGCACGCCGACGATGTTGGCCATCACCCGGTAGCGGGTGAGGAACGGGCGGACGTCACCGACGGCGCCGGTGGTCCGGTCGTCGGCCACGTCGGGATCGGCGGGCTGCGGGTCCGGGGCCTGCGCCTCGGGACGGCTCACATGCGGGTCTGTCACGCCAGCCACGCTACCCGGCGGCCCGGGAGGTGGGGGAATCCCTACCCCGGTTGGCGGTCTGCGCCCATGGGAACGCCCGCGCCGCTCTCCTAGCGTCACCGGTGTAGGCCGAACCGACACCGGGAGATCCGATGACCCAGCAGCACAGCGACCCGACCGGGCTCCACCTCCGGTCGGCGGGGCCCGCCGCACCGCCAGCGGGGGCAAGCAGCCTGTCCGTGCACCGGCTCAGACGCACGTACGGGGAGGTTGTGGCCGTGGACGGGATCAGCCTGTCGCTGGCCCCGGGGAGCTTCACCGCGGTGATGGGACCCTCCGGGTCGGGCAAGACCACCTTCCTCAACTGCGCCGCGGGGTTGGAAGACGTGTCCTCGGGCCGGGTGCTGATCGCCGGCCAGGACCTCACCGAGTGGGACGAGGACCGGCGGACCCGGTTTCGTCGCGACCATGTCGGCTTCGTGTTCCAGAGCTTCCAGCTGGTGCCGTACCTCACGGTGGCGCAGAACGTCGAGCTGCCGGCGCGGCTGGCCGGCCGCCGGGCACAGCGCCGATGGGTCACCGAGTTGCTGGACCGCGTCGGGCTGGCCGGGCGTGCCGACCAGCTGCCGACGACGCTGTCCGGGGGGCAGCAGCAGCGGGTGGCGCTGGCCCGGGCGCTGGTGACCCGGCCGGCGGTGCTGCTTGCCGACGAGCCCACCGGCGCGCTGGACACGACCACCGCGCGGGAGGTGCTGCAACTGCTGCGCGACAGCGTGGACGGCCTCGGCCAGACGGTGCTGATGGTGACCCACGACCCGGTCGCCGCCTCCTACTCCGATGCGGTGGTGTTCCTGGTCGACGGGCGCCTCGTCGGGCGGATGGCGAACCCGTCCGTGGACGCGGTCGCCGGCCAGCTGGCGCACCTGGACGACCTGGTGCTCGCGGGGGCCGCGTCATGACCGGGCCGGCGCTGACCGATCTGGCGGTGCGCTCGCTGCGCTTCCGTACCCCGGCGTTCGCGGTCACCTTCTGCGCGCTGGTGGCCGGCAGCCTGATGGTGGGATCGTTCGCGACCTTGCTCGAGACGTCACTGGGGCCCGTTCCAGCGGCCGATCGCGAGATCCTGACCATCATGGGCCTGGTCGTCGGCGGCTGGGGGACGGTGATCGTGCTGTTCTCTTTGGTCTCCACGCTGTCCATCACCGTCGGCCAGCGGGCCGCGGAGATCGCCCTGCTGCGCACGGTCGGGGCGACACCCCGCCAGGTGCGGCGCCTGGTTCGGCTGGAGACCTTCGTGGTCGCCGTGACCGCCTCGGTGGTCGGCGCGGCCGCGGCGTGGCTGGTCGGACGGGGGTTGCTGGCCGCGTTCCGGTCGGCCGGCATGGTCTCGGAGTCGGTCACGTTCGGCGGTTCCGTCGTCTCGCTGGCCGGCACGGTCGCCCTGATGGTCGTCACCGCCCTGGTGGCCGCCTCGTTCGCCGCCCGGCGCAGCAGCAGCCGGCCGGCGCGCACCGCGCTGGTCGAGGCGACGGCCGAACAGCCGCGGATGCCACGCTGGCGCAAGCTGGTGGGGCTCGGGCTGGTGGCCTACGGGCTGGGGATGGCGGTCATCACGATCACCGTGACCGCGCACTCCGACGACCCCTACGCCGCGATGCAGACCTCGGGCGCGGCGGCGATCGTGGCGGGAGTCGGGCTGGCCGCGCTCGCGCCGGTCCTGCTGCGCTGGGCGGCGACCGCGGTGCGTCCACTGCTCGACCGGCTCGGCGCCGCCGGCCACCTGGGTGCGTACAACGCCGCACGGCGCGCGCACCTGCTCGGCGGCATCCTGGGCCCGGTGATCGTGTTCGTCTCGGCCGGTGTCGGCACGCTGACGCTGGTCGGTATCGATCGCCGCACCATCGGCGCCGGGGTCAGCGGGGCCGATGCCGAGCTGATCACGCTGCTCAACAACATCGTCGTCGGCATGATCGCGCTGTTCGCCGCGACCATGGTGGTCAATGCGATGGTGGCGCTGGTCGCCCGGCGTCACCAGGAGTTGCGGCGGCTGCGGCTGTTGGGTGCCACGCCGCGGCAGGTGCGCGGTTCGGTGCTGGCCGAGGCCGGCCTGGTGGCGGTGGTGGGCACCGCCTTCGGCACGCTGGCCGCGCTGGCCAGCACGCTGCCGTTCGGGATCGCCCGCGATGAGGGGCTGCTGCCCGACGGGCAGTTGTGGCTGGCCCCGCTGTTCGCGGCGTTGGCGCTCGCGTTGACGTTGGGGTCGGCGGCGGTGGCCAGTCGCCGCGCGGTGCCCGACGGGCCGGTCACCATGCCCGAGCGAGTCGGCTGATGGCCGTGGCAGACTTCACCGACATGGCCGAGGACACGGACCTGCACATCGGTCCGTGGTCCGAGCGGGCGGAGCGCCCAGGCCCCCTCAAGCGGCTCCGGCTGACCGGGCTGGCCCTCGTCGAGGCGCTGCTGATGGTCCCCGCCCTCGCCCTGTGGGTGCTCAGCGTGCTGAGCCTGGCCCTGACCCCGGTGTTCGGGGCCGGCCTGCTGCTGGCCCAGGTGGCGGTCCCGGCCACCGAGCGGCTGACCCGGCTGCACCGCGAGCTGGCCGGCGCCGTGCTGGGCGAGGAGCTCGGTGTGGAGTACGCCGAGGGGTCCGGTCTCGTTCGGGGGCCGGCGGCCTGGGTGCGGGACCGGGCGCGCTGGCGGGACTTCTGGTTCCTGCTGTTCTCCGCGACCGGCGGGCTGGTGCTGTCGGCCCTGCCGGTCGGCCTGTTGACCGCGCTGCCGGTGTATCTGGTCATGCTGCTGTTCGACACCAGCGGGTTGTGGGCGCTGCTCACGCTGCAGGGTCCGGTGGCGCTGGCCCTGTGGTGGCTGTTCGGGCCCGCGCTGGTGCGGCTACGCGCGCTGGCCGACCGCGAGCTGCTCACCCGCCGTACCCAGGAACTGGAGCGCCGGATCGAGACGGTGACCGCGTCGCGTTCGGCGACCCTGGATCACTCGGCCGCCGAGATCCAGCGGATCGAGCGCGACCTGCACGACGGCGCGCAGGCGCGCATCGCGGGGGCGGGGATGAGCATCGGCCTGGCCGAGAAGCTGCTCGGCTCGGACCCGGCGGCGGCCGCCGACCTGCTGCGGGAGGCCCGCGAGACCACGATGTCGGCGCTCGAGGACCTGCGGTCGGTGGTGCGCGGCATCCGGCCGCCGGTGCTGGCCGACCGGGGTCTGGGCGGTGCCGTGGAGGCGCTCGCGGTGGCGCTGCCGGTGCCGGTGACCAGCACGGTCGACCTGCCGTACCAGCTTCCCGCGCCGGCCGAGGCGGCGGCGTACTTCGCAGTCGCCGAGTGCCTGGCCAACACGGCCAAGCACGCGGATGCGACGCGGGCCTGGGTGGGCGTGTCGCACGACGGCCGCGTGCTGCGACTGGTGGCCGGGGACGACGGTCGCGGCGGTGCGGATCCGGCTGGGTCGGGGCTTGCGGGCGTGCGCCGACGGCTGGCGGCCTTCGACGGCACAATGGTCGTCGACAGCCCCGCCGGGGGGCCGACCGTGGTGACCATGGAGCTGCCGTGCGAGTCGTCGTCGCCGAGGACCAGGCCCTCCTCCGCGTCGGGCTGACCCGCATCCTGCAGGCGGGCGACTTCGAGGTGGTAGAGGCGGTGGACAACGCGCCCGCCCTGGCCCGGGCACTGGGGCGCGCCGACGTAGACGTGGCGGTGGTCGATGTGCGGATGCCGCCGTCGTACACCACCGAGGGGCTGCAGGCGGCGATCGAGGGGCGGGCGGCGCGGCCGGGGTTGCCGGTGCTGGTGCTGTCGCAGTACGTCGAGCCGTTGTATGCCCGCGAGCTGCTGGCCGATGGCGAAGGCTCCGTGGGCTACCTGCTGAAGGACCGGGTGGCCGACGTGGACCGGTTCCTCGAGGCGGTCCGGCAGGTGGCGACCGGCGGCACCGTGCTGGACCCGGAGGTGGTGTCGCAGCTGCTGGTCACCCGGGGCCGCGACACCCCGGTCGCCCGGCTCACCCCGCGGGAGCGCGAGGTGCTCGAGCTGATGGCGCAGGGCCGGTCGAACGCGGCCATCGCCGCGCAGCTGTTCGTGACCGAGAAGGCGGTGGGCAAGCACACCAGCAGCATCTTCACCAAGTTGGACCTGGCCCCGGAGCCGGACGACAACCGGCGGGTGCTGGCGGTGCTGGCGTGGCTGGACCAACGCTGAGGCAGCCCCTCATCCACCGCCGGTCGCCCGGGTCGGGTCGTGATCCTGTCCGACCGGGTCGCCCGGTGGCGCCGTCGATGGGCGTGACCGACGCTGCTCGCGAATCAGGTCGCGGCCGATCCGCCACCACATGAACAGCGCGAACGCGGCGAACGCCCACCACTGCAGCGCGTACATCAGGTTGCGTAGACCGGTGGTGAACGGCACCTCGGCGTCCGGCGGCTGGACCAGCGGCAGCGCGTCGGGAGCGGCCGGCCGCTGCTGCGTGAGGATCACGTAGCCGCTGTACAGGTCGTGGTCGAACGACCCGACCAGCCGGGCGATGTTGAGCGCCGGGACGACACCCGGCTGCTGTGGCGCATTCGGCTCGGCCTGCTGGGACGGCAGCAGCACCCCGTCGACCGTGACCGGTCCGGTGGGCGGCGGCCAGTCGTCGGTGGACCCGGCCCGGCCGCGGACGACCAGCACTGCGGACCCGTTGCCGGTGACCAGCGGGGTCACCAGCCAGGGCGTGCGGTTGTCGTCGCCGTCGACCAGCAGTTGTTCGTCGCCGTAGCTCCCCGCGACGGTCACCGGTCGTGCGTCGGCCTCCGCGGTGAATGCCTCGTTGGGTCCGAGCACGTCGTCGATCGGTACGGGGGCGGCGTTGGCGCGTTCGGCGGCCAGGTTCTGGTGCTGTTGCTGGTAGCTGCCGAGCTGCCAGACCCCGAGGACGACCATCGCCCCGAGCGCGGCGAGCGCCACGGCGTGCAGGGCGAGCAACCGGGGGGCAAACAGGTCGCGCATGTCGGGCACGATCATCACACGCCCCGGCCGCGGCTCAGCCGCCGACGTCCACGTCGACGGTGATGCCCGCCGCCCGCAGTCGCGCGGTGAGCGTGTCGCCCATCGCGGCGGCCGTGGTCACCTGCCCGGCCGACGGCGGGTTGTCGTCGAGGGCCAGGCACAGCGCGGATTCCGCCAGCATCTTCGCGGTCTCGTCGTATCCGGGGTCGCCGCCGGCGACGGTGGTCACGGCCGTGCGGCCGCCCCTTCGTCCGACGAACGTGGCCCGGAACCAGGAGCGCGCCCGCCGTTGCGGGCTCGGCCCGTCGCCCGGGTCCATCCGACCGAGCAGCCAGCGTCGCGCCGGCGGGACCTGCGCCAACGCTGTCATCGCCGCCACGGTGCCGCCGAGGCGCAGCGCGGTCCGCAGTCGCCGCACCGCCAGATGGTGTCGATAGCTGAACTCGGGGCCGTACTCCGGCAGCGCCCGTGCCGACCGGCCGACGACCTTCGGGTCGATGGTCGGCAGCGGCAGCACCCAGCCGCGGGCCGTCGCGGAACGGTGCAGCCGGCCCGGCCGGGCGCTGACTCGCCGGTCGGCCGGCCGTGGTTCCAGTCGCCGGCGCCGGTTGGCCGCGTCGGCCGCCAGCCGGCGGCGGCCCATCGCGAGCACGGCGGAGTGGTACGTCCCGGCGGAGAATGCCGCCCCCGTACGGACGTACCCGTCGACGTGGATCGGGCCGTCGCCCGGCAATGCCCGCACCGTGGCCAGCACCCCGAGGTCGTACGGCACCGAGTCGAACCCGCAGGCGTGCACCAGCCGGGCACCGGTGCCGACGGCCCGCGCGTGGTGCCGCAGGTAGGTCTGGTCCACGAACTCGGGCTCGCCGCACAGGTCGGCGTAGTCGGTGCCCGCATCCGCACAGGCGGCGACTACCGGGTCGCCGTGCTGCACGTACGGGCCGACGGTGCTGGCCAGCACGCGGGTCCGCGCGGCGACGTCGCGCAGCGTGTCCGAGCGATCGGTGTCCGCGGTGAGCAGCGCTGGTTGGGTGCCGTCTGGTCCGATCGTGGCCAGCCGCTCCCGTACCGACTCGAGCTTGGCCCGGTTGCGGCCGGCGAGCGCCCAGCGCAGACCGTCCGGCGCGTGCCGGGTCAGGTACTCCGCGGTGAGCCCGCCGGTGAACCCGGTGGCCCCGAACAGCACCAGATCGAAGTCCCTCACGCCGACCGCAGCCAGTCGAGGACCTGCTGCGGGTGCGCGTCCGGCGGGAACACCGGGTAGAACACCTTCGCGATCACCCCGTCGCGTACCACCAGCGTGAGCCGCTTGAGCAGCGTGGTGGTCTGCGTGCGCCCCTCCGGGTCGCCCTCGACCGGCACCTCGGCGTCGAACGTGGGGAGCCGCAGGGCGGTGGCCAGGGTGAGTCGCGCGTCGCTGAGCAGCGGGTAGGGGAGCTTGAGCCGGGTCGCTGCCTCCTGCTGGTAGGCGGTGCCCTGCGTGGACACCCCGACCACGACAGCACCCGCGGCGGCGAACTCCGCGGACAGGTCGCGGAAGCCGCAGGTCTCCGGTGTGCAGCCCCGGGCGCCGGGAATCTGGTCCCAGCCGGGCGGGGGCTGCTGGCCGGGTCGTGCGGTCCTGGGGTACGCGAACACGACCAGCGACTGATGTCCTGTTGGCGGCCGGTCCAGCCGTACCGGGCCGCCCCGGGTCGACGGCAGCGCGACCTCGGGCATCACCAGGCCGGTCAGGTGGTCGGCGGCACCGTCGTCCACCGGCCGGGGCAGGTCGGCGGGCAGCGGGCTCTGCTTGTTCGCCACAACCGCCAGCCTGCCATGCACGCGGCCGAGATCGACGCGGCACCGGTCGTTAGACTCCGACGGAGCACGCGAGGGAGGCTCAGCGCCATGCAAGACCTGCCGCACGGCAAGGCTGGAGTGCTGCCGAACCAGTACATCGAGAAGGCGATCTCGTCGGGGGTCATCAAGGCGCCCGGGGCGGAGATCCCGTCGACGAACATCCAGCCAGCCAGCCTCGACCTGCGCCTGGGCGACGTGGCGCACCGCATCCAGTGCAGCTTCCTGCCCGGTTCGCGTACCGTCGAGGAGCGGCTGGAGGAGCTGAGCAAATACCAGGTGGACCTGACCGGTCCCGACGGCGCCGTGCTCGAGGTCGGGCTCCCGTACGTGATCCCGCTGCTGGAGCAGCTGCACCTGCCGCAGGAGATGCGCGCCCGGGCCAACCCGAAGAGCTCGACCGGCCGGGCGGACGTGTTCACCCGGGTCATCACCGACCAGGGGCTGCGCTTCGACGACATCCACGCGGGCTACACCGGGCGGCTGTATCTCGAGGTGGTGCCGCTGTCGTTCCCGATCCGGGTGTGCCGCGGGCTGTCGCTCAACCAGTTGCGGCTCTCGGTCGGCCGGACGGCCCTAACCGACGCGGAGATCCGGGCCGAGCACGCCACCCGGCCGTTGTTGTTCGACGGCGGCAAGCCGGTGGCGCCGAACAGCCTGCAGTTGTCCTCCGGGCTGTTCCTCGGTCTGAACCTGCGCGGGTCGAAGTCCAAGGGCGTCGGCTGGCGGGCACGCGGCAGCGCCCCGCTGCTCGACCTGCGTACTCCCGGGTCGTCCGATCCGGAATCGTTCTGGGACCGAGTGCACAGTGGGCCCGGAGACCGGATCATCCTGCAGCCGAACAGCTTCTACCTGTTGATGTCCCACGAGTCGATCACGATCCCGCCCGATCTGGCGGCGGAGATGGCCGCCTACGACCCCACGAGCGGGGAGTTGCGCACCCACTACGCCGGCTTCTTCGATCCAGGCTTCGGCTACGCCCCCGACCAGGGCGGAGGCGGTTCGACCGCGGCGCTGGAGGTACGCGCGCACGACGTGGCGTTCATGATCGAGCACCGTCAACACGTCTGCAAGCTGACCTTCGAGCGCATGCTGGAACTCCCGACGATGCTGTACGGCGATCGGGGGCTGGGGTCTAACTATCAGGGACAGACCGAGACGCTGGGCAAGCACTTCCGGGTCCCTCGCGACGAGGCCGCCGCGACCGCCCCGCCGTCGAGCGCGGGCGAATCCACGCAGTCCAGACAGCTCGAGTTCACCGACAACGCATGAGCACCGCAAACTTGTTGGCTTGACCGCCGACAGACGCAAAGCTCAGTTCGCAACTACAGATGCTTCGGTGAAGACATTGGTTGGCATCGCGTGCTCCAGCTGCCATGTGATCGCAATTGGACGGTCCCCCGAGTGGCTCACGTAACGCGCTGGTCCGAGGAACATGTAGGGCGCTGTTCCCAGGTCGTCCGACCGGTGGTCCCGTGTAAACAACAGAATGTTTGAGCCGCGGGCAGCGTGCTGCAGGTATCGCTGACCAGTCGGGGACCTGAGCGAGGTGGTCGATTGTGACTCCCAATGGAAGAGCGTTGGACTGATTGCGTAGTCGCGATACATCGTTGTCGGCGAGTAGTCTCTCTCCGCCTTCCGCAAGGTAATGAGAAAGGCGTCAGACTGCCACGGCTCCGACCAGACGACTCCTGCTTGGAAGCTCTTTGGCGTGCGTTGCAGGTTTGCATAATCGAGCGCTGCGAGTATTTCTTCGCGCTGATAACGCGCGTGTACGCGAAGTGCTGACGACCGCAGACGGCCGGAAAGTTCGCTTGTCGCGTGACGGGCTTGATCGAATGCGAGTGTGACCACGGCCTTCATTTCGTCCCGCGCAGCAGGCTCCTCCTGCAGCCGGCTCAAGCCATCGTCGTAGGAGGCAAATCCCCCACCGTCCGGCCATAGGGAGAAGAAGAGCATCCGCGCGAACGACTTCTCGTACTCGCCGAGTTGTGAGTATGCGGGAGGGTCATCCGATAGGAGGCGCAGATATACGCCGGCCCGCGTCGAGTCGTCGATGTGAGCGATGGCTCGAACACGCTTAAGAAGGCTGGCTTCCTTGTCGCCACCGGAACGAGTCGGTAGCCCAGCGTCGCGTCGAAGTTGCGTCCAGCTTCGTTTGCCACGCCGAAGCACGTCAGCCAACTCCAGGCCTGATTCGTGCAGGAAGCTCGGCAGGTCGTGCTCGCCGTATGAGCGAAGCTCCGCCACCATCTTTGGCCAACTCTGACTAACCTGGCTCCGAATGTTTTCCAGAACGAGAGATTGTGCCTGCTGATCAAGGACAATCTGACTACCCGCCGGCAGGAAGGGAAATCCGCGCTCGACCTGGTGCTCCAGACCGCGCCGAGTAGCCCCAGTCAGGGCTCGGTAACGAATGTCGAAGCGGAACTCCTTGCGGTGATGACCGACGAAGTCAAGCGCGGTGAGAACCGCTTTGCCAGGTGCCTGACGCAGCCCTCGACCCAACTGCTGAAGGAAGATTGTTGCGCTCTCGGTTGGACGCAGGAACAACACAGTGTCCACGTCGGGCAGGTCGAGACCCTCATTGAAGAGATCTGCTGTGAACAAGGCGTTGACCTCGCGGGCGCGCAGATCTGCGAGGGCGCGATGGCGCTCGTCATTGCTCGTCTGACCGGTCACTGCGCGAGCTGGGACTCCCGCTTCGGTAAACACGCGGGCCATGTAGTGCGCGTGTGCGACAGACACGCAGAACCCGAGCGCCCGCATCTCCGTGATGCTGCTGACCTTGTCGCGTACTTGTCTCAGTACGACCGCTGCACGGGCATCGTTCCCGGTGAAGACGTTGTCCAACCCGTTCTGGTCATAGCGGCCGCGGGACCACGCGATGCCTCGCAGGTCCGTACCGTCGGCGATGCCGAAGTAGTGGAAAGGACAGAGCAGGTCAGCCCCGAGCGCATCCCACAGGCGCAGTTCGGCAGCCGTTCGGCCATCAAAGAACTCCCGCCGCACGTCCACACCATCCGCGCGTTCCGGAGTCGCCGTGAGGCCCAAGAGTTCGCCTGGTCGTAGGTGACCCAGCAGCTTTCGATACGTCGCGGCCTCAGCGTGGTGGAACTCGTCGATGACGACCACGTCGAAGGCATTTGCAGGGATGTTGTGCACGCCGTACGAGGTCAGCGACTGCACGGATGCGAAGACGTGCTGCCAACGTTCTGGTCGGGCGCCACCGACGTACAGCTCACCGAACGCGGCATCTGTCAACACCTCACGGTAGGTTCTGAGAGATTGTTCGAGGATCTCCTTGCGGTGTGCGACAAACAGCAGCGATGGCTTCTTTCCCGTCTGTGGGCTGCAAAGCCTGCGGTAGTCCAGCGCGGCTACCACAGTCTTCCCGGTGCCGGTCGCGGCAACGATCAGGTTCTGGTGGCGATCATGCAGAATGCGTTCCGCTTCAAGCGCCTCCAGCATGGCTGCTTGGTGTGCCCGCGGGCGAACCTCAAGGCCAGCGAGAGAAACCGTGACCCGGTCAGACGACCGACGTCCAGCGGCTTCCGCCAACGCATCGTCTAGGCGGTCTCGGTCAACGTGAGGGTCATAGCTTTGAAAGCTCGGATCGTTCCAGTAGGTGTCGAACGTGGCGTGGAACTTCTCAAGAAGTGCGGGAGTGGCCACCCGTGAAAGCCGTACGTTCCACTCCACTCCCTCAAGAAGTGCACTGCGCGACAGATTGGATGATCCGACGTATGCCGTATCGAACGCCGTGCGCCGGCGGAAGAGCCAGGCCTTCGCGTGCAAGCGGGTACGCAACGCGTCGTACTGCACCCTCACATCGGCGCCGAACTCCCGGATCAACCGATCCAGCGCGGCCCGCTCGGTTGCACCCATGTATGTCGTCGTGATCACCCGCAGCGGTGCCTTTCGGGCCCGGAGCCGATGCAGCTCCGGCTCAAGTACCCGCAGCCCGTGCCACTTCACGAATGCACATAACAGGTCGACCTCGTCGGCTGTATCGAGTTCTGCCCGAAGCTCCGCCCCCAATGTCGGCTCGCCATGAGAATTCGTCAGAAGCGCTGCGTCCGACAGCGGGGTGCTAGGTCGCGTTTGCTCGCCACCGGCAACACCGGGCCCAACAGGTCGCGTCAGGGCCAGGAGGTGCCGCGGTTCATGCAGCACTTCATCATCGACCGCCTGCAAGTGCTCCAGTAGCGCGTTTACCGTCGCTACGCGTCGCGCCGGGTCTGTCGTGGACGCGAGAACCCTCAGCACCGCATCCCGGACATGCCGAGCCAGCACTTCTGGCTGTTCGGCCTCGTCAATCGTTTCGATCGAAGCACGAACACCATCGGTATGTTCCAGGCTGTCTTGTAGCCCGGTCGTCAACAGGCTCTCGTATAGGCCTTCCTGCACGCGCCAACCCCTCTCGATGCGAGCCCTCGCCGCAGTCTGACGCTCGCCCGTCCAGACTGCGAGGTCAGGATCGTAGGCAGCCGGATGCATTCGGGCGAGCGCAGGGGAGTGAACCTAGCCCTAGGCCTCAAGGTTGCTCCCGGCGCATTCCTTCGGAAGGGATACTCGACCCGCGGTTTGCGCCGGCCAGAAAGTGGTGGAGACGAGGAGACTCGAACTCCCAACCCCCGCCTTGCAAAGGCGGTGCTCTGCCAGTTGAGCTACGTCCCCGGAGCCGGCCCACCGAGCGGGCGGCACGGGGACGCGGCGGATCAGGCCTGGATCAGTTCTCGGACTTGCGGACGCTGTCGGTGGCCTCCGCCCACAGGTCCTGCGTGTTCTGGTTGGCCTTCGCCTTGTTCAGCGCGTAGTACGCGGCTGCGCCGGCGGCGGCCAGCATCAAGAGCTTCTTCATCGCGGGGTGCTCCCTTTGGGTGTCGACGTGGGCCTAAGAGGACTTGAACCTCTGACCTCTTCCTTATCAGGGAAGCGCTCTAACCGTCTGAGCTATAGGCCCGGATGGGTGGATCGGTCCGGTGCGGACCGAGCGGAAACGTTACCCCATGCGGCAGCGGCGTCCCAAACCGATCGGACACCGCCTCCACCCCAAGGGTACGGCCCCGAGCGGCGCGTGCGCCGGTCACTTCTGGTCTTCGGCCAGCGTCACCTCGAGCCCGCCGAGCAGGCTGGCTGCCAGGTTGTACAGGAACGACCCCAGCGTGCACAGCGCGGTGATCAACACCACGTTGACCACCGAGATCAGGATCGCGATCGGCATCACCCGGTCGATGCCGACGTAGTCCTGGACGCTGAAGTCGATGTCGAGCACGTCGGTGATCGTGGAGTTGATCGAGCCGAACACGTTGGCGGCACCCAGCACCGACCAGATGACGAACACCGCCACCACGCACATGATGCCGAACGCGATCGACAGCAGGAACGAGGTCTTCATCACCGACCAGGGGTCGATCCGGGTGAGCCGGAGCCGGGCCCGCCGGGTGACCGGGCGCATCACCGGGCGGTTGCCCGGATAGACGGTCGGCTGCGGCGTCACCACCGAAGGCGGCACCTCGCGGTGCTGTCCCTGAGCCTGCCCCTGGGGCTGCCAGTCGGTGGGCTGGGTCTGCGCAGGTTCGGGCTTCCTGTCCGAGTTGTCCCGGGAGCCCATGATGCGCTCCTTTGCGGCACCCACCGCCGCCGCGGCCATCGCGATCGGCGAGGTCTGCTGGTTATCACTCTCGTCCTCGGCCGGCACCGGGGCGTACTCCTGCGTCTGCTCGGGGTCGGGCGATCGGCCGTTGGGCTCGGCCACATGCCGCCCGTCGGCAACCGGCGCACGGTCCGCGGGCGGATCCTGCTGCGGCTCTGGGGCCTGTTGCCGGGCCTGCTGCTGCTCGCGCAGGTGAGCCTCGTGCTGGATCCGGGCCGCCTCCTTGGCCTCGCGCGCGGCCTGCTGGGCGTCGGCCTGGGCGCGAGCCCGCGCGTCGGCGGCCTGCTCGTCGAAGACCGGCTCGTTGCCTTCCTCGTACCCGGTCGACGACACCTGCCCGGCGGCGCTGCCGCCACCGGACTGGCCCGACGCGCGGTGGGCAAGGCTGCGATGTGGCACGAACGGGCTCCCGTCGCCTCGGCGGTCACTCATCAGACACCTCCGTCTGATCGCTCGGGTCCTCGGTCTGCGGCCCGTTGTCGACGGACTCACTGGTTGTCGGGCCGGTGTCGGCCCCGCTGTCGGTCTCGGGGTCCACGCCGGTGTCGGCGCCGACGTCGACGCCGGTCTCGGCGCCGTCCTCGGCCTCGTCACCGTCCTGCGCGTCGACCTCCTCCTCGGCGGCACGCTCCGCATTCCGGGCGATCGCCACCACTTGGTCGGTGCCCGCCACGTTGACGAACTTCACCCCCATGGTGTCACGGCCCTTCACCGGAACGCCCGACACCGCGCTGCGGGTGACCTGACCCGAGGCCTTGATCGCCAGCACCTCGTCCGTGCTGGTCACCACGATCGCGCCGACCAGCGAGCCTCGTTCGTCGTCCAGCTTCATCGCCTTGATGCCGAGGCCGCCCCGGCCCTGCAGCCGGTAGTCGCTCACCTTGGACCGCTTGCCGTACCCGCCGTCGGTGACCGTGAACACGTACTGCCCGGTGTCCGGCGCGTCCTCGTCGGCGGCCAGCTCCGCGGCGATCTGCGGCGAGCGGATCACCGACATCGACAGCAGCTCGTCGCCGTCGCGGAACTTCATCCCGGTCACGCCGGAGGTGGCCCGGCCCATCGGCCGCAGCTGGGCGTCGTCGGCCTTGAACCGGATCGCCTGCCCCTTGCGCGACACCAGCAGCAGCTCGTCCTCCGGCCACGCCAGCTCGGCGCCGATCAGCTCGTCGTCGTCCGCGCGCAGGTTGATCGCGATTACCCCGGCCTGGCGGGCCGAGTCGTACGCCGACAGCGCGGTCTTCTTCACCAGCCCGTCGCGGGTGGCGAGAACCAGATACGGAGCGCTCTCGTAGTCCTTGACGGCCAGCACCTGCGCGATCCGCTCGTCCGGCTGGAACTGCAGCAACCCGGCCACGTGACCGCCCTTGGCGTCCCGGCCACCCTCGGGCAGCTGGTAGGCCTTGGTGCGGTAGACGCGGCCGGCAGTGGTGAAGAACAGGATCCAGTGGTGCAGAGTGGTCGGGAAGAAGTGCGCGACCACATCGTCGCCCTTCAAGGAGGCGCCGCGGACGCCACGACCGCCCCGCTTCTGCACCCGGTACAGGTCGGTGCGGGTGCGCTTGGCGTAGCCCCCGCGGGTGATCGTGACCACCGCCGGGTCGTCGGGGATCAGGTCCTCCATGGACAGGTCCCCGTCGGCTGGGATGATCTGGGTGCGCCGGTCGTCGCCGAACTTGTCGACGATCGCGGCCAGCTCCTCGCCGACGATCTCCCGCTGCCGCTGCTCGCTGGCCAGGATCGCGCGGTACTCCGCGATCTCGGCCTCCAGCTGAGCCAGGTGGTCGATGATCTTCTGCCGTTCCAGCGCGGCCAGCCGGCGCAGCTGCATGTCGAGGATGGCCTGCGCCTGGACCTCGTCGATCTCCAGCAGGCTCATCAGCCCGTTCCGCGCCTCGTCGACGTCCGGCGACCGCCGGATCAGCGCGATCACCTCGTCCAGCATGTCCAGCGCCTTGACCAGGCCGCGGTAGATGTGTGCCTGCTCCTCGGCCTTGCGCAGCCGGTAGCGGGTACGGCGCTGGATGACCTCGATCTGGTGGGTGACCCAGTGCTGCACGAACGCGTCCAGCGGCAGCGTGCGCGGCACGCCGTGGACCAGCGCCAGCATGTTCTCGCCGAACGTCGCCTGCAGCTGGGTGTGCTTGTACAGGTTGTTCAGCACCACCCGCGGGATCGCGTCCCGCTTGAGCACCACCACCAGCCGCCGGCCGGTCCGCGACGAGGAGTCGTCCCGGACATCGGCGATCCCCTGCACCCGGCCGGAGTCGGCGAGCCCGGCGACCGCGTGCGCCAGGGTGGCGGGGTTCACCTGGGACGGCAGCTCCGTGACCCCCAGGAGGGTACGGCCGCG
>CAZNCE010000001.1:47091-111846 GCA_964571285.1 uncultured Nocardioidaceae bacterium | reverse complement strand
TCATCATCACCGAGATCGGCGGCACCGTCGGCGACATCGAGTCGCTGCCCTTCCTGGAGGCCGCCCGCCAGGTGCGGCACGACCTGGGCCGCGACAACTGTTTCTTCCTGCACGTGTCCCTCGTGCCCTATATCGGCCCGTCCGGTGAGCTGAAGACCAAGCCCACGCAGCACTCGGTGGCCGCGCTGCGGTCGATCGGCATCCAGCCGGACGCGATTGTGTGCCGGTCCGACCGCGAGGTGCCCGGCAGCGTGAAACGCAAGATCTCGATGATGTGCGACGTCGATGAGGAGGCGGTGGTCGCAGCGGTCGACGCGCCGAGCATCTACGACATCCCGAAGGTGCTGCACAGCGAGGGGCTGGACGCCTACGTCGTCCGCCGGCTGAGCATGCCGTTCCGCGATGTCGACTGGACCCGGTGGGACGATCTGCTGCGTCGCGTGCACCATCCAGCCGAAGAGGTCACGGTCGCGCTGGTCGGCAAGTACATCGACCTGCCCGACGCGTACCTGTCGGTGGCCGAGGCGCTACGTGCGGGGGGGTTCCACAACGACGCCCGGGTGCAGCTGCGCTGGGTCGCCTCCGACGAATGCGCCACGCCCGAGAGTGCCTCCCGGCACCTGGGGGACGTGGACGCGATCTGCGTGCCGGGAGGCTTCGGAATCCGCGGCATCGAGGGCAAGGTCGGCGCGCTGCGGTACGCCCGCGAGAACCGGATCCCCACGCTCGGCCTCTGCCTCGGCCTGCAGTGCATGGTGATCGAGTACGCCCGGAACGTGGCCGGCCTGGCCGACGCCTCGTCCACCGAGTTCGACCCGCAGACCGACACCCCGGTGATCGCCACCATGGCCGAGCAGAAGCAGATCGTGGCCGGCCAGGGCGACCTCGGCGGCACCATGCGGCTGGGGCTCTACCCCGCGCGGTTGCGTGAGGGCAGCCAGGTCGCCGAGCTGTACGACCAGCCGCAGGTCGAGGAGCGGCACCGACACCGCTACGAGGTCAACAACGCCTACCGGAAGCAGTTGGAGCAGGCGGGGCTGGTGGTCTCCGGCACGTCCCCCGACCAGACACTGGTGGAGTACGTCGAGCTGCCGCGGAGCGAGCATCCCTACTTCGTGGCGACCCAGGCGCATCCGGAGTTCCGGTCGCGGCCGACCCGGGCGCACCCGCTGTTCGCCGGGCTGGTGGCAGCCGCTCTCGAGCGCCAGCGGGAGATGCGGCTGCCGGTGGACGAGGAGCCGGTGGCCGTCGCCTCCCAGGCGGTTGACGGTGTCCGAGCGGCCGGCTGACCGCCCCGAGCGATGGCCGGTGACCGCCTCGCGGTCGCTGCTCGACGGGTCCTTCGTGTCGGCGCGCCGCGACACGCTGCGCGGCCCGGACGGGTCGGTCTTCGACCGTGACGTGGTCGAGCACCACGACGCGGTGGGCACCGTGGTGCTGGACGACGACCTCCGGGTGTTGCTACTGGGCCAGTACCGCCATCCGGTCGGCCACCGGCTGCTGGAACTGCCCGCCGGGCTGCTGGACGAGCCCGGCGAGGACCCGGCGCAGGCCGCGGCCCGGGAGCTGTTCGAGGAGGCGGCGCTGCGGGCGGCCGACTGGCGGGTGCTGGTGGACTCGTTCGCCTCCCCGGGCGTGTCCACCGAACGGTGGCGGGTGTACCTCGCCCGTGACCTCACCGTCGTACCCGAGTCCGAACGACACCGCGGTGCCCACGAGGAGGCCGACCTCGACCTGCATTGGCTGCCACTCGACGACGCGGTGCAGGCGGTACTGGACGGGCGGATCGAGAACCCGATGGCGGTGATGGGCGTGCTGGCCACCTGGGCGGCTCAGCGGGGAGCCGGGCTGCGCGCGCTGCGTCCGTCGCATGCGCCTTGGCCCGCCCGGGCCGCCGACGTCGAGCCCGGCGGCTAGGGCGGCCATGCTGTTCGCCGAGGTGGCGGAGGTGTCGCGCACGCTGGCCGCGACCCGCTCCAGGACCGCCAAGCGGGACGCGCTGGCCGCCGTACTCACCCGCGCCGACCCGGCCGACATCGACGTCGCGGTCCCGATGCTGTCCGGCGAGTTGCGGCAGCGGCGCACGGGCATCGGCTGGGCGTCGCTGGCCGACCTGCCCGAACCCGCGGATCGCCCCACGCTCACCGTGCTGCAGGTGGACGCCGAACTGGAGGCGATCAGCCGACTGCACGGCGCCGGGTCGGCGGCGGCGCGCACTGCCGCCGTGCGAGACCTGTTCGGGCGTGCGACGGCCGATGAACAGCGGCTGCTCCGCGGGTTGCTGTCCGGTGACGTGCGGCAGGGCGCCGCCGATGCCGCCATGCTGGACGCGATCGCGGCCGCCTCCGGCGTACCCCTTGCCCACGTGCGGCGGGCCGCGATGCTCGGCGGCGCCACGGTGCCGGTGGCCCGGGCGGCGCTGTTGTCCGGGGCGGACGCGGTGGCCGAGATCCACCTTGAGGTCGGCCGTCCGGTGCGCCCGATGCTGGCGTCGTCGGCGCCGGACGTCGACGCCGCGCTGGCCGGTATGGCCGGCCCGGCCTCGGTGGACGTCAAGCTCGACGGGATCCGGGTCCAGGTGCACCGCAGCGGCGACGAGGTCGGGGTGTTCACGCGCAGCCTCGACGACATCACCGCGCGGCTGCCGGAGGTGGTCGCCGGGGTACGTGCGCTGCCGACCCCAGAGGTGGTGCTGGACGGCGAGGTGATCGCGCTGGACCCGAGCGGGCGGCCCCGGGCGTTCCAGGAGACGGCGTCGCGGACCGCGACCCGGCTGGCCGAGGCAACCCCGGCCGGGACCGCGCTCTCGGTGTACTACTTCGACTGCCTCCGCGCCGACGGTGCCGACCTGGTCGACCGGCCGTTGCGGGACCGGCTGGCCCGGTTGGACGCGATCGTGCCTGCGGAGGCGGTGGTCTCCCGGCTGCTCGACGCCGACCCGGCCGGCGCGGCCGCGTTCTTCCAGCGGGCCGTGGCCGCGGGCCAGGAGGGGGTCGTGGTCAAGGCGCTGGACGCGCCGTATGCGGCGGGCCGCCGCGGCGCCGCCTGGGTGAAGGTGAAGCCACGGCACACCCTGGATCTCGTGGTGCTGGCGGTGGAGTGGGGGAGCGGCCGCCGGCGCGGCTGGCTGTCCAACATTCACCTCGGCGCGCGGGATCCCGAGGGCGGGTTCGTGATGCTGGGCAAGACGTTCAAGGGCATGACCGACCAGATGCTCGCCTGGCAGACCGAGCGGTTCCTGGAGTTGGAGACCGGCCGCAGCGGCCATGTGGTGCAGGTGCGTCCCGAGCAGGTGGTGGAGATCGCGTTCGACGGCCTGCAGCGCTCGTCGCGCTACCCGGGCGGCCTGGCGCTGCGGTTCGCCCGGGTGCTGCGCTACCGCGACGACAAGACCGCCGCCGAGGCCGACACCCTGGCCACCGTGCGGGCGCTGGCCGGCCCGGCGCAGGGCTGAGCCGGTCTAGACTCGCCAGCGTGAGGATCGGTGTGCCACGTGAGATCAAGGACAACGAGTTCCGCGTGGCGATCACCCCGGCCGGCGTGCACGAGCTGTCCCGGCACGGCCACCAGGTGCTGGTCGAGGCGGGTGCGGGAGTGGGCTCCGCGATCCCGGACGAGGACTTCGCCGCCGCCGGGGCGACGCTGGTGCCCGACGCCGCTGGCGTGTGGGACGCCGCCGACCTGGTACTGAAGGTCAAGGAGCCGGTCGGCCCCGAGTACGAGCGGATGCGCAAGGGCCAGTTGCTGTTCACCTACCTGCACCTGGCCGCGTCCCGCGAGTGCACCGATGCGCTGCTGCGCAGCGGCGTGACCGCGATCGCGTACGAGACCGTGGAGGACGTCGAGGGGCGGCTGCCGCTGTTGGCGCCGATGAGCGAGATCGCCGGGAGGCTTGCGCCGCAGGTCGGCGCCTACCACCTGATGCGTGCGGGCGGCGGGCGCGGGATCCTGCTCGGCGGCGCGCCGGGCGTGTATGCGGCCAAGACCGTGGTGCTCGGCGCGGGGGTGTCGGGGATGAACGCCGCGGCCATCGCGCTGGGCATGCAGGCCGAGGTGCTGATGCTCGACATCAACATCGAGCGGCTGCGGCAGGCCGACCGGATCTACCAGGGCCATCTGCAGACCGTCGCCTCGAACACCTTCGAGATCGAGAAGGCGGTGGTCGACGCAGACCTGGTGATCGGGGCGGTGCTGGTCCCTGGTGCGCGGGCGCCGCGGCTGGTGTCCAGCGACCTGGTGTCGCGGATGCGGCCCGGCGCGGTGCTGGTCGACATCGCGATCGATCAGGGCGGCTGCTTCGAGGACTCGCGGCCGACCACGCACACCGACCCGACCTATGCCGCTCATGATGCGGTGTTCTACTGCGTCACCAACATGCCCGGCACGGTGCCGCACACCTCGACGTACGCGCTGACCAACGTCACGCTGCCGTACGTGACCGAGTTGGCCGACCGCGGCTGGCAGGCCGCGATGCGGGCGGATCCCGGATTCGCCCTGGGGCTGAACGTGCACACCGGCGAAGTGGTGAACGAGCCGGTGGCGCGGGCCCACGGGCTGCCGCACCGGGACGTCGAAGAGGTGCTCGGCTGAGCGCCACCGGCCGGCTCGGGCCGGCGCTGCGCACCTACCTGGACCACCTGGTGGTGGAGCGCGGCCTGGCGGCCAACACGGTCGCGTCGTACCGGCGGGACCTGCACCGCTACCTCGACTTCCTGGCCGGGGCCGGGATCGACGACCCCGACCAGGTGACCGAGGCCACGGTGGGGGAGTTCCTGATGCGGCTGCGGGAGGGTGACGCCGACCACCCCGCGTTGGGGGCCGGCAGCGCGGCGCGTGCGGTGGTCGCGGTGCGCGGCCTGCACCGGTTCCTGGTGCGCGAGGGGGTGTGCGAGCACGACCCGGCCGCCGGGGTACGACCACCGGCACCCGCACGCCGGCTGCCGAAGGCGCTGCCGGTGGACGACGTGACCCGGCTGATCGAGACCGCGGGCGCGCCCGGGACCAGCCTGGCGCTGCGCGACCGGGCGCTGCTGGAGTTGCTGTACGGCACCGGGGCGCGGATCTCCGAGGCGGTCGGCCTGGACGTCGACGATCTGGACCTGGAGACCGGCGGCGTGCTGCTGCGCGGCAAGGGCGGCAAGCAGCGTGTGGTGCCGCTCGGGTCGTTCGCCCGGGACGCGCTGGACGCCTACCTGGTCCGGGCCCGGCCGGCCCTGCACCGGGCGGCCGGTGGTCCGGCGCTGTTCCTGAACGCCCGCGGCGGCCGGTTGTCCCGGCAGAGCGCCTGGACCGTGCTGCGGTCCGCCGCGCAGCGGGCCGGCGTGCGGGCGGAGGTGTCGCCGCACATGCTGCGGCACTCGTTCGCCACCCACCTGATCGACGGCGGCGCCGACGTGCGCGTGGTGCAGGAGCTGCTCGGGCATGCCTCGGTCACCACCACCCAGGTCTACACGCTGGTCACGGTCGACTCGCTGCGCGAGGTGTACGCCGCCGCGCATCCGCGGGCCCGCGCCTGAGGGTCCCGCGGCCCGCAGCGATGCTGCCGCTGAAGTTCGCCGTCCCCGGGCGTGTGTCCCCAGGTTTATCCCCACCCTGTGACAGGGTTGTGCACAGGCAGGCAGGGTCCGTGCACAGATCCTCCGGCCGCCTTGAACGGCCTTCTGCGCAGGTCCTAAAGTCTGCAAGTCGACCGGCGGGTCGACGTATCGGCGGAGAGGTAAGGCGGCACGTGAACGAATCGACATCAGGTCCGGTGTTCAGCCCCTACGGGAGCGCCGCAGCCCCGACGGTCCCGCCGCGGGTAGCCCCGCTCGGTGCGGCCGAATGGCGGACCGGGGTCGGTGAGTCCGCCGGGGGCGATCGCGAACCCCCCGCCGACCAGGTCGGCGAGCCCGACGCCGAGCACGCGGCCGAGCACGCCGCCGAGCAGGCAGCGGCGACCGCCGCGGTAGCGGTCCTCCCCACCGAGCAGGACACCCGGCAGGCCACTGCGGAGTCCACCGAGACCGAGCCCGAGCTCGGACCCACCGGTCGTGCGATTCCCGATCTCCCGGAGCCGGCGCCGGTTCGTGGGCACGGGCGGGGCCGAGTGATCGCCATGTGCAACCAGAAGGGCGGGGTCGGCAAGACCACGACGACCATCAACCTCGGTGCCGCCCTCGCGGAGTACGGCCGCAAGGTGCTGCTGGTCGACTGCGACCCGCAGGGCTCGGTGTCGGTCGGCCTCGGGCTCAGCCCGCACGACCTGGAGCTGACCGTCTACGACGTGATGATGTCGCCGGGCGTATCGGCCAAGGACGCGATCGTGGGCACCGACGTGGACGGCCTGGACCTGCTGCCGTCCAACATCGACCTGTCGGCCGCCGAGGTGCAGCTCGTGCAGGAGGTCGCGCGCGAGCAGACCCTCGCCCGCGTGCTGGAGCCGGTGCTCGACGACTACGACGTGGTGCTGATCGACTGCCAGCCCTCGCTGGGTCTGCTCACCGTGAACGCGCTCACCGCCGCCGACGGGGTGATCGTGCCGCTGGAGTGCGAGTACTTCGCGCTGCGCGGTGTCGCGCTGCTGAAGCAGACCATCGACAAGGTCACCGAGCGACTCAACCCGAGGCTGCGCATCGACGGGCTGCTCGGCACCATGTACGACAGTCGTACCCTGCACGGGCGAGAGGTGCTGCAGCGGCTGGTGGACGCGTGGGGCGACACGGTGTTCCACACCGTCATCCGGCGCACGGTCAAGTTCTCCGACTCCACCGTCGCCGGGGAGCCGATCACCAGCTACGCCGCCGGCTCGCCGGGGGCGGAGGCCTATCGCCAGCTGGCCCGGGAGGTGCTGGCCCGTTGTCCCGACGAGTGAGCCTGCCGGCCGCTGACGACCTGTTCCGGCCCACCCGGTCCGACGACGAACCAGCCACCGATCGCCCCGAGCTGCGAGCGGCCCCCGCGCCGGCGCGGCGGCGGGCCAGCGGCCGGGTCAAGCACGACGAGAAGATGACGGTCTACATCACCTCGGAGGAGCTGCTCGACATCGAGCACGCCCGGCTGCAGCTGCGCCGCACCCTCGGTGGTGCGGTCGACCGCGGCCGACTGGTCCGGGCTGCGGTGGCGATCGCGCTGGCCGACCTGGACGAACGCGGCCCGGACAGCGAGCTGGCCCGCCGGCTGAGTGGGTCGTGACCGCGACCGCTGCCCAGTCGTCCCGGCCGGCCGAGACGGGGGAGACCGCCCCGGCCGGCGCCGCACCGTCGTTCGCGGTCCACCTGGACAACTTCGAGGGTCCGTTCGATCTGCTGCTCGGGCTGATCGCCAAGCACAAGCTCGACATCACCGAGGTGGCGCTGTCGCGGGTCACCGACGAGTTCCTGGCCTACATCAAGGCGCTCGGGCCGCAGTGGGACCTGGAGCAGAGCAGCCAGTTCCTGGTGGTCGCGGCCACGCTGCTCGACCTCAAGACCGCTCGGCTGCTGCCGCAGACCGAGGTCGAGGACGAGGAGGATCTGGCGCTGCTGGAGGCGCGCGACCTGTTGTTCGCCCGGCTGCTGCAGTACCGCGCGTTCAAGCAGGTCGCTGCCGAGTTCGCCGACCGGCTGGCCACCGAGTCGCGTCGGGCGCCGCGTGCGGTCGGGCTGGAGGAACGGTTCGCCGGCCTGCTGCCGGAGGTGCTGATCACGCTGGGCGTGCACGAGTTCGCCGGGCTGGCCGCGGGTGCCCTGGCGCCCAAGCCCGAACCGGTGATCGCCCTCAGCCATCTGCACGCCCCCAAGGTCAGCGTCCGCCAGCAGGCGGAGGTCGTGGTGGAACGGCTGCGCCGTACCGGTTCCGCGACCTTCCGCGCCCTCGCCGCGGACTCGCCGGACACCCTGACGACCGTGGCGCGGTTCCTGGCGCTGCTCGAGCTCTACCGCGAGGGTGTGGTCGCGTTCGAGCAGCTCAGCGCCCTCGGGGAGCTGCACGTACGCTGGACCGGCACGGACACGGCCGATCTGACCTGCATCGACGAGTTCGAGGGCGCGCCGCCGCAGGAGGAGGGCTCCGACGGACCGGACGGTGCCGACACCGACCCGGAATCCCATGCGGCGGAGCCCGGCCCCGAGGACCCCGGGGAAGCCGGCGCCACCGCAGTCGAAGAGGAACCCGATGAGTGAGCAGCCCACGCTGACCGACGAGCAGGACGCTGACCAGCCCGACGCGGAGCAGCCGTCACAGCTGCGGCCGGCGCTGGAGGCGGTGCTGATGGTCACCGACCAGCCGCTGGACCATCTCAGCCTGGCCCAGGCGGTGCAGCACTCCCCGGACGACGTACTCGGCGCGCTGACCGAGCTGGCCGCGGAGTACACCGAGCAGGGCCGGGGCTTCGACCTGCGCGAGGTGGGCGGCGGCTGGCGGTTCTACACCCGTGAGGAGTTCGCCCCGGTCGTGGAGCGCTACGTGCTCGACGGCCAGCAGGCCCGGCTCACCCAGGCAGCCCTGGAGACGTTGGCGGTGGTGGCGTACAAGCAGCCGGTCAGCCGGGCCCGGGTGTCGGCTGTCCGCGGGGTCAACGTGGACGGGGTGATGCGCACGCTGCTGACCCGGGGACTGGTCGAGGAGGCCGGCGCCGACCCGTCGACCGGCGCCGTGCTCTACCGCACGTCGTCGTACTTCCTGGAGCGGATGGGCCTGGGTTCCCTGGACGAGCTGCCCGAGCTGGCCCCGCTGCTGCCGGACGCCGACGACCTGGACCCCGAACTCGAGGAGTCGCCCGCCGCGACCGCCGATGGCTGAGCCGGTCCGGCTGCAGAAGGTGCTCGCCGCCTCCGGCGTGGCCAGCCGCCGGCGCTGCGAGGAGCTGATCGCCGCGGGCCGGGTGTCCGTCGACGGCGCCGTTGTCACCCGGCTCGGCGTACGGGTGGATCCGGAGACGGCCCTGATCCGGGTCGACGGACATCGGGTCCCCACCGCGTCGCGGCACGTCTACCTGGTCGCGAACAAGCCCCGCGGCGTGGTCAGCACCATGGCCGATCCGCAGGGCCGGCGGACGCTGGCCGACCTGGTTGCGGACCGGCCGGAGCGGCTGTTCCACGTCGGGCGGCTGGACACCGACACCGAGGGGCTGATCCTGCTCACCAACGACGGGGAGTTCGCGCACCGGCTGGCCCACCCCTCCTACGGCGTGCCGAAGACCTACGTCGCCGAGGTGGCCGGTGTGGTCCGCCCCGGGGTGGGTCGCCGGCTGCGGGAGGGGGTGTCCCTGGCGGACGGCCCGGTCCGTGCGGACGCGTTCCGGGTGCTGCACACCGGGGCCGACCGGTCGGTGCTGGAGCTGGTTCTGCACGAGGGCCGGAACCGGATCGTGCGGCGGATGCTGGCCGAGGTCGGCCACCCGGTCCGTCGGCTGACGCGCACCGCGATCGGGCCGGTCGCCGTCGGCCGGCTACGCACCGGGAACACCCGCGAGCTGACCGGCGAGGAGCTCGGCGCGCTGCTGGACGCCGCCGGTCTGTGAGTGGCCGGGCAGCGCTCGCAACCCGAGTTGTCAGCCCGATGCCGGGTACGCCGAGCGCGCGCCCACCTGACAAGCCGGGCCAGCGCGGTGGCCGGGGCGCCGATAGGGTGGCGCCCGGGCCGATCGTCGGACAGGAGGGCGCCGTGGCCGTACGCGCCGTGCGCGGAGCGACGCAACTGGACGTCGACGAGCGCGACCACATGCTCGAGCGGGTCGCCGAGATGGTCCGCACCGTAATGGACTACAACTCGCTCACCACCGACGACCTGATCAGCGTCATCTTCACCGCCACCGGTGACCTGCACTCGGAGTTCCCCGCCTACGCCGCTCGGCTGATCGGGCTGACCGACGTGCCGCTGATCTGCACCCGTGAGCTGGAGATCGAGGGCGGGATGCCGCGGGTGGTGCGGCTGATGGCGCATGTCGAGACCGAGCTCACCCGGCCCGAGATCACCCACGTCTACCTGCACGGGGCCGCCGCGCTGCGTCGCGACCTGACCCACGTGCGCGCGGTGCCGTGACCCCACCCGCGGGTCCGGGCGACTTCGATCCGGTGCTGGTCGTGGGCACCGGCATGGTGGGTACGTCCGTGGGTCTGGCCCTGCGCCGGGCCGGGGCCGAGGTGCTGCTCGAGGACACCGACCCCGAGGCCGTGCGGCTGGCCGCGGAGTTCGGCGCCGGCATCCCGATCGGCGCCACCGCTCAGCCCGAGCAGCCCCGACTGGTGGTGGTCGCCGTCCCGCCCGCGGCCCTGGCCGACCGGCTGCTGGACGCGCTGCGCACGCACCCCGAGGCGACCGTCACCGACGTCGGCAGCGTCAAGTCCACCCCGCTGGCCGAGCTCCGCGCCGCCGCCGGCGACCACGATCGGCCCGCGCTGCGTCGATACGTGGGCAGCCACCCGATGGCCGGCAGCGAGCGATCCGGCCCGATGGCGGCCAGCGCGGAGCTGTTCGACGGCCGATCCTGGGCGGTGTGCCCGCATCCCGAGGCCGACCCGGACGCCGTGGCGGCGGTGGAGTGGCTGGCCGAGGCCTGCCGGGCCGTCGCGGTGCGGCTGACCCCGGCCGCCCACGACCAGGCCGTCGCCCGCATCTCCCACCTGCCGCACGTGCTGTCGGTGCTCGCCGCCGGGCGGCTCGTGGGCGCACCCGCCGACCACCTGGCGCTGGCCGGACAGGGACTCCGCGACGTCACCCGGGTGGCCGCCGGGGCCCCCGGGCTGTGGGAACAGATCCTGGCCGAGAACGCGGCGGCACTGCTGCCGCTGCTGCACCAGGTCCGCGACGACCTGGACGGGCTGCTGCGCGCGCTCGACGGCGAGCCGGCCGCGATCCGGCCGCTGCTCGAACAGGGCCAGCAGGGCACCGCGGCGATCCCGGGCAAGCACGGCACGGAGCCGCGGCCGGAGGCCTCGGTCGTGGTCGTCGTGCCCGACCGGCCCGGGGAGCTGGCCCGGCTGTTCGCCGACACCGGCGATATCGGGGTCAACATCGAGGACGTACGGATCGACCACGACCCCGCCCGGCCGTACGGCGTGGTGGAGCTGGTGATCCGGCCCGGGGCGGCGCCCGGGCTGGTGGTGGCGCTGCAGGACCGGGGCTGGACCGTGCACCGGTAACCTGTTCGGTTGGGGACTTCCCGACGAGCCACCAGAGGGCACCACAACGGGCCACGAGAGGCAGGGACTTCGAGCGTGCACGCCAGCGAGCTGCCGGAAACCGACGCGTCAGCGTCCGATCGGCCCTACACCGACCTCGTCGTCGCGGTGGACGGTCCGTCCGGCTCCGGGAAGTCCAGCACCTCACGGGGGGTGGCCCGCAGCCTGGGACTGCGGTTCCTCGACACCGGGGCGATGTATCGCGCGGTCACCTGGTGGATGCTCGAGCACGAGGTGGATGTCACCGACGCCGCCGCGGTGGAGCGGCTGTCCGGTCGGCCGCGGCTGGAGAGCGGCACCGACCCGGACCGGCCGACGATCACCGTGGACGGCCACGACGTGAGCACGGCGATCCGCAGTGCGGAGGTGACGCAGGCGGTCAGCGCGGTGAGCGCGGTGCCCGAGGTCCGCTCCCGGCTGGTCGCCCTGCAACGCGAGATCGTGGGCGCCGGCGGCATCGTGGTGGAGGGCCGCGACATCGGGTCGGTCGTGGCACCGGGAGCCCAGCTGAAGATCTACCTGACCGCCGACCCGTCGGCGCGGGCCGAGCGGCGTACCGCCGAGCTGGCTCCGGGGTCGACGACGGTCGCCGCCACCGAGGCCGACCTGGCCCGGCGCGACCGCCTGGACAGCGGCAGGGCCACGGCGCCGCTGGTGCGGGCCGACGGCTCGGTGGTCGTGGACACCACCCAGCTCAGCCTGGAGCAGGTGATCGAGCGGATCGTGACGCTGGCGGAGGACGCGCGCAGTGGCCACTAAGGACCTGCTGTTCACCGAGGACCTGCGCCCGCCGACCCAGAGCCTGCGCGGGTTCCGCGGCACCGCCTTCCGGCTGCTGCGGCGGCGCTGGGACCTGCAGGTGCACAATGCCGAGCTGATGCCTACCCGCGGCCCGGTGCTGCTGGCCAGCAACCACGTCGGGGTGCTCGACGGGCCGTTGCTGGTGATCGCCGCCCCGCGGATGGTGCACGCGCTGGTGAAGCAGGAGATGTTCGTGGGCCGGCTCGGGCTGATCCTGCGGGCGTCGGGCCAGATCCGGCTGGAGCGCCACTCGATCGATGTGGGCGCCATCCGTACCTCCGTGCGGACCCTCAGCGCGGGTCGTGTGGTGGCGATCTATCCCGAGGGCAGCCGGGGGAGCGGCACGGTGGCACACGCGCGGCTCGGCGTCGCCTACCTCGCGATGGTCACCGGCGCCCCGGTGGTGCCGGTGGCCAACCTGGGCACCCGGGCCCCGGGACAGTCGGTCACCTCGCTGCCACCGAAGGGGAACCGGATCGACGTGGTGTTCGGCGAACCGATCCCGGTGCAGCGGCGGCTCTGGCCGCGACGCAAGGACGAGGTCGCCGACCTCGCCGAGCAGTTGCGGCTGCGTCTGGCGGAGCACGTGCAGGCGGCGGTACGGCAGACCGGGCACGACCTGCCGGGCCCGGCTCCGGACTCCGGGCTGGATGTCGAGGAGCGGCAGGGTCCCGAGGTCGGCCCCGAGGCCGAGGAGGCCTGGGGGTGAGCGACGACACCGATCGGCCGGCTCCGGCGGACCCGGCCGTCGCCACCGCGCGCCGGGTGCCGGTGGTCGCCGTGGTCGGGCGCCCCAACGTCGGCAAGTCCACGCTGGTCAACCGGCTGATCGGCCGCCGCGAGGCGGTCGTGCAGGACGTCCCGGGGGTCACCCGCGACCGCGTCGCCTACGACGCGCTGTGGCGGGGCCGGGAGTTCACCCTGGTCGACACCGGCGGCTGGGATCCCGACGCCCGCGGGCTCGCCGAGCGGATCGCCGCGCAGGCCGAGATCGCGGTGACCGCGGCGGACGCGGTGCTGTTCGTGGTCGACGCGACGATCGGCACCACCGACACCGACGAGGCGGTGGTGAAGGTGCTGCGCCGGTCCGGCAAACCGGTCGTGCTGGCCGCCAACAAGGTCGACGACGAGCGCGGCGAGCTGGAGGCAGCAGCGCTGTGGAATCTCGGTCTCGGGGAGCCGCTGCCGGTCTCCGCGCTGCACGGACGTGGCAGCGGGGACCTGCTCGACGCCGTACTGGACGCTCTGCCGGACGCTCCGGAGGAGGCCACGGAGCAGGCCGGGGGACCGCGGCGGGTGGCCATCGTGGGGAAGCCCAATGTGGGCAAGTCGAGCCTGCTCAACCAGCTGGCCGGCGCCGAGCGGGTGCTGGTGGATTCGGTCGCCGGCACCACGGTGGACCCGGTCGACGAGCTGGTCGAGCTCGGCGGCAAGGTCTGGCGGTTCATCGACACCGCGGGGATCCGCCGCCGCGTCCGGGAGGCGTCGGGGCACGAGTACTACGCCAGCCTGCGCACCAGTGCGGCGGTGGAGCGGGCGGAGGTGGCGCTGGTGGTGATCGACGCGCACGAGCCGCTGACCGAGCAGGACCAGCGGATCATCAGCTCGGTCCAGGAGGCCGGCCGGGCCCTGGTGATCGCGTTCAACAAATGGGACCTGGTCGACGAGGAACGGCGTCGCTACCTCGCCCGTGAGATCGAACGCGACCTGGTCCGGGTGCAGTGGGCACCCCGGGTTAACATCACCGCCCGCACCGGCCGGCATGTGGACCGGCTGGTGCCTCAGCTGGAGGCCGCACTGGCCGGCTGGGAGACGCGCGTGCCGACGGGGGAGCTGAACAGTTTTCTGGGTCGGCTGGTCGCCGCGCATCCGCATCCGGTGCGCGGGGGCAAGCAGCCCCGGATCCTGTTCGGCACCCAGGCCTCGGTTGCGCCGCCGACGCTGATCCTGTTCACCACCGGCCCGCTGGAGGCGTCGTACCTGCGGTTCGTGGAGCGGCGGCTGCGGGAGGAGTTCGGGTTCGTCGGCTCGCCGCTGAACCTCCAGGTGCGTCCCCGCAAGCGGCGCCGCTGAACGGCTCAGCGGAGCTTCTTCTCGAACTCCACTAGCAGCTCGATCGGCTTGAATCCGAGCAGTTCGTTGATCGCCACCATCTGGTCGTTGGCCTCCTCGTTGGAGGTCAGGACCTGGGTCACCTGCGGATGGGAGCGCTGCAACTCCATCAGATTGCGCACCTTGGTGGCCAGGCCGAGCCGGTGGCCACGATGCTCGGCCAGGACCAGCGTGGTCCACTGGTCCGCCCGGGTGGGGTAGTCCTCGACCGTCACCAGGTCGCTGACCGCCACCACGGTGCCGGTCGCGTCCCGGGCCACGGTGGTGAGCATGGTGCGGCCCTGCTGCTCCCGCTGGTCTTCGCGCTGCCGCAGATTGGCCACGGTCATCGCCTCGGCCTCGAACTCGATCGTGCCGGTGGGTGCGTCGACCGCGAGCCGGTTGACCACGTCGCAGTAGCCCTGTGCGACGTCGTCGGGAACCCGGCCGGTGAACGCCTCGATCCGGTAGTCCGCGTGCCGTTCCGCCGCCTCGTCGGCCAGCTGCTGCAGCTTGGCCGGGTCGATCGGCAGGTTCAACCGCCGCAACACCTCGACGCTGCCCAGGGTGTAGCCGTGCTGTTCGGCGAACCGCCGGTACGGGTGATCCTCGCGGTGCTCGAAGCCGAATATCGCCTCGCTCAGTACACGAGTACGCCCGGCCCGCCGGGTGAGGTCCTCGAGTTCCTGGACCAGCGCGCCGCCGATGCCGCGGCCACGGCGCTCCGGTTCCACGAAGACCTGTCCCCACGCCAGGTCGGTGTTGTCGAGCAGCGGCAGGAAGGCGTAGCCGGCGCCGACCATCGCGCCCGCATCGTCGAACGCGGCGAAGGCGTGGGCCTCCTCGGAGTCGTCGGGCGCCCCGAACGCGACCATGGCCTCACGCTCGGACCAGGTCCGAGCGTCCGGTCGCTGGTACGTGTCGGCGGTGCGGTAGATGGCGTGCCAACGCCGGAACAGGGCGTCGTCATGCACGTCGATCTCGCGGATCTGCATGCCAGGATGCTAGGGACCCCGAACATGGTGGCACCACGGGTTTTCCGCTGGCCAGCCGGTTTCGGGGGCCGTCGTGCGCTGGGGTAAGGTTTGCACGCCCGGGCGGAAGTCGCCCGCACCGGGCCGCGGGCTGTGGCGCAGTTTGGTAGCGCACTTGACTGGGGGTCAAGGGGTCGTGGGTTCAAATCCCGCCAGCCCGACCGGACCGCCGCCGACCTGTCCACGCAGGTGGGCGGCGTTTTGCATGACCGACAGGGCCTTCCTGCCGACCGTTCCCCCAGGTCGACGCCGTGTGCCCTCTCCGCGGCGGACGAGTCCCCTCCGGCTGGAGGCGCGGGACGAGTTCGTCCCAGTTCGTCGCGTCTCGCCGCGTCACGCCCGGACATGCCGCGATCAGATGGTCGCCAGGATGCCGGTGAAGTAGTCGCAGTGCCTGCGGAACCCTGACTGAGAAAGGATCTCGGCCAACTGGGTATCGCGTGCTGTCTGGTTGACCACGACCCCGGCACAACCGTGCTGTCTGGCGCTCTGTGGCGACGCGTAAACCGCTGCTCGGGGATCAGACAGGGCCGGAATGAACAACATTGGGCCAGGTGGGCCGTACACGGGCGGTGCAGCAACAGTGATTCCTTCCCCACCGGGCAAGGCCACCTTCGCCCCTGGTTCACCGCCAGAGGTCTCGAGCTCCATCAGCCACCACGATTCGGCTAGATCCAGCCCCACCCGATGGGCGAAACTTCGACGGTTCGCCTCGTAGGTCGGGCACACGAACCGGACCGCGTCTCCGCTGCTCTCGGAGGCCAGGGCGTTCCACATGTCGCGACCATCGTTCTCCCAGTGCCCTTCGGAGACGTGGAGATCGTCGATGAGCCAGCCGTCGCCGCGTCGCGGCGCGACGAGGAGGGAAGTGTCGGTCCGGTAGGCAGTCGCACTGCCCTCCCGGAGCAGGTGTTCAAGGAACTCACGATGGCGCTCGGAGGCGTCCGGTGCCGGTCGCCAGACCACCCGAGCAAAGTCGACCAGAGACCCGCGACGTTCACTGAGTACGGAGACCATCCAGTCGAGGTCAGAAACCGTCGCCGGTCGCACTGTCATGAAGGCAGACTAGGGCGGGAGCCGACGCGAGCCGCGACAAGCTACGGCAAACGTCAAGGACCGCCCAGGTCCGCGGACGAGGCGGTTTCGCGGGCGGCCGACCCGGTCCTGGCACGTGGGGCCGACGGAGGTGCCAGCAGGTAGAACAGGCCCATCGCGACGCAGACCGTGAGTGTGACGTACGGCGCCAGGAGACCTGCCGCCGCGGCCAGCAGGTACGCCGGCGGCGCCACCGCGGCGCGGATCAGGATCGCCCGGGTCTCGGCGCTGGTGTGAGGGTCGCGCAGCAGCTGTGGGCGCCGGATCAGCAGGTGATGTTGCATGGCGACGAACACCGACGAGGTGACCAGGAACGACCCCGCGTAGACGACCGCGGCAAGGCGTCCGCCGCTGGGCGCGTCCAGGTAGGTCGCGAGCAGCGAAGTGCTGAACGGCAACACCACGATGCACAACAGGAGCAGCAGGTTCAGGACCAGGAGGGAATGGTCGACGCCGACCACGCGCCGCAGCATGGCGTGGTGGTTGATCCAGATGATGCCGATCGCCAGGAAGGAGATGACATAGGCCACGTAGCTGGGCCACTGCTCGGCAAGCAGGTGGCCGAGCGTCTCGGCGCCGCCCGGTTCCGGCACCCGCAGGTCGAGGACGAGCAGGGTGATGGCGACCGCGATCACCGCGTCCGAGAACAACTCGACTCGGCCTTTGGCGAAGGTGTCGGATCGGGCCGCGGGACCAGACTGGGTGGGACCCATGGCGTTACGCGTATTCCAGGGGTTCGCCGGCCCGTCGCCAGGCCGCCGTCCCGCCGATCAGGTCGGCGACCTGCGGATAGCCCTGGCCGGTCAGGAACCGGGCCGCACCTCGTGATCTCACACCGGTCTCGCAGACCACGATGAGGCTCTGGTCCCGTGGAATCTCGTCGATCCGGGTCAACATGTCCGCCTGCGGCAGGTTCCGTGCCGCGGGCAGGTGCCCGGCGGTGTACTCGTCGGGCTCCCGCACGTCCAGGACCATCGCGTTTGCCGCGATGCGGTGCTTCGCCTGCGCGATGTCCAGTCGCGGAGGCGTCGTGGCCCCGAGATCCTGGGCGTACGCCAGGTCGGCGCGCCCCTGGTTGGTCGCCATGATCGCGGTCATGTTCAGCGGCCGGGCCGGAGGTTGCCCGGCGTAGCTCAGAAACTCCTCACGACTAAGCCGGAGCACCGGGTTGAATCGGCGCTCGAACCCGATCGTGGAACTCGGCCGGCCGCACATCGCCTTGCCGCAGCTGCCCTCGAAATGCGCCGGGAAGACCTCCACCCAGTCCGGCAGGCTCAGCAGGCGCTGCACGCTCGCCCACTGCTGCTCGGCGCCCTCAGCTCCGCCGAAGTCCGGTCGGCCGACGTCACCGACGAACAGGGTGTCTCCCGACAGCACCATGGACGGCTCCGGGCTACGTGGTGGATTGACGAGCAGCAGCGAGATCGCCTCCGGTCGGTGCCCGGGCGTGTGCACCACTCGCAGCTGGAGCTGGCCGATCGAGAGCACGGTGCCGTGCTGCAGCGCCGCGAACGAGAAGGCGACATCCGCCGATGCATGGAGGTAGAGGTCGGCCCCGGTGGCGCGCGCCAACGCCCGGTTGCCCGACACGTGGTCGGCGTGCAGGTGCGTGTCGATCACGGTGGTGATCCGATATCCGCGCTCCGCGGCCAGCCCGAGGTAGCGGTCGACGTCGATCTGCGGGTCGACGACGGCCGCCTCCCGGGACTCCCTCGACGCGATGAAGTACGACGCGCACCCGTGGTCGTCGTGCAGGAACTGTTTGAAGTACACGCCGTACCCCTCTCAGGAGTCGCTACCGCGCGCGACCGGCACCGCCACCAGCGAGCCGTACTCGGTCCACGAGCCGTCGTAGTTCTTCACGTTCTCGCGATCCAGTAGTTCGCTGAGCACGAACCACGTGTGGCTGGAGCGCTCGCCGATCCGGCAGTAGGCGATGGTGTTCTTCGACTGGTCGACACCGGCGTAGATCTCGCGAAGCTCTTCGTCGGACTTGAAGGTGCCGTCGTCATTGGCGGCCTTGCTCCATGGCACGTTCAGCGCGCCGGGGACGTGGCCGGCCACGTAGGGCTGCTCCTGCGGCAGGTTGGGCGGCGCGAACAGCTTCCCGGAGAACTCGTCCGGCGAGCGGACGTCGACCAGGTTGTGTACGCCGATCGCAGCGATGACCTCGTCGCGGAACGCTCGGATGGAGCAGTTCTGTTCGGCGGCCTGGTACGACGTAGTGGCGCGCTTCACCGGCTCGTCGGTGAGGATGCGCCCCTCCAGCTCCCACTTCTTCCGGCCGCCGTCCAGCAGTTTCACGTCCTGGTGGCCGTACAGCTTGAAGTACCAGTAGGCGTAGGCGGCGAACCAGTTGTTGTTCCCGCCGTACAGCACCACGGTGTCCGCGTTCCCGATCCCCTTGTCCGACAGCAACCCCTCGAACTGGATCTTGTCGACGAAGTCGCGGCGGAGGGGGTCCTGCAGGTCGAGCTTCCAGTCCAGCATCACCGCGCCCGGGATGTGGCCGTCGCCGTAGGCCGTCACGTCTTCGTCCACTTCGACGAAGACGACGCCCGCGGTGTTCAGGTTGTCCTCGGCCCAGTCGGTTGAGACCAGCGCGTCGGTGCGGCTCATGGTGTTCTCCTTACCTGTAGAGGCAATGTGTTGGTGTGACGTGATGGGATCCGCGGGAGCAGCAAGTGGGCCGGCCGGTCGGGGCCCCAGTGCAGCGTGCACCGGCCGGCGGGGGTGTGGGTGTAGCGCGCCGGGAAGTTGCCGGTGAGCGGATTGGCCGGCCACAGCCACCGACCGGCGATGACCAGCCGCAGTGACTCGCCGGCGCGGAACAGGGTGGCCGACGGGCCGAGCGCGATGTCGACCGGGACGATCTCACCCGGCTCCAGCGGCTGGCGCGTCCGGTACGTGTGGACGGGCTCGCCGATGGCCGACGCATCGTCGTCGAGCTGGCGCAGCGAGGCCTTCTGCCAGCCCGTGGTCACCCGGTCGCGACCGAAGCCGTACGAGCCCTCGAAGCCGACGTAGTGCCTGCCGCGCCACTTCTCGACTCCGACGACGAGGTCCACGTCATCGGTCTCGTCCACGGAGACCCACAGGCGTAGCGACATGGGTCCGGTGAGCTCGGTCTCGGCGGGCATCGGGTAGGTGAACGCGGCGGCGCGGCGCCTGGTCCGGAAGCTCACCCGGCCGGTCAGCCGGGGCGGATCGACGTCGAGCCGGCCGCCGGGGGAGAGGTACAGCGGGGACCACTCGGTGCGGGCCAACGGCCATTCGTCCTCGTCCCGGACCTCGACGACCCGGTCGCCGGACTCGCGCACCTCCAGGCGCACCCGCGGCAGGGCGGGGGCGGCCGCCTCCCGGAGGTAGCGGTCGAAGAAGGCCCGTTGGGTCTGCCGGGCCGGCTCGTCGTAGAACACCGCCCACTTGCCGCCCCGGTGGGTGTACGCGAACCGGTGGCTTGACCCGACGTTTTCGAACGCGCGGAACGAGCCCCGGGAGTGCAGGGCGTTGTCGGAGAAGCTGGCGCAGACCAGCATCGGCACGGTGATCTTGTCCAGGTCCGGGGTGATGGACTGCCACCACTCGTCGCGCAGCGGGCGGTCCCGTTGCTCCTCGCCGATGTCGGTTGCCAGCCGGCCGGCCCGCTTGGTCCCGGCCGCCCAGACACGGGTGAACCCGTGTTCGTACAGCCCGCCTGGGCGCATCAGGTCGCGATAGGGATCTGTCATCCCCTCCCAGGGACAGATCGCCTTCAGCGAGGGCGGCGCCAGACCGGCCACCTTGTACTGGGACATCGCCAGGTAGGACACCCCCAGCATGCCGACGTTGCCGGTCGACCAGGGTTGGTGGCCAGCCCACTCCACCAGGTCTGCGATGTCCTCGGCCTCGGCATCGGACATCAGCGACCCGACCCCGTCGGACGTGCCGCAGCCACGCAGGTCGGCGTTGACGACCGCATAGCCGTGTCCGGTCCACCAGGCCGGGTCGGGTGCCTCCCAGCTGGTCAGGCTCGAGAACGACACCGGCGCGGGCTGGCGCATGATCCGGTACTGCACCGAGAACCTCGACCGGCGCCCGCGGCGGGCCGGCAGATTGTCCTTGCCGTACGGGTGTGCCGACAGCAGCACTGGGAACGGCCCGTCACCGGGCGGCCGGTAGACGTTGACGCGCAGCACGGTGTCGTCGCGCGTCCGCACCGGCACATCCAGCTCGCTGACCACGGTGCCCGCCGCCGGCTCGTACACGGTGACCGGCGGTCGGGCGATGCCACGCAGCCGTGCGAGCGCGTACCGCACCGCGCCCGGCCGATGCCAGGGCCGGTCCAGACCCGGGGCGGACGGGGTGCGGGTCATGGTTGAGCCTCCGGATTAGAGTGTCGCTCTAAAACACTTTAGCGTCACTCTAATCCTTGCGCTACCATCTGTCCATGGCAAAGCGTGCTGCTCGCAACACCACGCGCCAGCGCGAGGCTGGTGCGGCGTCGCGGGCGGAGACCCGGCGCCGGCTACTCCAAGCGGCGACGGCTGAGTTCGCCGAGCGTGGCTATCACGCGGCGACGGTCAATCGCATCGCCGATCGTGCCGGCGTCACCGTGCAGACGCTGTATCTGGCCTGGGGAAGCAAGCGAGCCCTGCTGCGCGCGCACATGGACGCCTCGCTGTCGGGCGACCCGGACGCGCAGTACGCGGAGGAGCTGCCGCACCTGATCGCCGACGCGCTGGACCGGCCGGGCGCAGACGCTCGGACCACGGTCAAACACCTCGCCGCCTTCTACCGGGGGCTGGCCGAACGAGCCGCGCTGGGTTGGCGACTGTATCGGGACGCCGCCGCCTCCGACGCCGAGATCGCCGCAGACTGGCAGGCGCTGCACCAACTGCGGCACCACACCTTCGCCGAGATGATCCGACGCATCCCCACCAAGTCCCTGCGGAAGGGGATGAGCCGGGCCGCGGCGACCGACACCGCCTGGGCGATCGCCAGCCCCGAGACCTACGAGTTGCTGGTCCGGACGGGCGACTACACCCTCGACCAGTACGAGGAGTGGGTCGCGAGCACCATCGCCAACGCCCTGCTCGCCCCGGAGTGAGGAGGGACTCGGCGCCGCGCTGCCGGCCCCTCCGGTGACGCCCAACGCGACTCCGCCGAGCACGGCAGCGGCACAGAGCAGGTGCGCGGGCGTTGGGTCGCCGGTGCCGGTCAGGGCGGCCGCGGCCAGACTGGTGAGGGGGACGACCCCGTTGAACAGCCCGGCCCTGCTCGGCCCCAGCAACGACATGGCCCCGTACCAGAGCAGGAAAACCATGGTGGTGACGCCGACCGCCAGGTAGACCAGGGCCAGCGCCTCCACCCCGGTGGGCATTCGGAGGGCGGGGCTGCCCTGGACCAACGCCTCGCCCAGCGCGGCGGCGAACAGCACCACGGCTGCAGCCGCGCAGGCGTAGATCGTCACCGGCAGCGCACCCAGGCTCGAGACGACGGGCGCGGCCAGCAACGTGATGCAGGCGGCGGTGCCGAGCGCGGCCACGGACCAGGCGAGGCCGCTGGCGTTCCAGGCGCCGCCGGCGCCATCCGACAGGGTGAAGGTCGCCGCGGTCGCCACGGCGATCAAGCCGGCCCCGCCGATGAGCCGGCGCGACGGCGGGGTGCGACGCGCCCAGGACCTGACCAGGACGATCACCAGCGGCGTCGCGCCGATCGCGATGCCGACGTTCCCGGGATCGGTCTCCGAGGTGGCATGCACCAGCACCACGCCGTACCCCGCCATCCCGACGACCGCGAGCGCGCTGAGCCAGCCGCACTCCCGAGCCGTGGGGCGCCGGAGGGGGATCTTGCGCAGGCGGGCCCAACCCGCCAGCAGCACCGTCGCGGTCAGGAACCTCACTGCCTGCCCACCGAGCACGGGAAAGTCGCTGATCAGGTTCGCGGCGGCGACCGAGCCTCCCACGAGCAGGACCGAAGCCCCGCCCAGCAGGACACCCCGGCCCTGTTCACTCAGTTGCATGGTGGTGAGTCTGCAGCCGGCATAGGGTGAGGAGAAGTACCGGTTTTGCTCCTGGGGTTAAGGAGAACTAATGGCTCTGGATGCCCGCCGACTCGCCATCCTCCGATCGGTGGCCGAGACCGGCAGCTTCGCCGCTGCCGCCGCGCAGCTGCGCCACACGCCATCAGCCGTCTCGCAGCAGATCGCCGCGCTGGAGCGCAGCGCGGGGACGCAACTGGTGCGCCGTCATCCCCGTGGTGCTCGTCTCACCGAGGCGGGCAGGGTGCTCAATGCCACGGCGGACGCCATCCAGGCCGAGCTGACCGCCGCGGAGCGCTCCCTGGCCGAGCTGACCGCACAGGCCATCGGCACACTGACGGTCGCGACCTTCCTCAGTGCCGGGGAACCGGTTCTCGCGCCGGCGCTGAGCGAAGCCAACCGGTCTCACGATCTCGGCGCGGAGGTGATCGTGGTGGAGGCCGAGCCCGACCGGGCTCTGGCCGCGGTGCGGAGCGGCGAGGCCGACCTCGCGCTGGTGTACCACTTCCACACCCCCGATCCACCCGAGTCGTGGGGATTGGGGAGGACGGCGAAACGCTACGTTCCCCTGATGCGTGACGATCTCTACGTGGTGCTCGGCATGGACCACCGGTTCGCCGGGAGACAGCGCCTCCGGCTGAGCGAGCTCGCCCCCGATCCGTGGATCCACGGCTGGGACCAGCCCGGCGAGGCCCTGGACACGCTGGCCTCGACGCACGGCTTCTCGCCACGGGTCGTATGCCGGGTCAGCGACTACGGATTCGCCCAGGCGCTGGTGGGGGCCGGCGTGGGAGTGACCCTGGTCCCGCGGCTGGGACTGGCGAACCGTCCGGACGTACGCGCCGTCGCGCTCGACCCGCCGGCTCGCCGCTACGTCGGCGCCGTGTTGCCGCCACGGCGACTGCGCCGGCCCGAGCAGCTGCTCATCGACCTGCTGAAGCAGGGCGCTGCTGCGTGGGGGAAGGCGTCTCGGCCCAGTCGCGAAGGTAACTGAGCGTGCATCGATTGACGATCCGACTGGACCGCTCGACACCGAACTACCCGACGGTGCGGCTGCTGGTCGACGACGTGGACCTGCTGGCCACCACCGGCGACGACCAGGGCAACGATCCGGCTGACATCCTCGACACCGGGGCGCTGCTGCCCACCGATCCACCGCGGCGCATCGCGCTGTACGGATGTGGTTGCGGCGAGTTCGGCTGCTCCACCGTCGCCGCGCTGATCGTCCGCCAGGCCGAACGCATCCGATGGACGGACTTCCGATCGTTGACCGGCGCGTACCACTCGGCGCTCCCCGAGCACGGACCCGATCCCGCCGCCTCGTGCGAACCGGATCTGCCCGCCAGCCGGCACGACCTTCCGACCCTCACCTTCGATGCCGGTCAGTACCTCGCGGTCGTACGGAGCGCCATGGCGGACCGCAGTTGGGAAACCCGGCCTCGGGCGGTGATCCGGCACCTCCGCTCCCGCCGGCCGGAGCTCGGGCACTGGGCAGCCCGGCACGGGGAGCGTGTCACCGTGCACCACCGGGTCGACGGAATGGCCTGGTCCACCGATCTGACCGTGCCGCCGGGACCGGTGGACCGACTGGCGGAGACGTTGCTCGCGCTGCTCGATCAGGGCATCGACCCACGCCGGATCGCCGCTGAACGACTCTGGGTGTGACCCCGCGTCCGTGAGGTTTTGGCCGCTCATGGGGAAGTTCTGGCTTCTCGCGGGGAAGTTTTGGCGGCTCAGCGTTTTGGGGCGAGTGCACCGGACCGCCTGGGTCGCGATCGGTCGGCTAGGGTGGAGGCGTACGACAGGGGAGCGCCCGGGCAGACGTCCAGTGGCGCTGAGAGTGCGAATCAGTCGCAGACCCTCGAACCTGCTCCGGTTAGAACCGGCGAAGGAAGTCGAAGGAGACCACTTCCATGCTTGTCCGTCAACGCAGCCGCTGGCTGGTCCTGTTCACCTGCATCGCCACCGCGTCCCTCCTCGCCGGGTGCGGCGCCGATGAGGAGTCCGACCCGACCACCATCGTGGTGGCCACGCACGACTCCTGGTCGATGCCGAAAAAGGTGCTGGCCGAGTTCACCGACCAGACCGGGATCACGGTCGAGATCCAGCCCCAGGGCGACGCCGGAGAGCTGACCAACAAGCTCGTGCTCACCAAGGACAACCCGCTGGCCGACGGGGTCTACGGCATCGACAACACATTCGCCGGCCGGGCCGTCGGTGAGGGCGTGCTCGCGTCCTACTCGAGCCCGGAGCTGCCGGAGTCCGCCGAGCAATTCCTGCTGGACGGGCAGGGCAGCGACCGGGCGACCCCGATCGACTACAGCGACGTGTGCATCAACATCGACAACACCTGGTTCGCCGAGCACGACGTCGCGCCTCCGCAGGGCCTGGACGACCTGGTCAAGCCGCGCTACCGCGGGCTGTTCGTCACGCCGGGCGCCACCAGTTCGTCGCCCGGCCTGGCGTTCCTGCTCGCGACGATCGCCGCCGAGGGCGACGGCTGGCAGGACTTCTGGAAAGGCCTGATGGACAACGACACGAAGATCACCTCGGGTTGGTCGGACGCCTACGAGGTCGACTTCACCGCGGGCGGGGGCAACGGCGACCGCCCGATCGTGACCTCGTACTCGTCCTCGCCGCCGTTCACCATCCCCGATGGCGGGGCGGAGCCGACGACGAGCGCGCTGCTGGACACCTGCTTCCGCCAGATCGAGTACGCCGGGGTCCTCGAGGGCGCCGACAACCCGGACGGCATGCAGAAGTTCATCGACTTCATGCTCGGCCAGCGCTTCCAGGCCGCCCTCCCGGAGAACATGTACGTCTACCCGGTCGACGACACCGTCGAGCTGCCGGAGCAGTGGGCGAAGTTCGCCCCGCCCGCCACCGATCCGCACACCATGAGCGCGACCGACATCGACGCGCACCGCCAGGAGTGGTTGCGCGAGTGGCGCGACATCACCAGCCGCTGACCGCACCTCGATGACGGCAACGTTGCGATGACCACGACGCTGCGCGGCCGGCTGACCCTGGCCGGGCTCGCGCTGCTGCCGCTGACCGCGCTGGCGCTGTTCTTCGTCTATCCGCTCGGCGGCATGGTGGCCCGCGGCTTCTGGCCGGACGGCGTCTTCGCGCCCGGCCAGGTGCTGGAGGTGTTCACCCGGCCGCGGATCCACCGGGTGCTGTGGTTCACCCTGTGGTCGGCCGCCGCCGGCACCGCGCTCGCCGTGCTGCTGGGCGTCCCGACAGCCTTCGTGCTGTACCGGCTGCGGTTCCCGGGCCGCGACTTCCTGCGCGCGCTGGTGATGGTGCCGTTCGTGCTCCCGACGGTGGTGGTCGGGGTCGCGTTCCGGCAGCTGGTCTCCGAGTCGGGCCCGCTGGGCTTCCTCGGGCTCGACGGCAGCGCGTCGGCGATCGTCGCGGCGTTGGCGTTCTTCAACGTCAGCGTGGTGGTGCGGACGGTCGGCTCCTTCTGGTCGGCGCTCGACCCGCGGCGGGAGGAGGCGGCTGCGGCGCTCGGCGCGAGCCCGAGCCAGGTCTGGCGCACCGTGACCCTGCCGGCGCTGCTGCCGGGGATGGTGTCGGCGGCCACCGTGGTGTTCTTGTTCTGCGCGACCGCGTTCGGCGTGGTGCTCACGATGGGCGGCCTGCGGTACGCCAACGTCGAGACCGAGATCTATCTGCTGACCACCCAGGAACTCGACCTCAGCGGGGCGGCGGCGCTGTCGGTCCTGCAGCTGCTGGTGATCACGGCCCTGCTGGCGCTTTCGGCCCGGGTACGGCGGGGCGCACCCGCGGTGGAGCGCAGCGGCCGCGCCCTGCCACGTCCCGGTGCCCGGCACCTGCCGGCGCTGGTGTGGACCGCGCTGGTGCTGGTCTTCCTGATGCTGCCGATCGCCTCCCTGGTCACGGCCTCGCTGCGCCGCGGGGACGACTGGGGACTGCAGAACTACCGGTCACTGGGAACACCAGGCGCCAGGAACGCACTGCTGGTGCCGGCCGTCGACGGGCTGGCCACGTCGCTGCGGATCGCCCTCGGGGCCACCGCGCTCGCGCTGATCCTCGGCCTGATCGTCGGGTTCTTGGTGTCGCGGCCCTCCCGTGGCCGCTCCGGCCGGGCGGCCACGCTGCTGGACGGCCTGTTCATGCTGCCGCTCGGCGTGTCCGCGGTGACCATCGGCTTCGGCTTCCTGGTCACGCTGGACCGCCCCCCGCTGGACCTGCGGTCCTCGTCGCTGCTGATCCCGGTGGCCCAGGCGATGGTCGCGCTGCCGCTGGTGGTGCGCACGCTGGCGCCCGTACTCCGCTCCATCGACGACCGCCAGCGGCAGGCGGCGGCGACGCTGGGCGCGCCCCCCTGGCGGGTGCTGGCCACGGTGGACCTGCCGGTCGCCTGGCGGGCCCTGCTGGCCGCGGCCGGGTTCGCGTTCGCGGTGTCGCTGGGAGAGTTCGGCGCGACCAGCTTCCTGGCCCGTCATGACGACCCGACGCTGCCGGTGGTGATCTACCAGTTGATCGGGCATCCCGGGGCGGAGAACTACGGCATGGCGATGGCCGCGTCGGTGCTGCTGGCGGCCACCACCACGGCGGTGATGCTGGCGGTGGAGCGGCTCCGGGTCGGATCGATGGGAGCCTTCTGACGTGGCGGACGAACGCAGCGGTCTCGAGGTCCGCGACCTGACCGTGGTCTTCGGCGACACGGTCGCGGTCGACGACGTGGATCTCGACGTGCCGCGCGAGTCGGTGATGGCGGTGCTGGGGCCCTCCGGCTGCGGCAAATCCACGCTGTTGCGGGCGGTCGCCGGCCTGGAGCGCCCCACCGCCGGGTCGATCCGCTATGCCGGCCGCGATGTCACCGACGTACCCGCGTACCGGCGCGGGTTCGCGCTGATGTTCCAAGACGGCCAGCTGTTCCCGCACCTGGACGTCGCCGGCAACATCGGCTACCCGCTGCGCGTACGCCATCGACCACGGGCGGAGCGGCGTCGACGGGTGCACGAACTGCTGGACCTGGTCCGGCTGCCCGGCTACGCGGATCGTTCCGTGGACACGCTCTCCGGGGGAGAGCGGCAGCGCGTGGCGCTCGCGCGCGCTCTCGCCGTCGCCCCGCGACTACTGCTGCTGGACGAGCCGCTGAGCGCACTGGACCGCGACCTGCGGGAAGGGCTCGCCGAGGAGCTGCGGGACATCCTGCGGACGGCCCGCACCACCGCGGTGCTGGTGACCCACGACCAAGAGGAGGCGTTCGCGACGGCAGACCGGATGGCGGTGATGCGCGCCGGCCGGATCATGCAGGCCGGCACCCTCGACGAGGTCTGGCGCAACCCGGTCAACGAGTGGACCGCCAGGTTCCTCGGCTACGCCACCGTGCTCACCGGCGCACCGGCGCGCACCCTCCGCGAGCGGCTGGCACCGGAAGCCGGCTGGACGGCGTTGGCCCTACGGCGATCCGCGCTGCGGGTCGACCCGAACGGACCCCTGACCGGGCAGGTGCAGGAGGCGGTGGTCACCCCCGACCAGATCCGGCTGCAGCTGCTGGTCGACGGCATCGGCTCGCTGCCCGGGGTCGCAGCACCCTCGGTCGACGTACCCGTCGGCGCCCGGGTGCACCTGCGGCTGGACCGGAGCCGGACCGCCGCAGTGCCGGCCGCCGAGCCTCGTCAGCCGGGCTGACTTCACCGTCGCGATGGCCCGCTCAGTCGACCCGTGCGCGAGCCTCCCGCAGCGCCTGGCCCACGATCGATAGGCCCTCCCGCGCCTCCTCGGCGGTGATGGTCAGCGGTGGCACCGCATGGATGCGGTTGAAGTTCGCGAACGGCAGGAGTCCACGACGCCTACAGGCGGCCTGGATCGCCGCCATCGCCGGGCTGCTTGCTCCGTAGGGTGCCAGCGGCTCGCGGGTCTCCCGGTCGCGGACCAGCTCGATCGCCCAGAACACCCCGGTCCCGCGGACCTCGCCGATCCACTCGTGCGCGGCGGCGAGCTCGCGCAGCCCCGGCCCGAACACCTCCTCGCCGAGCGCGGCGGACTGCTCGATGATCCGGTCCTCCTCCATCGTCTGGATGGTCGCCACGGCGGCGGCACAGGCGAGCGGATGACCGGAGTAGGTGAGCCCGCCGGGGTAGGGGCGTTCCGCGAATGACTGGTAGATCCCGTCGCTGATCGCCACGCCGCCCAGCGGGACGTACCCGGAGTTGACCCCCTTGGCGAACGTCAGCAGGTCGGGTACGACGCCGTCGTGCTCCACCGCGAACCAGCGGCCGGTCCGGCCGAAGCCGGTCATCACCTCGTCGGCGATGAACACGATGCCGTGCCGGTCGCACAGCTCCCGTACTCCCCGCAGGTAGCCGGCCGGCGGCACCATGATGCCGGCGGTGCCCGGGATGGGCTCGAGGATGATCGCGGCTACCGTGCTCGGCCCCTCCAGCGCGATCACCTGCTCCAGGTGCTCGAGCGCCCGCTGGCACTCCTCGGCCTCGGTGCGGGCGGAGAAGGCACTGCGGTAGAGGAACGGACCGAAGAAGTGCACCGTGCCCGCCGCTCCGGTGTCGTTGGGCCACCGCCGGGGCTCACCGGTGACGTGCACCGCCAGGTGGGTGCCGCCGTGGTACGAGCGGTAGGTCGCCAGCACCTTGTGCCGGCCGGTGTGCAGCCGGGCCATCCGGATCGCATGCTCGTTGGCGTCCGCACCCCCGTTGGTGAAGAACACCCGGTCCAGGTCGCCCGGTGTGTGCGACGCGATCAGCCGGGCGGCCTCCGAGCGGGCGCCGTTCGCGTGCGCCGGGGCGATCGTGCACAGCGTCGCAGCCTGTTCCTGGATCGCGCGGACGATCCTCGGGTGCTGGTGGCCGAGGTTGGTGAAGACCAGTTGTGAGGTGAAGTCCAGCAGCCGGTTCCCGTCCCCGTCCCACAGATACGAGCCCTCGGCCTTGGTGACCACCATCGGGTCCAGCCCACCCTGGGCGGACCAGGAGTGGAAGACGTGGGCACGGTCGAGCTGGTAGGCCCGCTCTGCCTCGGTGCTGGCCTCAGTCATTGCGCGGGAACCCCAGCTCCAGGCCACCTTCGGAGCGGGCGGCCGGATTCGACCAGCGGGTGGTCACGACCTTGGTCCGGGTGAAGAAGTGCACGCCCTCCGTGCCGTAGGCGTGGCTATCGCCGAACAGTGATCGCTTCCAGCCGCCGAACGGGTAGTAGGCGACCGGGACCGGGATCGGCACGTTGACGCCGATCATGCCGACTTGGACGTCGTTCTCGAACCGGCGGGCAGCCCCGCCGTCGTTGGTGAAGATCGCCGTGCCGTTGCCGTACTCGTTGGCGTTGATCAGCTCGACGGCCTCGTCGTAGGACGGCACGCGAACCACCGACAGCACCGGGCCGAAGATCTCCTCGCGGTAGATGTCCATATCCGCGGTGACGTTGTCGAACAGCGTCGGGCCCAGCCAGAACCCGTCCAGCGCACCACATGCGTCGACCTCGCGACCGTCGAGGACGAGCTTGGCCCCCGCCTCTTCGCCGGACTCGATCAGCGCGGCGACTCGGTCCCGGTGCGCCCGGGTGACCAGCGGGCCCAGGTCCACCTCGGTTCTGCCGCCAGTCGCCCGGGTGCTGCCGTCGCCGACCGCCAGGGTCCGCGACCGCTCGGCGATCCGGGCGACGAGGTCGTCGGCGACGGGTTCGACGGCCACCAGCACGCTGATCGCCATGCAGCGCTGGCCGGCGGAGCCGTACGCGGCGGTGACCGCGGCGTCCGCGGCGAGGTCGAGGTCGGCATCGGGCAGCACGACCATGTGGTTCTTGGCGCCACCCAGCGCCTGGACCCGCTTGCCGTGCCGGCTGGCCTCCTCGTAGACGTACTGGGCGATCGGAGTGGACCCGACGAAGCTGATCGCCGCCACGTCCGGCGACTGCAGCAGCCCATCGACGGCGACCCGGTCACCCTGCAGCACGTTGAAGACGCCGTCCGGCAACCCCGCCTCCTGCCACAGCTCGGCCAGCCACACGGCGGCCGAGGGGTCCTTCTCGCTGGGCTTGAGCACCACGGTGTTGCCGACGGCGAGCGCGATCGGGAAGAACCACATCGGCACCATGGCCGGGAAGTTGAACGGGCTCACGATGCCGACCACCCCGAGCGGGGCGTGCGTGGACCGCACGTCGACGCCGGCCGAGGCGTTCACGCTGGTGCCGCCCTTGAGCAGGTGTGCGATGCCGCAGGCGAGCTCGACCACCTCCTGACCGCGGGCGATCTCGCCGAGCGCGTCGGAATGCGTCTTGCCGTGTTCGGCCGTGATCAGCCGGGCCAACTCGTCCTTGCGCTGGTTCAGTAGTTCCCGGAACCGGAAGACGATCCGGGTGCGCGTGGCCAGGGACGTGTTCGCCCAGCCGGCGGCCGCCTGCTTGGCGGCGGCGATGACGGCGTCGGTGTCGGCCTTGCTGGCCAGGGCGACCCGGCCGGAGACCTGGCCGGTGGCCGGGTTGCTGACGTCGGCCCACTGCTCGGACGTCCCGGCGAAGCGGGTGCCGTTGACCCAGTGCGTGATCCGGTGGTCGAGCCGACGTGTGCTGGCGGTGCTCATGGGGCCTGCGCTCCTTCGCTCGGTCCCTTTCATCGTGGTCGTCGCCGGGACACCGACCGGGCTTCGATCTGTAGGATTGCAGCGCCAGGAGCGACACATTGTCGCCCGGCCGGTGGTGGGAGGTTCGCGGCGTGGCAGGGCTGTCGGTGGCCGACGTGCTGGCGATGCCGGCCGTCCGCGCGGCCGGACCCGAGGTGCTGGCCGGTCGCGCAGGCCTGGACAGCGAAGTGCGGTGGGTGCACTCGGCCGAGCTGGCCGACATCGCCAGGCTGCTGCGCGCCGGCGACCTGCTGCTCAGCACCGGGATCGCGATACCGGACACCCCTGCCGGTCTCCAGACGTACGCCGACAGCCTCGCGGACGGCCGGGTCGCGGGGCTGGTGATCGAGCTGGGTCGCCGCTGGACGTCGATGCCGCAGGCCCTGATCGACGCCTGCGAGCGGCTGCACCTGCCGCTGGTGGCGCTGACGCGTGAGGTCCGGTTCGCCGCCGTGGCCCAGGCCGTCGGCGAGCGCATCGTCGACGAGCAACTGGCCGAGCTGCGCGAGGCTCAACGCGTGCACGACACGTTCACCGACCTGAGCATCGCCGAGGCCGGTCCACGGGAGATTCTGGAGGCGGTGCAGCGGCTGGCCGGCAGCGCGGTGGTTCTGGAGAGCGAGGAGCACCAGGTGCTGGACTACCGGGTCGGTCCGGACGACATCGCCGGGTTCCTCGCCGACTGGCCCGCTCGGTCCCGCGACGTCCGCCTCGACGGGCGGTCCACCTGGCACCAGGCGAACGGCTGGTTGGTCACCCGGGTCGGCAAACGCGACCGCGGCTGGGGACGGCTGGTGGTGCAGATGTCGCAGCCGCCGACCGAGCACGTGGTGGTGATGGCCGAACGGGCGGCAGCAGCGCTGGCCCTGCACCGGCTGCACGACCGGCAGCGGGACGGCATGGTCCGGCGGACGCACCACGAACTGCTGTTGGGGGTGCTCGCGGACCCCACCGACCCCGATCTCCTGCGCCGCTGCGAACTCGCCGGGTTGCCGACCGCCGATCGGCAGCTGGTGGGCGTGACGCTGAGACCCCGGGTGGAGCGGGCGGCCGCCGGAGGATCGGGCTCGCTGTTGGAGGAGGTGGTCGCGGCGACGGTGCATGCCTGCCACGAGGGGCGGGTCCCGGCGCTGGTGAGCGAGCTCGAGCACGACGTGCGGGCCCTGCTGTCGCTTCCCGCCTCGGACGACCCCGAGCGGCCCGTGAACGACCTGGCCGCCCGGGTACGGCGCCGACACCCCGTGCTGGTGGGGGCCGGGCGGCCGGCGACCCGGGCGGCCGAGTTCGACCGCACCCTCCGCGAGGCGCAGCACGTGGTCGAGTCGGTGCGTTCCGAGGTGGGCGCCGACCAGGTGCTGCGGCTCGAGGACGTGCACCTGCGGGGGCTGCTCGCCCTGCTGGGCGATGACGACCGGGTACGGATGTTCGTCGACCGCGAGTTGGGGCCGTTGCGCGACCACGACCGGCTCGGGCACACCAGCCTGCTGGATGCCGTTCGGGCGCTCGTCACCCACCCGGCCGGCAAGTCCGAGGCCGCGGCCAGCCTGCACATCTCCCGCCCCGTCCTCTACGACCGGTTGGCCAAGGCGGCGAGCGTGCTCGGCGTCGACCTGGATGATCCCGACATCCGGACGTCCCTGCACGTCGCCCTGGTCGCGGACGAGGTCACGTCCCCGCGCCGCTAGCGCCGTTGGGTCACAGGATGTAGATCCGACCGGTCTCCATCGACTCGATGGACCGGACGAACGTCAGACCCACCTCCTCGGCCGGCGCGGCCGGATACCCGGGCATGGCCGAGGCGTACGCCTCCCGGGACGACGACAGCACCGTCGGGCTGACCGCGTTGATCCGGAACCGGCCCCACAGCTCGCCGGCGGACGCCTGTACCCACGCCTCCAGCGCACCATTGATCGCGGCCGCCACACTGCCGTCGCGGACCGGCTCCCGACCCAGGATCCCCGTGGTCAGGGTGAACGAGCCGCCCGGCCGGACGTGCTGCGTGGCCTGGCGCACCAGTTCGACCTGGCCGAGGAACTTGTCGTTCAGCCCGGCCAGGATCTCCGCACGCCCGAGATCGTCCCAGGCGCCGAACGGTGTGCGGCCTGCCGTGGAGACGACGGCGTCCAGTTGGCCGACCGTCTCCAGCAGGCGGGCGATCGAGTCCGGGTCGGTGATGTCGACGGGATGCTCGTCGGAGCCGCGGTGCGCCGACACGACCTCGTGCCCGCGATCGCGCAGCGCCTTCCCGGCGGCGGTCCCGACGTTGCCGGTGGATCCCACGTGCAGGATTCTCATTCAGCATCCTCCTAGGCGTTGGCGACGATGGTGGCATGTCGCTACCGCCTAGGCGACGCCGGTGGTCGACGACGTGGGACGCTGCGGATCGGAGGCGCCGAGCAGCGGGCGTAGACGCTGCAGCGCCTTGTCGGTGAACAGTCCGGCCAGGCAGCCCAGCGCGACCAGCACGGTGACCCCGGCGGCCGACGTCGTCTGGTCGCCGATCCCGATCAGGCCGGCGTCGGCGGTGATCACCACGACCGCCCCGAGCAGCGCCGACCACACCGGCCGCAGCAGGTACCACCACACGAAACCTTGCTCCAGCGTCTCGTGACCCGCCCGCTGCGCGAAGATGATGCTCTGCTGGATGGCGCTGCCGACCAGACCGGATGCGGCGCCGACCAGCAGCACGCTCATGCTCAGCGTCAGCGCGAAGTCCGGTCCCCACCAGTGCACGGTGTGGACGGCCAGTGCTCCGGAGCGGGCCTGCTCCTGCGCGACCACCAGCCGCTCGGCGAGCCCGTACGCCGCGATCAGGGCGAACAGGCTCGCGACCCCCTGGACGACGTTGACGGTGCCGATCACCCGTCGTGCGGGGCTGGACATCGGCGCCTTGCGATCTCGCGGTGTGCGGGGCCGGCGACTGGGGACGGCAGCGCCTGCCCGGGGGTTCAGTGTCGCGGTGTTCAGCGTTGCGGCCATGTGAATCATCTCGCGGTACGAGGCACTTGAGACTGCGAGGAGCGACGGTCGGGCCGCTGTGATACACGTAGGGCCATGGCGAGGATCGCGGTCCTGGGCGGCACCGGCTTCGCTGGTCACGAGATCGTGCGGGAGGCGGCCGGCCGCGGTCACGCCCGCATCTCCCACAGCCGCCGGCCGCCGAGCGATCCGGTGGGCGGAGTCGAGTACGTGACCGCCTGGGAGCCCCAGGAGGTCACCAGGCGGCACCGGGTCAGCGACGACGTCCCGCTCCGGGACGAGGCGGGGGAGTCGGCGATCTTTGCGGCCGATCTCGCCCTGGCCGTGGTGGACCAGATCGAGCAGCCGCGGTTTCGCCGCCGACGGTTCCACGTGGCGCACTGAGCCGGCGGCGGCATCATGACCGGTCTGGCGTTGGACCATCTGGTGTACGGCGTGCCGGACCTGGAGTCCGCCGTGCAGGACTTCGAGGAGCGGACCGGGCTTGCGCCGGTGTTCGGTGGCCGGCATCCGGCCGGCACCGCGAACTACCTGGTGGGCCTGAGCGACGACAGCTACTTGGAGATCATCGGTGTGCTGCCCCAGGAGCGCGGGAACGGGCAGCCGCAGCTCTTCGGGCTGGAGTCGCTGACCGCGCCGCGGATGGTCACCTGGGCGCTGCGCAGCACCGACCTCGCCGCCGACGTCGCAGCCGCACGTGAGCAGGGAGTCGACGTGGGTCGGGTCGTGTCGATGTCCCGGCGTACGGCCGAGGGCGGGCTGCTGGAGTGGCGGATGACCCGGGCTACGCCGCTGCCCAGCGAAGGCCTGCTGCCGTTCCTGATCGACTGGGGGCAGACCCCGCATCCGGCAGACCGCGACCTGCCGCAAGCTCGGCTGGCCGGTCTGAAACTGCAGAGCCCCGACCCGACGCGGCTGCGGCGTGCGCTCGACGTGCTCGGCGTGGACGTCCCGGTCCGGTCCGGCCCGTCCGCCCTGCGCGTGACGCTGGAGACGCCCCGCAGCGCGCTGCTGCTGTCCTGACCGACGCCGGTCCGGGGCCGCGCGCTGGGCACGGCCCCGGACGCTTCACTGGAGCGGGGCTCAGTTGGGGAACCGAGCGGCCACCACCCCGTCGCCCACCTGCTGGCGCAGGTCGACGCTGAGGTCGCGCGCCACCGGGCTCTGGTCGGCGGTGCGCATCGGCACCACGTAGCGCACCTGCCCGGACCCGATCGGCTCGGGCTGCGCGGACAGCCCGTACTCGGCCAGCACCTGGTCGGTGGCACCTGCGGCGGACGCCCGCACCGTCAGCACCAGGCTCTCGTCCATGTCGGTGAGACCGCGGACCGATTCGGCCGCCGCCGCACGCGCCGTCGCCCACTTCGCCTGCTGCCCGGCACCCGCCGTGCGGGCCGCGTGCATCCAGCTGGGGTCGGGGCCGAACATGGCGTTCCACAGGATCTGCTGCGTCCCGCCGGTGAAGGCGCGGAAGTTGGGCTCCCCGGCGAACACGACCACCCGGCCGTCGGCGTACGGCTCGTCCAGCACCGCCGCGGTGCCGCCGAGCTCCTCCTCGCCCTCGGCGAACCCGGACACGAAGAAGTCTTCGCTGTCCGCGGCCGGGTAGCTGACGGCCACCGCCCGGCGGAAGTTGGTCCACAGCACGTTGTCGTACTCGTAGAAGTTCCACACGTCCGTGCCGACGCCCTCGGCCAGCGGGCCGGGGGCCACGTCGGCGTGGATCAGCGAACCGGGGATCGCCGACGTGGGGGAGCTGAGCCGGCCCGTGGTCAGCTGCAGCAAAGCGGCCAGCTCGGTCCCGCCACGTAGACCGACGAAGCGGCCGCCGTCGGCGAGCCACTGGCGCAACTCGCGCTGCCCCTGCGATCCGAGCTCCTCGTAGGCGGTCTCCGCGTCCCCGTTGGGCACCACCAGCACGTCGATCGGTGCCAGCGCCCCGGCGACGATCCCGTCGCTGCGGACCTCCCGGAACGGGATCTGCCACTTGTGGTCGAACAGCCACCGCATCCAGCCGGAGGACTCGGTCGCGCCGGTGCCGTCATCGAGTTGCCACAGGCCGATACTCGCTCCGCCCGGCGGCAGCCCCGGAGCCTGCGGTGCGGCCACCTCGGGGGCCGGTTCGGCGGCCGGCTCCAGCACCGCACCGGAGCGGCCACCGGCGACATTGGCCAGCAGCGGCCCGCTCCAAGCCGTGACGTCGTAGAAGTACGGGAACGGGACGTAGGTGTCCTCGTTCAGCATCGCCTGCACCCAGTGCTTCTGCGCCTGGGCCATCGGGATCCAGTAGGTGCCCACGGGCAGCGTCCGCTGCCGGGCGGTCTCGGCATACGGCCGGTAGTCCGGCACGATCAGCGGCGCGGTCAGCCGGTACACCTCGACGTCCATCCGCTGCAGCCGCCGTACCACCTCGGCCACCTGGTCGGCCTTGCCTGGACCCGGCGGCTCGATGAAGTAGTGCCGCACCTTCTCGTCCGGAACCTCCCGCTGCACGGTGTTGCCCGGCGCCCAGACCTGGTTCGGCTCCAGGAAGCCGCGCCGGCCCTGCTTGAGCGCCTGCCGGTGCGAAGCGGCCCAGCCGCGAAGGACCGACTCCTTGTCGCCGCTGAGCGCGAACAGTGACGTCCACACCGCGGTGGACTGCTCGAACGTGCGCTGCGCGATCGGATCGCTGCCGGTCTTCTCGAAGGTCATGCCGGCACCCAGGAACGCGGTCGTGGGCACCGTATCGCCGTACCCCATGTAGAACAGGTCGTAGACCGAATAGTTGAAGAACGGCAGCCCCAAGGTGGTGAACACGTCCGCCATGGCGGCGCCGTACAGGTCGTTGATCCAGCCGATCGACCGGTCCGCGACGTCGTGGTAGACCGGGTCGGCGTTCGGCGGGAAGAAGAACCCACCGCGCCCCATCTCGTGGTCGTCGATGAACAGCACCGGCGGGTACTGGCGCAGTGCCTCCAGCTTGCCGTCGGTCTCCGGCTGGGTCCGGGCGAACCAGTCCCGGTTCAGGTCGAACCCGTAGTGGTTGCGGCGGGTGTCCGCCTCCCGACCGTCGGGGTTCTGGGTCGGCAGGATCACCGTGACCGTGTTGTCGCGGATCTGCCGGGCCGCGCAGTCGGTCCGGTCCGCCAGGTCGTACAGCACCTTCAGCGCCGCGTCGGTCCCGCTCTCCTCGTTGCCGTGTACGTTGCCCGCAACCCAGGCGATCGCCGGTGCGGTGGCTGCGATCCGGCGGGCCCGGGCGGGGGAGGTGTCCGGGTCGCGGAGGCGCGCGGCTGCCCGTTGGGCCTTGCGGACGTCGGCTGGCCGGCCGACCACCGCATAGCGCAGCGGCCGCCCCTCCTGCGAGACCGCGAGCACTCCCGTGCTCACTCGCCGGCTGGCATCGTCGACCGCCTGTAGGTAGGTGTCGGACTCCTCGACGGTCACCTCCTGCTCGCCGAGCGCGAAGCCGAGTACGTCCTCGCCGGTGGGGATCCGGCCGGCGTACTCCGCCGGGGTCAGCGGGTCGCAGGCCGCCGCAGGGGCCGGACCCGATCCCGGCTGTGTCGCTGGTGGTGATCCCGGTGCGCTGGCTACCGGCGCGAGAAGCGGCAGCGTCAGCGCCGCCGCGGTGACCAACAAGGCCTTGCGCATAGTTATTCCCCAATCCCCGAATGTGACCGACCGGCGATCGTCATAGGAGCAGGGGATCTGGGGGCTGTCAACGGTGATCGTCCGGGAATCGGCCGATCCGCCCCGTGGTGCCCGAAGAGCGGATTCCGATGTCCGGTGCACGGGTCTACGCTGATCGACGGGGTGGTCCGGATGGCCACCGATGACGTGGATCGATTGACCACGCTGCAGGGTTCGGCGCGCGGCTGGCATGGCGTGCAGCTCGCGGTGCTCGGGTTCATCGGCCTGTGCGGTGTGCTGCAGCGGGACCCCGGGGGCCGCCCCGGGTGGCTTCAGTTGGTGGCCGGACTGCTGGTCCTGCTCGCGCTGGTGCTCAGCTGTGTGGCCACCGCGCTGGTCGCCTCGGTGGCCTGGCCGGTGTACGGCTTCGGCGGGGGGCAGCAGCCCGAGGGCGCCGGCCGCCGGCTGCGCACCGGCATCGTGCTGACCTACGTCGCCGTGGCCGTCCTCGCCGTGGCCACCAGCTCGGCGTGGTGGCCGGCCGACAGCTCGGATCGGCCCGGCCTCGTCGAGGTGTCGTCGGCCGGCGGCACCGCGTGTGGGCAGGTGCTGGGCGCGCAGGGCGGTCGGCTGTTGCTGGACACCGAGGGTGGCCGAGTGCTGCTGAACCTGGCGGACGTCACCGGCCTGACCGTGGTGACCGACTGCCCCTGACGCTGGCGCCCCCCGGGGGCCGCGTGACCGAGACTAGCCTTCGAGCTCGGCGAGCACCGTCGGGAAGATGTCGTCGGCCGCCCGTTTGCCCATGAACACGTCCAGGTGGCTGTAGTCGTCGAACACGTGCACCCCGTGTAGTCCCGGACGCTGCTGGTCCAGCCACCGGTACGACTCCAGCTGGCTCTGGGGCAGGAAGCACTTGTTCTTCCGCCCGGTGAGCAGCACGAACCGGGCCTCGGTCTGCACCGGCTGGGCGATGTAGTCGTCCGGCAGGCCAGGCATCCGGGTGTACGCCACCAGGTGCCCGGCGCTGATCGCCCGGGCGATCTGCCGGAAGAAGCTCAGCGGCACCTTGCCGAACTCGCGGGGGATGAACACCTCGTGCGTCTCGGCGTTGAGGTTGCGGTGCTCCCACAGCGCCGGGAAGCCGGCTCCATAGGTGAAGCTGACCAGCTTGCACACGGTATTGCCGCACTCGTGGTGGGTGGCCCGGACGGCCACCGTGATGCCCCGCGTCCACCGGTTCTCCGGCCGGTCGCCGGCCCCCGGGTCCAGGTACGACACCACCTGCGAGATCGGCCCGGACAGCCGGGCCTTCAGCCGAGACCACCAGGGCACCACCGGGTGGAACGAGACGGCGTTGCTGATGATCGTGCTCACCTGTGGCACCAGTCCGGCGGCTGCCGACATCGCGAACGAGGTCGATCCCTGGCAGTGGATGATCGCCTTCGCCTCGGTGGCACCGGTGTCGGCGAGGACCGCCCGGACGGCGGCCGGATGGTCGTACAGCGCCGCCTGGTCGAGAGTCCACTGGTTAGCGGGCACGTCGATCGAGGCCCGCCAGTTCTCCAGCCACACGTCGTGCCCCTCGTCGACGAGGGCGTCCACCACCGTCCGCCGCACCGGCGCCCGGAAGATGTTGCCACGGACGCCGGCCCCGTGCACCAGGATGACCGGCGGCTTGGAGGGCGGATGCTGGCCACGGACGTTCACCAGGTGCAGGGGCATCCCGTCACCGGCCGTGAACGGCACGGTTCGCTCATGCAGAGCCGGCGCAGCCATCGGTTCGTCCTCTCACGCGGTCACGGGCCGCGGGTCGGGGCTGACCCGGACCGGGTCCTCGATCAGTTGGCACTCGACGGTTTCCGTGCCGCCCACCCGCAGGGCATGGGTGCCGTCGGGGACGAACCGAGGACCGGCGCTGTCGGACGGCGCCACGCGCCAGTGACGAGGCACCCGACGCACCCCGATCGGATGGATCACCAGCTCGCCGGTGGCATCCACCTGCAGCCGCAGGAAGTTCTTGAAGTCGCCGATCGCCTGCGCGGCGAACAGCTCGTTGCTGTTCAGCCCGACCCGGTCGGCGAGCACCAGATAGACCGCGACCAGCTCGGTGGCCACGATGCCGCCCACCACGAATACCAGGGCCAGCGTCGCGACCAGCATCGCCACGCTCGGCAACCCCGCGGTGAGGGACACGGCAGCGTAGGTGACCAGCACCGCCAGGGTGAGCTGCAGCAGGCCGTGGACGGACCCGACGAGCCAGCCCTTGATGCTGCGGGACTGCTTGGTGAACGCAACCGCCGCGCCGACCACCAGCAGCGCCAGCGTGAGGCTCCCGAGGCTGTCCAGGAAGGTGGCGGCCAGCCGGCCGGGCGTGGCGTCGGCGAGGCGCTCCGCCGTGGCGACCAGCCGGTGGCCCAGCGACAGCGTCTGCGGGCTGAACGCCCACCCGATCGCGAGGAAGACAAGCGTCTGAACACCGCCCATGAGCAGCGTGAAGGACTTGGTGGTCCACGGCAGGCCGAGCACCCCGAGTCCGGCGCGACGAGACTCGGCCGGTGCGGGGTAGCTGGCTCTCAGATCGTGCCGAACCGGCTCGGTGCGGCCGCGTGCCCTCGATGCCGGGGGCGGCACGGTCACCGCCCGTGGCAGGTGATGGGTCGCTGACAAGTAGGCGCCGCCCCCGCCCGCGGTCACCTTCTGCGCCCCGTCGGCCGCCTCGTACCGGGCGTAGTGGTGCAGGTCGCCGCTCAGGCACACGCGCAGGTGCGCGCCGGTCGGCCGGATCAGGGTGCGGTCGAGGAAGTCGAGGGTGCTGTACGCCTCGGCATGCTCGGGTTCCTGGGCGGCCACCCAGCTCGGCTTGGCCGAGCACAGGATCACCGCGTCGCCCGGTTGCAGCTGCTCGGCGCGCGCACGCAGATAGCGCAGTTGCACGTCGTCGATGTAGGTGTCGAACTGGATGTCGACCGCCCACAGCCACCAGCGTCCGGGCAGCCGGGCAGTGAAGTAGCTGCGGGACTGGCCGGTCAGCCAGCCGCCGAAGTCGCGTCCTTGGCAGAAGGTGCGCATGAACGCCGTCAGCCCGTCGTACCAGTCGTGGTTGCCGGGTACGGCCAGCAGGTGCCGCTGACCGGTCTCCGGGGCGTGCGGCAAGGCCGCCCGGTACGGGCCGATCAGCCGGTTCTCGTACCCGTCGACCGAGGCGGACGGATAGCACTGGTCCCCGCCCATCACCAGCAGCCGGCCGGCCGGCAGCTCGAGTTCCGAGCCGTCGGCAGTGCGTGGGCTGAGGCTCGGCCTGGCCAGCAGCTCCGCCACCGCGTACGTCGCGTCGAACCCGTCCCCGGTGTCGGAGACGAAGTCGAACCAGACGTCCTGGTGGTCGGTGTGCAGGTCCAGCGGCGGGTCCGACGGGAGCGCAGCCATCACCTCGCGCTTGTCGTTGTACTCGCCGAGGATCTTGCTGATCACCACCTCCCCGGCCGAGCGCAGGAGGAGTCCGGGGCGCAGCCATCGAGTCGCCGCCTGCGGGACGAAGGTGGTGGCCGGGTCGTCGGCGCTCGACACCGGCCGGCTGAGCGGTGCCGCGGGAGCGGGAGCCTGCCGGGCGGCAGGGATGGCGGCCGGCTCGACGCTCATCCGGTGCCACCCCTTCGTCGTGGGCCGTATACCTGCCACAACTGCGTTGTGAAGAAGGAGCCGAACGACCACAGGCCTGATACACGGGCCGGCACCGAGGGGCCGTCGGCGCGGAACGTGGTCAGCTGCCGGGCGAAGGCGGGTACCGAGATGCGCAGGATGCCGGCCGCGGTCACCTGTGCGTCGGCGTCGGCATCCTCGTCGACGTGGCCCACCAGGATCCGCGTGAACAGCGTCGTGGTGTCGGCCCACGCGTCCAGCCCGCGGTCGTTGCGCACGTCCTTGCGGCCGACCAGGGTGAGGTCGTTTCCCGCGGAGTCGGCGAACGTGAGCCGGTAGCGCATGCTGCGGGCACCCGCTGGCTCGGCGACGAACAGCTGGAACCGGCCGGACTGGACCGGTCGGCGACCGCCGAGCACCTCGCAGTCGATCCGCCCCTCCGCGACCTCGGCGTGCTCGGGGTCGGCCAGGAACGCGGCCACGTCGTCGGTGCTGATGGTGAGCCGGAACGACAGCGCCGTCCCGTCAGCCTTGCCCCGGCGATAGCCCCGCTCCGGGTCGGTCTCGCCGAGCGTGACGAAGCCGGACATGGTCTCGGTGAACCGCACTCCGACCGGTGCGGTGGCGCCACTCGACGCGGTGCGGCTGCTCATGACGGCGCTCTCCCGGTCTGCCTGGTGGTTCCACTGCGGGTACGGGGGCCGGACGACTCGATGATGTGCTCGGCCGCTCGGTCGGCGAACGCGGCGATGGTGAGGCTGGGGTTCGCGCCGACCGGGCCGGGCATCACCGAGCCATCCACCACGTAGAGCCCGGGATGCCCGAACATCTCTCCGTGGCCGTCCACGACCCCGGCGGTACGGTCGTGTCCCATCGGCACCCCGCCCAGCGGATGCACGGTGATCACGCGCTGCATCCAGTCCATCGGGTTGCCGACGAACGTGCCGTCCATGGCCTCGGCCAGTTCGGCCATCGTGCCGCGCACCTCGTCGAAGAAGTCCTTGCTCGTCTCGGTCGTCCAGTCCACGTCCAGGTAGCCCGACCGCAGCCGCATCACGCCGTCGGGTTGGTCGCGGCCCATGCCCAGCAGCGGCATCGCACCGCCCGACGCGCGGCCCGGTCCCAGGGCCCGCGCGATCGCGGTGCTGATCTGGCTGCGCGGCGCCCCGATCAGCCGGGCCCGGATCCGCTCCACGGCGAACTCCGCCCAGCGGCGAACCTGCCGGCCGAGATCTCCGGCCTCGACCAGCCAGTCGACGAACCCGGGATAGCCGGCGTCCTCGATGTAGAAGCCGCGGCCCGACCCGCCGTCGAGCGCGTCCGCGACCCTGATCGCGCTGGTGATCACCGGCGCGGAAGACGCCCCGAGGCTGCCGTCCAGTCCGGCCTCGTACGCGTCCAGGACGAAGCCCAACAGGTCCCCGTTGCCGCTGAATCGGTGGCCCAGCATCGGGCTGGCCGCGGGCAGCATGGACCGGTTGGCGAGCAGCAGGAAGGTGCTGCCCAGTGTGCCGGCGGCCAGCAGCAGCCGGTCGCAGGTGATCTCGTGCAGCGGCAGCCGGCGGGTGGCGGTGGGCGATCCCTCGTGCTCCGGAAGGTGCTGGACGTAGCGCACCAGCCAGCCACCCGAGGGCAGCGGCGCGAACGAGCGCACCTCGCAGCGGGTCCGCAGGTCAGCACCGTGGAACGCGGCCGCCGACAGGTAGGTGTGATCGAGGGTGTTCTTCGCGCCGTTGTTGCAGCCGAGGTCACAGGCCCCGGTCATCATGCAGGTGCGCCGAGGCAAGCCGTGCAGGTTGCCGTAGGCAGGGTCCGGGATCGGCAGCCCGCGTGCAGCGGGGCCGCCGTTGGGGCTGAAGCTGACCGCCAGCGGAGGCAGCTGCCACTCCAGGCCCAGGCGATCCGCCGCCGCCGTGAAGGCCGTGGTCTTCGCCGACGACTCGTATCCCGGCTGACCCGCAGGGAACCGTTGCACGCCGATCATCTGCTCGACCGCGTCGTAGTGCGGCTCGAGGTCGGCCCGGCTGACCGGCCACGGCCGGGCGCCGCCGGGATCGGTGTTCTCGGTGACGAACCAGTTCTCGTCCTTGCGCAGCAAGACGTTGGCGTAGATCAGGGAGCCGCCGCCCAGGCCGCTGGAGACGACGGACTCGATGCCGCGGAACGACCAGATGTCGAACAACCCCTGCAGGCCTTCGCTCGGGTCCCAGAAGTTGCGGCTCATCTGGGTGGGGGTGCGGGCGAACGAGCCCGGCGGGTAGGGCTTCCCGCGTTCGAGCAGGACGACGTCCTGCCCCGCCTGCGCCAGCCGGAACGCGGTCACGGAACCGCCGAACCCGGACCCGACCACCACATTCGCTACGTGCTCAGGCCTGCTGCCCATGGCGCTTCGCCACCCCGACAACCGCTCGATTGGCCGCTCAGAATATCCACGGTGGTGGGCGCCCCGCAGGAGAATGCAGGAACTCGAGGGATCGGTCAGGGGCCGGGGCGCCATCCGGGGTCCCGGCCGGTGAGCCGCAGGAGGCGTTCCAGCGGGCGGGCACCGTCGGGTACCAGCAGGGGAGCCTGGAACAGGCCGGGCGTGCCCTCCGGGTTCTCCTGGACGCTGGCCGTGACGAACGGCAGCGCCGCTTCGACCGCCGCCACCGGCGGCTGGTAGGTCTGCCCGCTGGCCGCGGCCAGATCCCAGCCGTGCACCACGACCTCGTTCAGGGCTACCAGGCCGGCGACCTCGCCGGGCAGGTCGACACCACCGGCCCGGGTCATGCCGGACCACGCCGACGGGTCACGCCAGGCGGCCGCCAGCGCGGCGAGCGCAACCGGGGTCGAGCTGCGGAACCGCGGGTCCAGGTGCGTCGCGTCCGGCGACGGCGCCCGGTTCCCGGCCTCCAGGTCGCCCCGAGCGGCGTCGGTGAACGCGATGCTGAGCCCCGCGAGGTGGTCAAGCACCGTCGCCACCGACCAGCCGGCGCACGGCGTCTGTACAGCCAGGTGCTCGTCGCGCACCGCCCGTACGACGTCGGACACGACTGCGGTGGCCTCGCTCAGGTCGGGATAGACGGTCTGTTGCGCGAAGCTGTGCTCGTCCGGCTGCATGCGGCACCTGTCCAATGGGTTGGGAACGGCGGGTGGAGTGCAGACCATCTCCCGGACGAAGACTCATCGCCGCGCCGCGGCGCGACGATCGTGACAATCCACACGATTCAGCCCAGAGGCTGCTGGGCACAGTGTCAAGACCACCGCCGAGCAGGAAGGAAACCGCTGTGGGCAACGAGGACAAGGCACAGAACAAGGCCGAAGGCCTGGCCGGCCGGGCCAAGGAGGCTGTCGGCGACGCCACCGGCGACGACTCCCTGAAGCGCCAGGGCAAGACCGACCAGGCGAAGTCCGACCTCAAGCAGGCGGGGGAGAAGGTCAAGGACGCCTTCAAGAACTGACCCCCACCACCCAACTCAGGTGCCCCGTCACGTTTCGTGGCGGGGCACCGTCGGGTGGGCGTTTTGTCCTGCGCTGGGCCCACGGGCGGGACCTCCGACCCGCTGCCGGCCGACTATCGGGCCTGCCCCGAGCGGGCGCCCGGTCGCAGCCTGGACGAAGCGACGAGGAGCGAGGAGGCCGTCATGAAGGCACTCGTGGTGTACGAATCGATGTTCGGCAACACCGAGCAGGTGGCGCAGGCGATCGCCGCCGGCCTGGGCACCCAGCTGGAGGTGGAGGTCGGCGAGGTGGGCGATGTACCGGTCGACGCGGCGGCCCATGCCGAGCTGGTCCTCGTGGGCGGCCCGACGCATGCGTTTTCGATGAGCCGGGCGAGCACCAGGCAGGACGCCCATCGGCAGGGAGCCAGGCACGGCAGCGACAGCCGCGGTCTCCGGGAGTGGCTGAGCGAGCTGCCCACTGCCCGCGACGGTGCGCCGGTGCAGCGGGTCGCGGCCTTCGACACCCGGGTGGCCAAGGTGCGACGGCTGCCCGGCTCGGCAGCCCGTAAGGCCGAGCGGGTCACGAGCCGTCTGGGCTACGGCCGGGCGGTACGGCCGACGAGCTTCTTCGTCGCCGACACGCCGGGGCCGCTGCTCGACGGGGAGCTGGCCCGGGCCGAGGCGTGGGGCGCCGAGTTGGGCCGGCTGGTGCGGACCGGCCACTAGCACGTTGGACCGACCCTGTTCGATGGGGGCGTGCGCACGATGAGGGCCTGGGAGGTCACCGGGCTGCCCGACGGGCCGCTGCTGCGGCTCGCGGACCGGCCGGTGCCCACACCCGCACCCGACGAGATGCTCGTGCAGGTCAGTGCCTGTGGGGTCTGCCGGACCGACCTGCACCTGGCCCTCGGTGAGCTCCCGGCCAAGGCCCCACGCCGGGTGCCCGGCCACGAGATCGTCGGCCGGGTGGTCGAGCGCGGGGTGAACGCCTCGCGCTTCGACGTGGGCGACCGGGTCGGCGTGGCGTGGCTGCGCCGCAGCTGCGGCCATTGCACCTGGTGCCGAACCGGGTCCGAGAACCTGTGCCCGGCGTCTGAGTACACCGGATGGGACGCCGACGGCGGATTCGCGGAGTACGCGACCGTGCCTGAGGCGTACGCCTACCGGCTGCCGGATGCCGGTGACGACGTCATGGCGGCACCGCTGCTGTGCGCCGGGATCATCGGCTACCGGGCGCTGCGTCGCGCGCAGCTGCCGCCCGGCGGACGACTGGGCATCTACGGGTTCGGCGCCAGCGCGCACCTGACCGCACAGATCGCCCTTGCCCAGGGCGCCGAGGTCCACGTCATGACCCGCGGCCCGGAGGCGCAGCAACTGGCCTGTGCGCTCGGCGCGGCGTCCGCCCAGGACGCGTACCAGGCGCCTCCCGTGCCGTTGGACTCAGCGATCCTGTTCGCGCCGGTGGGCGATCTGGTGCCGCCGGCGCTGGCCGCACTCGGGCCTGGTGGGACGCTCGCCGTGGCCGGCATCTACCTCACCGACGTGCCGGTGCTGGACTACGACCGCCACCTGTTCCGCGAGCGGACCCTCACCAGCGTCACGTCCAACACCCGGGCCGACGGTGAACAGTTGCTGCGCCTGGCCGCGCGGCTCCCGGTGGCGGTGCACGCGACGACGTACCCGTTCGAATCGGCGGACCGGGCACTCGGTGACCTCCGCTCCGGCCGGCTGACCGGGGTGGCGGTGCTCGATCTTGGAGTGGTCCCGCGGTGAACCGACGCGCTGAACCACCCCGCGACGTACTACCCTCACACTCGTCGGTGCCGGCTTCGGGGAGGACTCACGCGGTGGTGCAACGCGGCGACGACCGTGTGGTCACCGACCGGGTGCTCACCATCCCCAACCTGCTGAGCGCGGCGCGGCTGGCGGGCGTACCCCTCTTCCTGTGGCTGGTGCTGGGGCCGCGCGCAGACGGCTGGGCGCTGGTGGTGTTGGCCGCGTCCGGGATCACCGACTACCTCGACGGCAAGCTTGCCCGACGGTTCAACCAGACCACCCGCGTCGGCCAGTACCTGGATCCCATCGCCGACCGGTGCTACATCCTGGCCGTGGTGATCGGCCTGGCGCTGCGGGACATCATCCCGTGGTGGCTGGCGTTGATCCTGCCGCTGCGCGACGTGTTCTTGTTCTCGCTGGTGCCGTTCCTGCGCACCCGCGGCTACAACCGGCTGCCGGTGCACTTCCTCGGCAAGGCCGCCACCTTCAACCTGCTGTACGCGTTCCCGCTGTTGCTGCTCGGCGAAGGGACCGGCACGGTGCCCACGCTGGCCACCGTGTTCGGCTGGGCGTTCGCTATCTGGGGGACCGGGCTGTACTGGTGGGGCGGGTTCTTGTACGCCTGGCAGGTGTACAAGCTGCTGAGCCGGCCGCGGACCTGACATGGGAGCGCGGACCGGCCACTCCACGACGCGCCCGCCGCGGCGCGTCGATGAGTCGATGTCGCTGCTCACCGACCTACTGGCGAACAGCGTCGACGCCGACTACGCCACCGCCGCACGCCGGCGGGGCGGCCCGACGGGCGGGCGCGGGCCGCGCCGCGGCCGCGGCATCGCGATCGTCGGCGTGGTGGCCACGCTGGCTGTGTTCGGCGCGATGCTCGGCATCTCGGCGGTGCAGAACGAGCAGCGCCAGCCGGAGCTGGCGGAGGAGCGCTCGCAGCTGATCTCCCAGATCGTGGAGCAGCGCGACCAGGTCGACGAGATGCGGCAGACCGTGACCGAACTGGGCACCGAGGTGGCCGGGCTCGAGGCGTCCGGCCGGCAACTCGCCGAGCTGTCGGAGGGCTACAGCCGCCAGCTGGCCCGGCTGGAGCTGGTCACCGGGGCGGTGCCGGCCAGGGGCCCGGGTATCGAGATCACCGTGGACAACTCCCAGGACGAGTCGCTCGGCCACCGCGGCAAAGTCCTCGACAGCGACCTGCAGGTGCTGGTGAATGGGCTCTGGCAGGCCGGCGCGGAGGCGATCGCGCTGAACAGCCAGCGGGTCATCACGTTGACCTCGATCCGGAGCGCCAGCAGTGCCATCACGGTCAACGGCGTATCCTTGCGGCGACCGTACGTCGTCACGGTGATCGGGGATCCCGACACACTGCAAGCCAACTTCTACGACACCGCAGCCGGGCAGGCATGGATCGACTTTCAGAACAACTTCGGCGTGAGGATGGACATCACGGCGCGGGACTCGATCACGGTCCCGGGTCGGGCGGCGAGGACGCTCCGGTTCGCCCACGCCGGCTCCCCGGAGCCGGAGTGATCCCGGTCCTCGGCCTGGTGATCGGGGTCCTGGTCGGGGTGTTCTTCGAGCCACAGGTGCCGCTGGGCCTCCAGCCCTACCTGCCGATCGCGGTGGTCGCCGCGCTGGACGCGGTGTTCGGCGGCCTCCGCGCCTACCTGGACGGCATCTTCGACGACAAGGTGTTCACGGTCTCGTTCTTCTCCAACGTGGTGATCGCCGGCCTGATCGTCTATGTCGGGGACCAGCTGGGCGTGGGAAACCAGCTGTCGACTGCGGTGATCGTCGTCCTCGGCATCCGGATCTTCTCCAACGTGGCGGCCATCCGCCGGCACGTGCTGCACGCCTGACCGACCAGATGACGAGCACACGGAGCGCCAGCCACCACCATGTCTGACCAGCACTCAGCGGGGGAGCAGACCGACCCCGGCAGCTCGGACCCGGGTCGCGCCCTCAAGCGCGCGCGCCGGCGCCGGTGGCTGTCGGTCCGCGCCCAACTGGTTGTCGCCGCGCTGCTGGCGCTGGTGGCCTTCCTCGCCGTCTTGCAGGTCAAGACGCTGAACGAGGAAGGCGACTTCGCCAACACCCGCCGGGAGGACCTGGTCACCCTGCTGGCCACCCTGGAGCAGAGCAATCGCCGCGTCGGCGAGCAGATCCAGACCCTGCAGGACCGGCGGGACGCCCTGCGCAGCGCGAGCGAGAGCAGGACGACGGCGGTGGAGCAGGCCAAGGAGCAGATCGAGACCCTCAGCATTCTCGCCGGCACCGTACCGGCGACCGGGCCCGGCATTGTCGTGACCGTCTCCGACCCGTACGAGGAGCTCACGACCACCACCATGCTCAACGCGCTGCAGGAGATGCGCAACGCCGGAGCGGAGGCGATCGAGATCAACAACACCGCCCGCGTGGTGGCCGACACCCCGATCGAGGACACCGGCAACGGCCTGCAGGTGGGCGACGCCAAACTCCAGGCGCCCTACGTGATCGACGTCATCGGTCCGCCGGAGGACCTGCGCACCGCGATGACGTTCCCCGGGGGTCTGCAAGACGAGGTGCAGCAGCTGCGTGGGACGGTCCTGATCCGGCAGAGCGACGACATCCGGGTGACCTCGTTGCAGCCGCTGCGAGCCCCTGAGTACGCTCGGCCCGCCGACTGAGGACAGGAGACGCAATGGTGCCCGAGGACCTGAAGTACACCGCCGACCACGAATGGGTCCGCCGAGACGGCGACACCGTTCGGGTCGGCATCACCGACTTCGCGCAGGACGCGCTCGGCGACATCGTGTACGTGCAGCTACCGGACGTCGGAGCCGAGGTCACCGCCGGCAACGCCGTCGGCGAGCTGGAGTCCACCAAGAGCGTCTCCGACCTGTTCGCGCCCGCCACCGGCACCATCGCGACCCGGAACGAGACCCTGGACGGGACCCCGGACCTGATCAACTCCGACCCCTACGGTGAGGGCTGGCTGTTCGAGATCCGGCTGGCGGACTCCGACGGCCTGGGGGACCTGCTGGACGCGGCCGCGTACCAGGCGCAGATCGACGCCTCCTGAACCGGTCGGTCAGGGCCGGCTGAGTGGGGCCGGATCTGGTCGGGGCGGTCCCGACTGGGCTTGATTGACCGGGTAGGTTTCGTCGGCATAGGTTGGCAGCTCAACTGTCACCCTCCAGTAAGGCTTCAGGGTCTGGCGGTCGCGTCGAGCACCGCCGCGGGGAAGTGGAGAGTCCAGATGCCGTTCTGCATCGAGTGCGGGCACGAGAATCCCGACACCGCTCGGTTCTGCAGCCAATGCGGTCACCGCATCGAGCAGCCGAAGGCCACCGAGCGCCCGGTCGAGTCGACGGCCACGATCTCGCCGCCGACCGACGCCGACGCGCACGAGACCGCGCTGAGCGCCGATGACGCTGCCGCGGTGGACGCGCTGCCGGCCGGCAGCGCCCTGCTGGTGGTGCAGCGCGGCCCCAGCGCCGGGTCCCGCTTCCTGCTGGACACCGACGAGGTGTCGGCCGGGCGCCACCCCGACAGCGACATCTTCCTCGACGACGTCACCGTGTCGCGCCGGCATGCGGTCTTCCGCCGCACCGGCGAGGGCTACACGGTGAGCGACGTCGGCAGCCTCAACGGCACGTACGTGAACCGCGACCGGATCGACGAGGTCACGCTGTCCGGAGGCGACGAGGTGCAGATCGGCAAGTTCCGGCTGGTCTACTTCGCCAGCCAGCAGGGCGTGGGCGCCGCTGGAGGTGGCGGTCTCGGCGGTGCCGTGAGGTGACTGCCCGGTGACCTCGCCCGCCCCGCTGCACGCGCGCCTGAGCATCGGGGAGGTGCTGAACCAGTTGCGTCCGGAGTTCCCGGACGTCACGATCTCCAAGATCCGGTTCCTGGAGACCGAGGGGCTGGTCGAGCCCGAGCGCACGCCCGCGGGCTACCGCAAGTTCTCGCACGGCGATGTGGAACGGCTGCGCTATGTGCTGGTGGCCCAGCGCGACCACTACCTCCCGCTGAAGGTGATCAAGGACCACCTGGACGCGATGTCGCGCGGCCTGGAGCCGCCGGAGCTGCCCGGTGGCGGTCCACGGGTGCCGCTGGTTGTGGTCAGCGGCGATGGCATGCCCGACGCAGAGAGCTTCCGGTCCGGCCGGGATGACGTCCGGCTGTCTCGTACCGAGCTGATGGAGGCCGCCGGAGCCGACGAGGAGCTGCTGGAGCAGCTGGAGACCTACGGGCTGCTGCGGCGGCGGGCGGGCTCGGAGCACTACGACGTGGACGCGCTGATGGTGGCGCGGACGGTCGCGGAGATGGCGGCGTTCGGACTGGAGCCCCGGCACCTGCGGTCGTTCAAGGCCGCGGCGGACCGCGAGGTCGGCCTGGTCGAGCAGGTGGTGGCACCGCTGGAGCGCCAGCGCGACGCGTCCGCGCGCGGCCGGGCCGCCCAGACCGTGGCCGAGTTGGCGGCGCTGTCCGTCCGGTTGCATGCCACGCTGGTGAAGATCGGGCTGCGCGCCCGGAGCTGACGCCACCGCTTCGAAAGTGCCTTTCAGCACGGGGAAGTACCGACGGAAGGCCCTTTCGCGCACACCGGGCCGGGGTAGTGTGGAAGAGTGCGAGACGTCGATGTGGTGGGTGTCCGCGTGGAGATGCCCTCGAACCAGCCGATCGTGCTGCTGCGGGAGTCCGGCGGCCAGCGGTATCTGCCGATCTGGATCGGAGCGGTGGAGGCCACCGCGATCGCCTTCGCGCAGCAGGGGGTGGTGCCGCCGCGCCCGCTCACCCATGACCTGCTCAAGGATCTGCTCGCCGCGGTCGACCAACGGCTGGACGAGGTGCAGATCACCGAGGTCCGTGAGGGCGTGTTCTACGCCGACCTGATCCTGTCCGGCGGCAACACCGTGAGCGCTCGCCCGTCCGACTCGATCGCGCTGGCGTTGCGCACCGGGTCCCGGATCACCTGCAGCGAGGACGTGCTCGACGAGGCCGGTGTGCTGGTGCCCGACGAGGACGAGGACGAGGTGGAGAAGTTCCGCGAGTTCCTCGACCAGGTGACGCCGGAGGACTTCCAGCACGGCTGATGGCCCGGCCGTCGCGGCGCGTTCCGCAGGTGAGCGGCCACCCGTCTGGCGAGAACCGGTCGCCCGTGCGCCCGATGGGTCGCGATCAGCCCTGCCGGTCCGGGCCGTCAGGCCGGGACATCGCTAAGCCTCTACCTGAGGTTGAGGGTACGACACGCCGTCGCGGCAGGCCGCACGTCGTTGACGCCACCCGACCCGCGTTCTAGCGTGGCCGTCAGAACACCCTCGTTGTAACTCCACGCCGGTGATCCCTGCCGGCGCCCCGCACCCGGGACATCGTGGAGCACCGGGGACACAAGCGGAGGTCTTCGAAGTGGCAGGCAACAGCGACCGGGCAGCGGCGGACCAGGCCGGCACATCCTCGACCGCCGGTGCGCACGCCGGTCAGATCGGCAAGCAGGAGCTGCTGTTCGACGCGCCGCTGGCCCCGCTCCCGGAGGACGTCGGCTTCCGTGGCCCCACCGCGTGCAGCGCGGCCGGGATCACCTACCGACAGCTCGACTACTGGGCGCGTACCGGCCTGGTCAATCCGACGGTCCGGTCGGCCACCGGATCCGGCACCCAGCGGCTGTACTCCTTCCGGGACGTGCTGCTGCTCAAGGTCATCAAGCGGCTGCTGGACGCCGGTGTCTCGCTGCAGCAGATCCGCACCGCCGTCCACCACCTGCGCGAGCGCGGCACCGACGACCTGACCGGGGTCACGCTGATGAGCGACGGCGCCACCGTCTACGAGTGCACCTCCGACGACGAGGTGATCGACCTGCTCAACGGCGGCCAGGGCGTCTTCGGCATCGCGATCGGCGGCGTCTGGCGCGAGATCGAGGGGTCGCTCGCCGACCTGCCCAGCGAGCGAGCCGACGGTCCCCAGCACGGCGACGACGAGCTGTCCGCCCGCCGCCGGGCCAAACTGACCGGCTGAGGGCTGACCGGCTGGTTCCGGGCCCCCAGGCGGTCGCCTGGTAACTTCGACCCTGCCGTCCATCCCGTACGGGAGAGTCCCGGCAGCGGTCCTGGTGCCGCCGGCGGGCGCCGAAGGGGCAACGACTCCCCGGAACCTCTCAGGCGACAGGACCGTACGTGGCAGGCAACTCTGGAGGCATGGTGCCGACAGAGGGGGAGCACCCAACGGTGTGACCGACCTGTAGGAGCCTGCGATGAGCGACCAGATCACCCCTGCCGAGGCCGACGCACGCACGGTGCCGGGTGAGCCCGCGGAACTCCCGTTCTCCGCCCGGCACATCGGCCCCCGGGAGGCCGACGTCCGCACGATGCTCGAGGCCGTGGGGTTCGATTCGCTCGACGCGCTGATGGACGCCGCGATCCCTCCGGCCATCCGGGCCAAGCAGACGCTGCAGCTTCCGGACCCGGCCACCGAGTCGGCCGCGCTGCGGATGCTGCGCGAACGGGCCCGCCGCAACCAGCCGGCCGAGCCGATGATCGGCCTCGGCTACCACGCCACCATCACCCCCGCGGTGATCCGCCGCCGTGTCCTGGAGAGCCCGGCGTGGTACACCGCGTACACGCCGTACCAGCCCGAGATCTCGCAGGGCCGGCTCGAGGCGCTGCTGAACTTCCAGACCCTGGTCGGCGACCTGACCGGGCTCCCCATCTCCAACTCGTCGCTGCTCGACGAGGGCACCGCGGCCGCAGAGGCGATGACGCTGATCCGGCGGGCCAAGCGCTCCGGCGGCGACGGGCCGTTCGTGGTCGACACGGACGCGCTGCCGCAGACCATCGCGGTGGTCCGGACCCGGGCGGCCGCGCTCGGCATCGAGGTCGTCGAGCACGACCTGTCGGAGGGGCTGCCCGACGGTGAGCTGTCCGGCGTGCTGGTGCAGTACCCCGGCGCCAGCGGCCGGATCTGGGACCCGCGGCAGCTCGCCGAGCAGGTGCACGAGCGAGGCGGCCAGGTGGTGGTCGCCGCGGACCTGCTCGGGCTCTGTCTGCTCGAGGCGCCCGGCGCGTGGGGCGCGGACGTGGTGGTCGGCTCCAGCCAGCGGTTCGGGGTGCCGCTGTTCTACGGCGGCCCGCACGCCGGCTACATGGCGGTACGCAAGGGGCTCGAGCGGCAGCTGCCCGGCCGACTGGTCGGGGTGTCGGTGGACCGGTCCGGCGCTCCGGCGTACCGCCTGGCGCTGCAGACCCGCGAGCAGCACATCCGCCGCGACAAGGCGACCTCGAACATCTGCACCGCCCAGGTGCTGCTGGCCGTGGTGGCATCGATGTACGCGGTCTACCACGGCCCGGACGGGCTGACCGCGATCGCCCGCCGGATCCACGAGCAGGCGGTCTCACTCGCCGACACGTTGCAGCGCGGCGGGGTCGAGATCGTCCACGACTCGTTCTTCGACACCGTGCTCGCCCGGGTCCCCGGCCGCGCGGAGCAGGTGGTGGCCGCCGCCCGCGACGCCGGGCTGCACCTGCGTCAGGTCGACGCCGACGTGGTCGGGGTGTCGATCGGGGAGACCGCGACCACCGAGCACCTGAAGGCCGTGTGCACCGCGTTCGGCGTGGACGCCGACGCACTCTCCGCAGGCCCAGCGGCGGCGTCTCCGGGCGCCGACCGGCTGCCCGGCGCGCTGCGTCGTACCACCGAGTTCCTCACCCACCCGGTGTTCCACGAGCACCGCTCCGAGACCCAGCTGCTGCGCTACATGCGGCGGCTGTCGGACCGCGACTACGGCCTCGATCGGGGCATGATCCCGCTCGGCTCGTGCACGATGAAGCTGAACGCGGCCGCGGAGATGGAGCCGATCAGCCTGCCCGGCTTCGCCGACCTGCACCCGTTCGCGCCCGCCGACGACGCTCGCGGGTATGCGCAGCTGATCGACGAGCTGGAGGGCTGGCTCGCCGACGTCACCGGCTATGCGGCGGTGTCCATCCAGCCCAACGCCGGGTCGCAGGGCGAGTTCGCCGGGCTGCTGGCCATCCGGTCCTACCACCGGGCCAACGGCGACGACCGGCGCACGGTGTGCCTGAGCCCGTCCAGCGCCCACGGCACCCACGCGGCGTCCGCGGTGATGGCCGGGATGCGGGTGGTCGTGGTGAAGGCGGCCGAGGACGGCAGCATCGACCTGGCCGACCTGAAGGACAAGTGCGACCAGTACTCCGACGAGCTCGCCGCGATCATGGTCACCTATCCGTCCACCCACGGGGCGTACGAGGACAGCATCAGCGAGCTGTGCGAGATCGTGCACTCGCACGGCGGGCAGGTGTACGTCGACGGGGCCAACCTGAACGCGCTGCTCGGCTTCGCCACCCCGGGCACGTTCGGCGGAGACGTGTCACACCTCAACCTGCACAAGACGTTCTGCATCCCGCACGGCGGTGGGGGCCCCGGCGTCGGCCCGATCGGAGTCGCCGAGCACCTCGTGCCGTACCTGCCCGGCCATCCGCTGCACCCCGACCCGGCGCGCCGCGAGGGCATCGGCCCGATCAGCGCCGCACCGTTCGGGTCCGCCGGCATCCTGCCGATCTCGTGGACGTACATCGCGATGATGGGGGCGGAGGGCCTCACCCGGGCCACCTCGGTCGCCGTGCTGGCGGCCAACTACGTCGCCAGCCGGCTGGCCGAGCACTACCCGGTGCTCTACAGGGGGCACGGCGGCCTGGTCGCGCACGAGTGCATCCTCGACCTGCGGGGGCTGACCAAGCAGTCCGGGGTCAGCGTCGACGACGTGGCCAAGCGGCTGATCGACTTCGGCTTCCACGCGCCGACGATGAGCTTCCCGGTCGCCGGCACGCTGATGGTGGAGCCGACCGAGTCCGAGGACCTGGCCGAGCTGGACCGGTTCTGCGACGCGATGATCGCCATCCGCGCCGAGATCGACGAGATCAGCGAGGGACGGTGGAGCGTCGAGGACAGCCCGCTGCGGGGTGCGCCGCACACCGCAGCCGACGTGGTCAACGACTCCTGGGAGCGCGCCTACACCCGGGAGCAGGCCGCCTTCCCGGCCGGCGGACCCGCGGACAAGTACTGGCCGCCGGTGTCCCGGATCGATCAGGCCTACGGCGACCGGAACCTGGTGTGCAGCTGCCCGCCGCCCGACGCGTTCGCCGACTGAAGCCGAGCCGGTGAGCGAGCAGGGTGCGCCGATGGGAGGGGTGCTGGAGTCCACCGCCCGGCAGCTGACGGCGGTGGTGGCCCGGGCCCAGGCCGACCAGCACATCCCCTCGCTGGCCGCCGCGGTGCTGCGCGACGGCCAGTGCGCCTGGTCGGGGGTACGCGGCGCGGTCGCCCGGGCCGAGCCCGCCGGCTGGGTGCCGCCGAGCGTGGACACGCAGTACCGCATCGGCTCGGTCACCAAGACCATGACCGCCGCGCTGGTGCTGCAGCTGCGCGACCGGGGGCTGCTCGACCTGGGAGCGCCGGTCGGCGACTACCTGCCGGAGGCGCCGTATGCCGACCGGACGGTGCGGTCGCTGCTGTCGCACTCGTCCGGGATGCCGGCCGAGCCCGCCGGCTCGTGGTGGGAGCGCAGCCCGGGTCGTGACTGGGACGAGCTGGTGGCAGCCCACCGCGACGCGCCCGCCGTGCTGCCGCCGGGCCGGCAGCACCACTACTCCAACCTGGGCTTCGCGGTGCTCGGCCGGCTCGCCGGGCGGCTGCTGGGCACCACCTGGGCCGGCGCCCTGCGCGAGCGCATCACCGAGCCGCTCGGCATGTCCCGGACCACCGTGCTGCCGCAGGCACCGCACGCGATGGGGCTGGCGGTCGACGCGCTGGCCGGAACGCTGACCGAGGAGCCGCTGAACGACACCGCCGCGATGGCGCCGGCGGGGCAGCTGTGGAGCACCGTCGGCGACCTGGTCCGCTGGATGGCCGAGCTGGCCAGCCCCGGCACGGTCCTCGACCCCGGCACGGTCGACGAGATGGCCACGCCGCAGTCGGCGTACCCCGAGGAGGGCCTGACCGGTGGCTACGGCCTCGGGCTGCGCATCACCGGCTCCGAGCCGATGCTGGTCGGTCACACCGGATCGATGCCGGGGTTCGTCTGCGGCATGTTCGTGGACCGGGACAGCGGGGTCGGCGCGGTGCTGCTCACCAACGCGGCGTACGGCGTGGACGTCGAGACCCTGCCTCGCCGGCTGGTGCAGGCCGTGCTGCACCACGAACCGCCGCTGCCTCCGGAATGGCGGCCCACCACGGAGCTCGAGCCGGGCATCCGCGACCTGCTGGGCCCGTGGTACTGGGGCCAGGCGCCGTTCACGATGAGCGTGCAGGACGGCGAACTGCGGCTGGCCGCCGACCGCGGTGGGCGCGCGTTCCGGTTTCGGCGACTGGACACCGACCGCTGGCTGGGCCTGTCCGGCTACCACACCGGCGAGACGCTGACCGTGCATCGGCGCCCGGACGGCGGGGCCTCCCATCTGGAGGTTGCGACGTTCATCTACACCCGCACGCCGTACGACCCGCAGGCGCCGATACCCGGCGGACCGCCGGCGTCCTGAGCGGGCTGCCAAGCAGTCACGGGTACTGCGAGAACGCCGCCTCGGCCGGGTCGAACCCCAACCGCTCGTCGGAATCCAGCGCGTCGATCGCCGCCATCTCGTCCGCGGTCAGCTCGAAGTCGAACAACGCGATGTTGTCGCGGATCCGCTGCGGCGTCGCCGACTTCGGGATGATCACGTTGCCGTGCTGCAGGTGCCAGCGCAGCACCACCTGGCCGGGGCTGCGATCGTGCGCCTCGGCCGCGGCACGAACCGGTCGTGCGTCCAGGTCGGCACCCCGGCCCAGCGGGGAGTACGCCTCGACCACGCTCCCGGCCGACCGGGTGGCCTGCTGGGTGGCCGGCTGCTGGAAGGTCGGGTGCAGCTCGATCTGGTTGACCACCGGGGCGGTGGCGGTCTCCGCGGTCAGCCGCTGCAGGTGCTCGGGGAGGAAGTTCGAGACGCCGATCGCCCGGACCGCCCCGTCGGCGTACAACTTCTCGAACGCCTGCCAGGTCTCGACATAGCGGTCCTTGCTCGGCACCGGCCAGTGCACCAGGTAGAGGTCCACCACGTCCAGCCCGAGGGCGCGGCGGCTGTCGTCGAAGGCGCGCAACGCGGTGTCGTACCCCTGGTCGCCGTTGCGCAGCTTGGTGGTGACGAACACCTCCTCGCGGGCCAGCCCGCTGGCCCGGATCGCGGCGCCGACACCGCGCTCGGTGTAGTAGGCGGCCGCGGTGTCGATGTGCCGGTAGCCCGCCTCGAGGGCCTGCTCGACGACGCGCTGCGTCTCGTCCTCGGGCACCTGGAAGACGCCGAAGCCCACCTGGGGCAGCTGCACGCCGTTGTTCAGGGTCACGGTGGGGACTTGCTCGGGTGTCATCGGGTCACCTTTCCTCGGTCACTCGGTTCGGTCACTCTGATCCGTCACTGGTCGGTCAGGGGCGGTCATTGGGTCGCTCACTCGCAGCGGGTACGGGCGGTCGCGCTCACCGGGCCCGGCTGACGCTGGACATGTTGAAGTCGGGGATCCGCAGCGGTGGCATCGCGGTCCGCGGGAAGTAGTCGCCCCACTCCCGGGAGAACGCGGGCACCGTGGCGCCGGCCTCGGTGAACCGGCGCAGCAGGTCGACCGGGCTCTCGTTGAACCGGAAGTTGTTCACCGCGCCGGTGACCTCGCCGTTCTCGACCAGGTAGACGCCGTCGCGGGTGAGCCCGGTCAGCAGCAGCGTCTGCGGGTCGACCTCCCGGATGTACCACAGGCAGGTGAGCAGCAGGCCGCGGTCGGTGCCGGCGACCAGGTCGTCCAGGCCGGACGTGCTGCCATCGACGGAGAGCGCCAGGTTGTCCACCGCGGGAGTGAACGGCAGCCCGGTGAGCTGCGCGGAGTGCCGCGACTGCAGCAGCGCCCTGAGCGAACCGTCGCGCACCCAGTCGGTGGGCTCGATCGGCAGCCCGTTGTCGAACACGCTCTGCTCGGAGCCGGACGCGTGGGCGACCACGAACGGACAGCACTCCAGGCCGGGCAGCGCCGGGTCGGAGAACAGCCGCACCGGCTGCTCCGACAGCGACTCGCCGACGCGCGTGCCGCCGCCGGGCCGGCTGAACACGGTCTGCCCCTCGTGTGCGTCGCGGCCGCCCGACACCCAGTACTGGTAGATCATCAGGTCGGCCACCGCGGTCGGCGGCAGCACCGTCTCGTACCGCCCGGCGGGGAGTTCCACGCTGCGCTCCGCCCAGCGCAGCCGCCGGTCCAGCTCCCCGGACAGAACGGCAACGTCCACGTCGGAGAAGTCCCTGGTGGCCTGGCCGACCCACGCGGACCGGGTCAGGTCGGCGTCCTTGCCGGTGATCCCCACATGCCCGGAGGGCTGCACGTGCCGGCGGCGGACCCCGGTGGACGTACCCAGGTAGGTGGTGGTGACGTCGTGCTCGACATAGCCGTAGAGCACCTGCCGGGCGTCCCGGGCGCGGCCGAAGGCGTCCCCGAGGGCCGGTGCGAACCCGTCGAACACCGAGATCGACGTCTCACCGGGCGCCTCCGCCCAGTCGGACCCGTTGTCGCCATCGGGCCCGGCGGCCAACGGCTGCGCGTCCTCGGCGGGACCGGCCGCCGCGGCCGCCGCGTCGGCCGCCCGCACGATCTCGGTGACCTGGTCGCGATCGGCTGCGCTGCGCGAGATCACCCCGGAGGCGGTGCCGTCGGCCCCGGCGCGGGTGGCGACAACGGTCACCCTGGCCTGCTCCAGCACGCCGTTGGTGGTCAGCGTGTTGTTGGCCCAGCGCAGGTTGGCGCTGGTCGAGGCGTCGAAGATCACCACGCAGCCGTCGGACTCGGTCGTAGACAGTGCGTGCTCGACGAGGTCTTGCGGGGAGAGGTTCACTCCGGGTCCCTTCGGTGTCGCACATCGCTCCTGGTGGTGGGGGCGCTCCTGGTGGGGGGGCTCCTGGTCCTGGGTGGTCAGCGGCCGGACTCGGCGGCGGTGTTGAGGATGCTGATGTCGCGGAACAGCGCCGAGGGGCAGCCGTGGCTGACCGGCGCCACCTGCCCGGGCTGGGCCTTGCCGCAGTTGAACGCGCCGCCGAGCACCCAGGTGCCAGGCCCGCCGACCGCCTCCATCGCGCCCCAGAAGTCGGTGGTGGTGGCCTGGTACGCGACATCGCGCAACTGCCCCCGGAGCTCGCCGTCCTCGATCGCGAAGAACCGCTGCCCGGTGAACTGGAAGTTGTAGCGCTGCATGTCTATCGACCACGACTTATCGCCGACGATGTAGATCCCGCGGTCGACCCGGCTGATCAGGTCCGTCGTGCTGGTCTCGTCGTCGGCGGGCCGCAGCGACACGTTCGCCATCCGCTGGATCGGGATGTGGCTGGGGGAGTCGGCGAACGCGCAGCCGTTGGAGCGCTCGTGGCCCATCATCGCGGCCATCCGGCGGTCCAACTGGTAGCCGACCAGTACGCCGTCGCGGACCAGGTCCCACTGCTGGCCGGCGACACCCTCGTCGTCGTACCCGATCGTGGACAGGCCGTGCTCGACGGTGCGGTCCCCGGTGATCCGCAGTGCCGGAGAGCCGTACTGCAGGGAGCCGAGCTGGTCGACCGTGGCGAACGACGTGCCCGCATAGTTGGCCTCGTAGCCGAGCGCCCGGTCCAGCTCGGTGGCGTGACCGATCGACTCGTGGATGGTCAGCCACAGGTTCGACGGGTCGACGACCAAGTCGTACCTGCCCGCCTCCACCGGTGGCGCCGCAAGCTTGTCCGCGAGGTGCCGGGGCAACTCGGCCAACTCGGCGTCGAAGTCCCACCCGGTGCCGGTGAGGTACTCCCAGCCGCGGCCGACCGGCGGGGCCAGCGTGCGCATGGAGTCGAACCTGCCGGTCGCCTCGTCGCTGCCGAACGCCTCCACCACCGGGTGCAGCCGGACCCGCTGCTGGGTCGTCATCGTGCCGTGCAGGTCGGCGTAGAACTTGTTCTCGTGCACCTGCTGCAGGGTGGCTGTGACATGCGCGACCACGTCGGCGTCCAGCACCCGCCGACTCCAGTCGCCGAGCAGCGCGACCTTGTCGGCGGTCGGCACGTTGAACGGGTCGACCTCGTACGACGAGATCCAGGTGACGTCGTCGTGCACCGGCTCGGGCGCCAGCTCGATCGTCTCGCTGCTGATCGGGCGGGACACCCGGGCGACCGTCACGGCCTCGTCGGCCACCCGAACCGCGGCCTCGGGCGTGAGCTCCACGGTGGAGGCGAAGCCCCAGGTGCCGTCCAGGACCACCCGCACGGCAAGCCCGAGCAGTTCACCGTCCACCGCGCCCTGAACCTGGCCGTCGCGCAGCACCAGCTGCTGAGCGCGCACCCGCTCCAGCCGGAAGTCGGCGTGCGAGACACCGGCGGCACGCGCGCGCTGCAGCGCCGCGTCGGCCAGCCGACGCAACGGGAGAGCGGTGAAGGAATCGTCGATCCGGTGGGCAACTGCCATGACGGCATCTAACCAGCCGCGGGCAGCGCGTCGTCCAAGGGTGGGCGGTGGAACGTGACGAACTCCCACAGCCGGCCGCGACCGTGCGCCTCGAGCCGCAGGCCCGCGTCCTCCGCGGCGCGGACGAGTAGCGGGCGCGGGTGCAGGTGGACGCGGTACGACCGGCCGAACACCCGGCAGCACAGGTTCAGGGTGCGGGCGCCGGCGCGTACGGCTCGGGTGTCGCGGGGGAACTGCGCGAGCAGCACCTGCCGGGTGAGCCGGGCGGCGACACCGAGCAGGTCCACGCCCTCCGGCGCGCAGCACACCACCCGGTTGAGCACCACCACGTCCGCCGGCTGCACTCCGCTCGGATCGCTGAGCACGTCGTGGATGCGGAACGTGGACCGGTCGGACATGCCCAGCTCGGCGGCCAACTGCCCGGCGAAGCGGCGGTAGGCACCTACCAGCTCGACGACCTCACCGCGATCGGCTCCGGCCCGCAGCAGCTCGGCCTGCACGGCGCCGATGCCACCGCCGATGTCCAGCACCCGAGCCCCGGCGACGCGCGACGCACCTACCGTGGCCAGCATCCGCCGGGTCACACCCGGTAGCCCACGACGGCGGTAGCGGGCCAGGTCGGCCCGTGCGACCCGCGGGCGGAACACCTCCTCGCACGGACCGGAGCGGCAGCAGCTCATGCCGGCCACGGTAGTCGCGATTCGGAGGACACGGGGGGAGCTGCGGTCCTAGGGTGAGCGAGGAGGGGACAGGGCTGGGGGGTCCTGGGATCGCTGGTTCCGTGGGGGGACACATGCCTGCGACGCGGCTGCGCGTCCTGCACGTCATCAAGGGCCTCGGCCCCGGTGGCGCCGAGAAGCTGCTCTGCTCGGCCGCGGTCGCCCGGGACGCGGACGCGTTCGACTACGACGTGGCCTATCTGCTGCCGTGGAAGAACCACCTGGTCCCCGAACTGGAGGCGTCGGGCGTGGCCACCCGCTGCCTCGGCCGTGGGTCCGAGTCCGGGGGAGCGGGCCGGGTGCTCGCCGATCCACGCTGGCTGGCCGCGCTGACCCGCGCGCTGCGGTCCCGGCGCTACGACATCGTGCACGTGCACTCCCCGGTACTGGCCGCCGCCACCCGTCCGCTGGTCCGGGCGGTGGGGCGGGCACCCCGGGGCGGGCGGCCGGGCCTGGTCTCGACCGAGCACAACGGCTGGGACACCTACGGGCGCCTCACCGGCCCCGCCAACCGGTGGACGTACCCGCTCGACGACGCCCGGGTGGCGGTCTCGGCCCAGGTGCGCGACTCCATCCCCGCGAGCCGCCGGCGGGGCATCCAGGTCATCGTGCACGGAGTCGCTCGGCAGCAGATCCTGCGTCTGCGCGCCGAACGGGAGCAGGTTCGCGCCGAGCTCGGCCTGGCACCGGACGACGTGGCGGTGGCCACCGTCGCCAACTACCGGGCGCAGAAGGCCTACCCGGACCTGCTCGCGGCGGCGCGCAAGGTGCTGGACGAGCATCCGGAGGCCCGGTTCCTCGCCGTCGGGCAGGGACCGTTGCGCACGCAGATCGAGGCGGAGCACGCCCGGCTCGGCCTGGGCGACCGCTTCCGGCTGCTGGGGTACCGGCCGGATGCCGCACGGGTGCTGGCGGGTTGCGACGTGTTCGTCCTGTCGTCGCTGTACGAGGGCTTCCCGGTGGCGCTGATGGAGGCGATGACGCTCGGGCTGCCGGTGGTGTCCACCGCGGTGGGCGGCGTGCCGGACGCGGTGTCCAACGGTGTCGAGGGACTGCTGGTGCCGCCGGGCCAACCCGCCCAGCTTGCCGACGCGCTGCAACGGGTGCTCGACCCCGAGATCCGGGCGCCCCTGGCAGCGGCATCGGCCCGGCGCGGAACCGACTTCGACATCGCCCAGGCGGTCGGCCGACTGGAGCAGATCTACCGACGTGTGGTCGCCAGATGTGCGGCCTGACCGGAATCCTCGACGTCGGCGGCACAGCGGCGTCGGCCGGCGAGCTCGCCGCCGCCGTCCAGGTCATGGCGACGACGCTCGTGCACCGCGGCCCGGACGGCGAAGGGTCGTGGGCCGATCCGTCCGGTGCCGTCGCGCTCGGACACCGGCGGTTGGCCATCCTGGACCTGTCGCAGCACGGAGCCCAGCCGATGACCTCGGCCAACGGCCGTTACGTCCTTGTCTACAACGGTGAGCTCTACAACTTCAGGTCGATGCGCGCCGAGCTGCGGGACTACCCCTTCCGCGGCGACTCCGACACCGAGGTGCTGCTGGCCGCGGTGGAACGATGGGGGCTACACGCGGCGCTGCGGCGCGCCAACGGGATGTTCGCCCTGGCCGTCTGGGACCGGCGGTTGCGGACCCTGCACCTGGCCCGCGACCGGGTGGGTGAGAAGCCGCTGTACTACACCTGGATCGGCGACCGCTTGGTGTTCGGCTCCGAGCTCAAGGCCCTGCGGCAGAGCCCTGGCTTCGATGCGCCGATCAGCCGTGACTCGCTGACCCTGCTGCTGCGCTTCGGTCATGTGCCCGCGCCGTACACGATCCACGCAGGCGTGGCCAAGCTCTCGGCGGGCCAGCTGCTCACGGTTTCCGCCGACGGAGCGGCCGGCAACGGCGTCCCGGAGGCGTACTGGTCGCTGCGCGAGGTCGTCGAGCATGGCCGCACGCACCCGTTCCGCGGCTCGGCGGCCGACGCCGTCGCCGAGCTGTCCGGCCTGCTCACCGAGTCGGTGCGCGGGCGGTTGGAGAGCGACGTCCCGCTCGGCGCGTTCTTGTCCGGTGGCCTGGACTCGTCCCTGGTGACGGCGGTGGCACAGTCGGTCAGTCCACGGCCGATCGACACTTTCACCGTCGGTATGGACGATCCGCGGCTGGACGAGGCCGCCGACGCCCGCGCGGTCGCCGCACATCTGGGCACTGCGCACCACGAGATCACCTGCCGGCCCGAGGATGCGCTGGCCCTTGTCCCGCGGCTGCCGCAGTTGTACGACGAGCCGTTCGCCGATCCCTCGGCACTGCCGACGGCGCTGATCAGCGCGCTGGCCCGCCAGCACGTCACCGTGTGTCTCTCCGGGGACGGAGGCGACGAGGTGTTCGGCGGCTACAACCGTTATGTGCTGGGCCAGAAGGCCTGGCGGTGGATGCGCCGTACCCCGACAGCGGCGCGCCGGAGCGGTGCGCGGATGCTGTTGGCCGCGCAGCCGGAGACCTGGGACCGTGTCGGTGCCGGGTTGGAGCGGTTCCTGCCGGCCGGGTCGCGACAACGCTCGTACGGAGTGAAGGCGCACAAACTGGCCGGGCTGCTGGCCGCGACCGACGCCCGATCGCTCTACGTGCGGCTGGCCTCGGCATGGCCGAACCCGGAGGCGGTGGTGGTCGGTGCCGTCGAGCCGCCTACGGCGGCGACCGCGGGCGCGCCCTGGGGGCGCCATACGGACCCGATCGAACAGATGATGCTGGCCGACGGCCTGGTCACGCTGCCCGACGACATGCTGGTCAAGGTGGACCGAGCCAGCATGGCCGCCTCTTTGGAGACCCGGCTCCCGCTGCTCGACCCGGACGTGGTCGAGTTCGCCTGGCGGCTGCCGATGGAGCTGAAGGTCCACGGTGGCGTGGGGAAGTGGGTGCTGCGCCGCGTGCTGGACGGGTACGTCCCGCGCGAGCTGGTCGAACGACCGAAGACCGGCTTCGACCCGCCGCTCGGGGAGTGGCTGCGCGGGCCGCTGCGTGACTGGGCCGAGGACCTGTTGGACTCCTCGCTGCTGCGGCAGCAGGGGTTCTTGGACCCGGAGGCGGTGCGACGGGTGTGGGGCGAGCACCTGGCGCTCCGGCGCAACCACGAGTACGCCCTGTGGGCCGTGTTGTCCTTCCAGCAGCACGTGGCCGCGATGCGTCCGGCGCTCGCCGCCTAGCCGTCCCCGCAGTCGCAGGCACGGGAGACTTGCCCGCTCACGGGGAAGTCTTGGCTTCTCGCAGGGAAGATTTGGCTTCTCGCGGGGAAGTTTTGGCTTCTCACGGGTTGGGGGCGGTCAGGCGAA
>CAZNCE010000001.1:29561-46991 GCA_964571285.1 uncultured Nocardioidaceae bacterium | reverse complement strand
TTGGCTTCTCGCGGGGAAGTTTTGGCTTCTCACGGGTTGGGGGCGGTCAGGCGAAGCGGCGGTGGTTGCGCCAGCGGAGGGTGGCCCACGCGTAGCGGCGCTGCAGGTCGCCGCACCGCCCGCGCCGGTGCAGCACGTGGTAGCCCACCGGCCGCGACGTGGTCGTCCAGTTGTGCTTGTGCGCGCCGGCCCCGCGCATGAAGTCGAACCGCTGCAGCCCGTCGTCGACGGCCTGCTGCAGCAGGAAGCCGGTGATCATGTGACCCGGGCCGTGGTCGGACATCGCCGGGTCGAATGCGGACTTCAGGCCGAAGTACCGCCCGTCGTACTCCAGCCCGAAGCGGCCGGTGAACGGGCGACCGTCCACGTTGACGAACGACAGCCGCAACCAGCCGGCGTCGTCCAGCCCGGCGGCAGCCTCGCGCAGGAACCGCCGGCCCGCCGCGGTGGCGAACAGCCCGGCCGCCCTGGCTCCGGTCACCGCCTGCTTCTGCGCCCAGCGGGCATCGTGCAGCGCGAAGAAGTCGGCCAGCGCCTGCGGATCGGACTTCGGCGACCGGTGGTGGACGAACGCCACCTCGTGCTCGGCCGACAATCGGCGTAGCCGGCGGCGGACGTCGTTCTTCTTCCAGGCCCGGGAGATCGCGCGCTGCGGGTCGTCCAGCGCGGCCAGGTCCAGATACGGGTACTCCTCGCTGAACAGCGCGGTCAGTCGAGATGCGCGGCTACCGGTGGCATGCCTGGACAGCATCGGCAGCAGGTCCCCGTCGGGGTCGAGCCGGCCCAGCACCACCGTGCCACCGGTGCGGACCAGGCGATCGAGGTGCCCGAACAGCAGTGGCCCCGTCACCTCCGGGCGACAGCCGAGCAGCGCGCCACAGTAGTCGGCGGCCTCATGCCCGATGCCGATGTAGACAGCAGGAACACGACCGGCCAGCCCACCGCACCGCAGCAGCGGCGCGATCGCCAGCACCTCCCGGCCGTCGCGGACGACCACCACATGCAGCCGGTCCCGGCCGCCGAACGACCGCCACCACGCGTCGGCGTACTCCCAACTCAGGAAGGGTGAGCGGTCCGCGCTGTCCGGCAGCAGCAGCGTCCAGTCGCGGCGCAGGGCGGCGAACCCGGTGTCGGTGTCGACCACGTCCACAGCGGGTGCCATCAGGCCCCTCCCCGCAGCCGGTGCAGCGCCGGGTGCAGTCCGCTGATCAGCAGCTCGAAGCGGGCCGGCGTGGTGGTGGAGTCCACGCGCAGCCGCGAGATCCGCAACGGGCGCTCGGGTACGGCGGGCGAGAGGCGGTGGTCGAACAGGAAGCCGACCCGGTAGCCGAGCCGCTCCAGCAGCCGCTCCGCCCGCTGGTCGTGGTTGCCGTTCGGGTAGGCGAAAGCGCGCGGAGCCCGGCCGAGGAGGTCGGTCAGCCGGTCGTGTGCGCGCTGCACCTCGTGCTCGACGGTCTCGTCGTCGCATTGATCCAGCAGCGGGTGCGACCACGTGTGGTTCTCCACGGCCACGCCCGATTTCTCCAGGGTCAACAGGTCGTCGGAGGTCAGCTGCCTCGCGGGCGGCATCGACAGCCGCGCGGACGCACGCAGGTCCTGGAGCACTTCCAGCCGCCGGGCATCCGGCACGGTCTTCAACCAGCGCACCAAGCGCGCCGGTTCGCACGGCGGTAGCCCGTCGACGCGCCCGCCGGCCCGGCTCAACTGCTCGGCCTCCACCCACCAGGGGACCCGGTCGGTGTCGACCAGCCCCGCGATGACGAACGCGACCGCGGGGAGCCCGTAGCTGCGCAGCACGGGGACGGCATGGTCGAGCACGGTGGGGTCGCCGTCGTCGAAGGTGATCAGCACACTGCGCGCGGGCAGGCCCGGGCCGCCGTGGCAGGCGGCCACCACGTCCTCCAGCGAGACCACATTCGCCGTGGCCGCTAGTCGCCGCACATGCCCGGCGAACGTCTCGGCGTCCTCGACCCCGTGATAGGCGAGCACCGCCAGATGTGCCTGGCTGGCCGATCGGTAGTACAGCTGCAGGGGAGAACGCCGCAGCGCGGTGTCCAGTGCAGCGACAGCACGAGTACGCACGAGATCCCCCAACCCCTCCCAGCCGGGAGCGTAACAACGCACCGGGCGGTTTCGTGGGCGTTCGGGCAAGGCCGGGAGCGGTTCCGTCGAATGTCGGACGCAGGTGCGAGCGACCGTCTACGCTGACACAGGGGTTGGGATCACTATGGCTAGTCACCATCCGGGGGGATGAGCCTGCTGACCAACGTGCTGTTCCTCGAACACTCCTGGGAGTAGCTCGGTGCGCGTCCTTGTCTATCCGCACGATCTTGAGCTCGGCGGCAGCTCCATCAATGCCGTCGACCTTGCCGCGGCCGTACGCGCCCACGGGCACGAGACCCTGGTGATCGCCCGACCCGGACCGCTCGCCGACCATGTGCGTGCCCGTGGCCTCGAGCTGGTCACCATGGAGGTGCCGACGAGGCCCCGGCCCTGGCCCGGTGCCGTACGCGCGATCCGTGACACGGCTCGCCGGTTCGGTGCGGACGTCGTGCACACGTATGAGTTCTGGCCCAGCATCGAGGCCCAGCTGGCCGTTGGTGGCCGGGGTCGAGCAGCCGTGGTGTCGACGATCATGACCATGGGCCTGGCCTACTACCTGCCCAGGACAGTGCCGATGACACTCGGCTACCGGGACCTGCTGGACGAGGCGGAACGCTGGCAGCGGGCCCCGGTATATCTGCTCGAGCCACCGATCGACACCGCCACCGACCGCCCAGAGGCACTCCCGCCCGGTGCCGCGGGTGCGTTCGTGGAGGAGCACGGCCTGCACGGTGACCTGCTCGACATCGTGATCGTCTCTCGTGTCGCGACGCACATGAAGCAGGAGGGCATCGAGCGCACCGTCGACGCCGTGGAGCGACTGGGCCGCACGCTGCCGGTGCGGCTGATCATCGTCGGCGGGGGCAGCGCCTTCGACGCGGTGCAGCGCCGGGCCGACGGGGTGAACGAGCGGCTGGGGCGACGAGCGGTGGTGCTCACCGGTCCGAAGGCCGATCCACGACCGGCCTATCAGTTCGCTGACATCGTCGTGGGCATGGGAAGTTCTGCGCTCCGGGGCCTCGCCTTCGCCAAACCTGTCGTCGTCGTCGGGGTGAACGGGTTCTCCCGCACCGTGCAGCCCGAGACGCTCCAGCACTTCGAAGCTGCCGGCTTCTACGGGGTCGGCAACGAACGTCCCGACCCGGCGCGAGACCCGCTGGTCGGCCAGCTGCGCGCCCTGGTGACCGATCCCGATGCCCGCGAACGGCTCGGCGAGTTCGGTCGCGACCTGGTGCGTGACCGGTTCAGCCTGGAGAGCGGAGCCAGGACCCTGGACGACGTCTACCGCACAGCCGTGTCCTGCCGGCCGGGGGCTGCACGACGCTGGGCGGACACCGCGTCCACGCTGCGTCGTACCGCCGTGTACAAGGCCCGGGACGGAGGAGTGCTGAGGCGGCTCCGCCCAGCGCTCGCACGCCTGCCCCGCATCTACCGGAGGAGTCCTGCATGGGAGTAGTCCTTGACCGGGATCTGTCGATTGCCCGCACGACCGGGGGCGGTTCGCTACCGTGCAGGAGCAGCGTGCCGTTCGCAGGGGTCCGCTACGGGGGGAACCGGTGCAGCAGGAGATGAGTTCGGCCACACCTGTCGTCGCGGTTCGCGGCGTCACCAAGATCTACCGTCCGACCCCGGTCGCCATGCGGATGATGGTGCGGACGACGATCAGTTCCGACGTCATCGCGCTCGATGGCGTCGACCTGACCGTGCAGGCGGGGGAGACGGTCGCGCTGGTGGGGCCGAACGGCGCCGGCAAGACCACCCTGTTCCGTATCCTCACCGGGCTGACCACACCGACGGCAGGCACGGCGGAGGTCCTGGGCCTGGACGTCGACCGGCAGTCGCTGCAGGTGCGCAAGCGCGTGGGCTTCATGCCCGCGGAGGATCGGGCGCTGTTCATGCGGCTCACCTGCCTTGAGAACCTGCTGTTCCATGCGCGGCTCCAGCACATCGGCCGCCGCACCATCAAGCAGCGGTGCCTCGAGACCCTGGACGAGGTGGGGCTCGCCGCCCAGGCCCGCTCCTCGGTGTTCGCCCTGTCGGCGGGCATGCGGGCCCGGCTGCAGCTCGCCCGCGCGATCGTGCACCGGCCGAGGCTGGTGATCCTGGACGAGCCGACGGGTGCCGTCGACCCGGTGGGCGCACATGAGCTGCTGCTGCTGGTCCAGCGAACGGTGCATGAGCACAATCTCGCGGCGTTGATCAGCAGCCATCGACTGGAGGAGATCGAGGCGCTCGGATCCAACGTGGTGCTGCTCGACCACGGCCGGATCCGCTACCACGGGGACCTGGACACGCTGCGCGCGCAGTCGCACCCCTCGGCGATAGAGCTGGTCTTCGGCTCCGACCAGGAGGCGGATGCCGCGTGCGCGCTGCTCGGGGCCGTGACCGTGGAGCTGCGTCGGTCGGGCACGGAGGTCGTGTGCCGACCGCGGCCCGGGCTGGCGACGGGCCAGTTGCTCAGCGCGCTCGGGTCCCTGTCCGAGCGGCTGGTCCACGTCCGAGAGACCGCCACGCCGCTGCGGGACATCCTCGCCGAGATGTACTCCCGGCCCGCACCCGAACTCGAGGTGACGCGATGAGTGTCTCGACCGCACCGACTGCTACCCGAGTGACCCGAGCATGGGACGTCGTCGTCGCGTTCTTCCGCCTCGATGCGATCGATGAGCTGAGCTACCCGATGTCGATGGTGTTCCGCTTCCTCGCGCCGTTGATGTCGGTGATCGTCTACTTCTTCCAGGCCAGGTTCCTCGATCGGCCCGACTACTACGCCGCCACCCTGATCGGAATCAGCGTTGCGCTGTGCCTGCAGTTGTGCCTGACCGGCTGCGGCAACCGCATCCAGCAGGTCCAGGAGCGCGGCAACCTCGAGCCGGTCCTGGTCGAACCGGTGCCGTGGTGGGTCATCCCCGTGACGATGAACATGTGGCAGTCGTTGGCCGGCGTGGTCACGATGCTGCTGATGCTGGGCGCCGGGGTCCTGCTCGGCGCCGACCTGCAGGCCGACGGACTGCTGCCGTTTGCCGCGATCCTGCTGCTCGGCATCATCGCGTGCAACGCGATCGGGATCTTGTCCGCCAGCCTGATCGTGCTGGCGAAGCGGTCGCAGGCGATCCTCGGCCTGTACGGGCTGGCTGCCAGCCTGCTCGGCGGCGCGCTGTTCTCGATCGAGGTGCTGCCCGACTGGCTGCGCCCGCTGAGCTATCTGGTCCCGCACGCCTACGTGATCAGCGCCGCCCGCGACGTACTGGTGCCGGGCAGCGTCGGCGCCGGGATGCCGCTGCACGTCGCCATCATCGGGCTGGTGGTGTTCAACCTGGTGGCCTTCCCGCTGGGGCTGTACGCCTTCACCCGGGCGTTGGAGTACTCGCGCCGGATGGGACTGCTCGGAGGCTACTGATGGACCGGCCCCTGCGCATCCTGATCGCCCTGCACGACATCGTGCTGGGCGGGGACACGATCAACGCCCTGGAGTGTGGCGACCGGCTGATCCAGCGTGGCCACGACGTCACCTTGTTCGCGGTGCACTCGCCGGAGCCATCCGGAGAATCGGTGGCTCCACTGCTGGCGCTGGCCGCGGAGCGCGGCGTGCATGTGGAGCTGTTCGACGAGCCCTCCGGGGTGCGGGACCGCGCCCGGCTGGTCAGACGGCTCACCGAGTACGTCCGGGACCGCCGCTTCGACATCGTGCACGCCTACGGCCACCGCGACACCTACTACTCGTTCTGCGGATCCTACGGCCTGGCCGGCGTACCGCTGGTCGTCAACGACTACGCGATGACCGTCACGCGAGGGCTCCCGCGCCGGGTGCCACTGATCGTGGGCACGCGCGAGGTTCACGACGAGGCTCGCCAGGTACGCAGCGGACCCACGTATGTGATCGTGCCGCCGGTGGACGAGCACCGGAACCGTCCCGGCGCGGTCGACGGGACCGGCTTCCGGGATCGGCAGGGTGCCGGGCCGGACGAGCTGCTGCTGGTTGCGGTGAGCCGGTTCGCCAACCCGCTGAAGCGCGAAGGCCTGCTGGCCGCGATCGACTCCGTGCGGCTGCTCGACGACCCCGCCGTGCGGCTGGTGCTGGTCGGCAGTGGGGAGGCCGGCCCGGAGCTGCAGCGCCGGGCGGACGAGGTGAACGAGCAACTGGGCAGAGACGTGGTGCGGTTGCCCGGTCCGCTGCTGGACCCGCGACCGGCCTACCAGGCCGCCGATGTCGTGATCGGCATGGGCCACTCCGCGTTGCGCGGGATGGCGTTCGGCAAGCCCGTGGTCGTGGTCGGTGAGCAGGGGTTCGCGCTGCCCGTGACTCCGGAGACCATCCGGCACTTCGACTACCACGGGCTGTACGGTCTCGGCGACGGGGGAGACGCGGCGCCGGCGCTCGCCGGCCACCTGCGGCCGCTGCTGCGGGACCCGCAGCAACGTGGTCGCCTCGGCGAGTTCGGGCGCCGGACCATCGTGGAGACCTACGGCCTGGACGCGGCGACGCTCGGTCTGGAGCAGATCTACCGACACGCCTTCCGGCACCAGCAGCGGACCTGGGCCGACTGGCTTGCCGACGCGGGTCACGTCGCGGCATCGTACGGCCCGGCGAAGCTGCGAGGTCTGGCTCGCCGTGCCAGCCGGCGCCGACCGCTATCGCCGCAGGCGACGGCGGTTTCCTCCACCCGGTAAGGCGGGTTGTTCACGCCTTGGGACGCGGCTCCACAGTGCGGCCCATTCGGCCGCGGTAGGCGTCGGTGAGGGCACGGCGGACCAGATCCAGGCTCCGGAGCGCCAGCCCCGGGTTCCTCGGCAGGTTGTAGGCGATCTTGGCCAGTTGCAGTCCGCCGTAACGGAGCGCGGCGCCGCGGTGCCCGTGCTTGCCGAGCAAGTAGGCCATGTTGCGCACGGAGTAGTAGCGCCGCCAATCGGGCTCGGCCAGGACGCGGCTGGCGGTGAGTTCCAGCCCCACCCGGCCGTGCGCTTCGCGCTCGCGGCGCCAGAGGTCCCCGTGGGCGTAGAGGGTGAAGCCCTTGGCCGCCAGCTGCTGCCCCCACTCCAGTTCCTCGAAGCCGAAGAAGAGCCGTTCGTCGAACGTGCCCGTCGCGGCCACCGCCGACACGCTGTAGAAGGGCAGCTGATTGCCGCCGATCGAGTCCACACGCACCGGCCCGTACAGCTTTTCGTCGGCCTGACGCACGAACCGGGCCCGGCGGATGTCGAACAGGCTGCCGCAGAGGCCGACGCCGGCGACGGCGGGATCGGCGGACCGCAAGCGGCTCGCGAATCGCTCCAGGGCGTCGAGCATCTCGGCCGTGCGCGGGGGATCGTCGTCGTCCAACAAGACGAGCCAGTCGTCCGGGCCGGCCGCGGGGACCACCCGTCGCATCCCGAGCGCCATCCCGCCCGCCGGGCCGAGGTTGTCCCCGCTGGCCACGTAGTCGACGGCGGTGCCGGGAAGATCGAACCGGCCCACGGCCTCCTTGGCCGACTCTCCAGGATCATTGTCCACCACGAGCAACGTGTCCAGCATTCGCGTCTGTCGGGCCACCGCAGCGCCGTACGCGATGACCGCGTCCGGGCGCCGATAGGTCACGAGAATCCCATGCAGGGCAGGCACTTCTTCAGTGTCCCAAAGTTGCTAGATGCCTGCGGGGGAACGAGCGAACCCTTACGATCGGGTGGAAGAACATCGACTTCGGTGGGGGATCGGATGCGCTTCGTGACAGCGTCCAATCCGGTGCCCGGGTGCGCGCCACCCGGTAGCACGGTGCGGTCATGATCCCGGCCGCGCCCGACGATCCCGATCACCTGACGTTCCTGCGTGTCGGTGCCTTCTCCGGCTCGGCGTTGTCCCTGCGTCGTGCGCTGGAACGTCGGACCGCCGTACGCGACGTGAACCTGCTGCCGCTGGCACGCAGCCCGCGCCTGCTGGCCGCCCGCGCCAGGTCGACGGCGTTAGCGGCGACGGCCGGGCACCTCGACTTCTGGAAGTCCGGGAGCTGGTCGGCCTCCGTTCAACGGCACCTGCAGCGGACCGGTGTCCTCCCGCCGAGCGGCCCGGCCCTGGTCGTGCAGTCCGTCCCCGCGCTCATGCTGCCCCCCGGTGTGCGCTACGCGGTCTACACCGACCGCGTCGGCTTGGAGGGGGCGACCGCGGAAGCGCACGCCTCCCACACCACCAAGTCGTGGGCCCGCCGCGAGCGGGCCTTCCTACAGCAGGCGGAAACCGTCTTCGTGATGGGTCCGAGCACCTGTGAGGTGCTGCTCAAGGACTACCGGCTTCGGCCTGAGCAGGTGGAGGTGGTGGGGGCCGGGCCGAACGTGGAGCTCGGGCCCCCGGTCCCTCACCCGCAATGCCGTCGGCTGCTGTTCGTCGGGATCGACTGGGAACGCAAGGGGGGGCCGATCCTGCTCGAGGCATTCGACCGGCTCCGGGAGAGACGACCCGGTGTGGAGTTGTTCGTGGCCGGAGGCGGACCGACGGACGTCGAGGAGCCACCCGGCGTGCGCTTCCTCGGACGGGTACCGCCGGTCCACCTGGAGCGGCTCTACGACTCCGCCGACCTGCTGGTGCTGCCCACGCGGATGGAGGCCTTCGGGATCGTCCTGGTCGAGGCGCTGCTCAAGGGGCTGCCGTGCGTGCATTCGACGGTGGGCAACCAGCGCTGGATCGTGGACGACGCCGGTCTCGCCGTCCCGCCCGGCGACCCGGTCGCACTCGCGGACGCACTGGTCCGTGCGGTGGACGACTATGCCCAGCTGCAGCGTCGCGCGGTCGAGCGGGGAAGCCGGCTCCGGGACGCGATGTCGTGGGACACGATCGCCGGGCGGGTCCTTGACCGCCTCACCACCGGCGCGCTCCGGCCCACCGACCGCAGGGGAGGACCATGCGGGTCCTCCATGTGATCAACTCCCTGGGAGTGGGCGGCGCGGAGCGGTCACTGGCCGAGCTGCTGCCGCAGCTGAGCCGGGCCGGCATCGACAACTCTGTCGTGTGCCTGTACGTGAACCCCGCCGGGGTGCACCCGAAGGTGGAGGCCGCGGGCTACCGGGTGGACGTGGTGGGCCGCGCCCGGGGACCAGCGCTGCGCCGGATCCGGGCCCTGTTGCGAGAACAACGGCCCGATCTGGTCCACACCACGATCTTCGACGCGGACATCCTGGGTCGGGTGGCCACCGTCGGGCTGCCGTGCCGGGTGCTCACCAGCCTGGTGAACACGACGTACGACGGAGTCCGCCTCGCGGACACGTCCATCCCGTCCTGGAAGCTGGCGGGCGCAAAGGCCGTGGATCGGCTCACCGCCCGGCGCCTGACCGATCACTTCCACGCGATCTCCGGGGCTGTGCGCGATTCCGCGGTCCGCCACCTCGGGATCCGACCCGAGCAGATCACGGTGGTGGAGCGCGGTCGGGATCTGTCCCGGCTGGGTGAGCCCGGAACCGACAGGCGGGCGATGGTGCGCGAACGGCTCGGGCTGGCCGAGGACGCGGAGGTGGTGCTGCATGTGGGGCGACAGGAGCGGCAGAAGGGGCTGGAGGGCCTGCTCGAGGCGGTCGCCCGGTTGGCACCCGCGCACCCGCGACTCGTGCTCGTGCAGGCCGGTCGTCCGGGGCTGTCCACGCCGGAGCTCGAACGCCGTTGCCAGCAGCCGGACCTGGCCGGACGCGTGCGCTTCCTCGGGCAGTACGACGCCGTGGGCGACCTGCTGTCCGCGGCGGACGTGTTCGCGTTCCCGTCCATCTACGAAGGCCTCGGCGGCAGTCTGCTGGAGGCGATGGCGATGGGCCTGCCATCGGTGGTGACGGACGTGCCGGCTCTGGTCGATGTCGTGGAGGGCGGTGTGGCGGGCCTGGTGGTGCCCAACGGCGATGCGGGCCGGCTCGCGGCCGGCATCGCCCAGCTGCTCGACGACCCGGACTTCGCGACCGCGATGGGGAAGCGGGCCCGGCAGGTCTTCGACCGGCGCTTCACGCTTGAGCACAGCGCCCGCGGCATGGTGGACCTGTACGAATCGGTCCTGACCACCCCGGATTCGTCTGCGATTACGCGGGCGAGTCGCGGAGTGCGACCGCAGACGAATCGGTGAGGGCGGCGATCCGGGCGAGTAGGTCCCGGGTCTGCAGGCCGAGCGTGGTCCGGGAGCCCTTCACCAGCGCGACCGCCGGTTGCTGGCCGTCCTCGGTGCGCACCCGCCGGACGCGGAGCACCCCGTCACCGGTGAGCACGTCCACCCAGCCCTCGTCGGCCGACCAGCCGATCACTCGGCCCGGCACGCGCCCGGTGTAGCGCGGGGGAGAGGCGACCGGTTCCGCCGACACTATCGTCAGTCGCCGGAGGCCGAGGTAGGTGAAGGCTCCCGGGTAGGGGGCCGCCAGCGCACGCACCAACCGGTCGATCTGTTCGGTCGAATCCGCCCAGTCGATCTCGCCGTCCTCGGGGATCCTCGTGCACCCGTACGTGGCGTCCGCCTCGTCCTGCGGGTCTCCGAGGTCACCGGACAGGCGGCGCCGGACGGCCTTCGGCAGCAGGGCGGCCTGACAGTCGTTGAGCCTCGCATAGAGGTCGCCGACGGTGTCCCGGGCACCGATCGTGACGCGCTGCTGCGCGAGGATCCCGCCGGCATCCACGCCCGGGACCATCGTGTGCACGGTGACCGCGGTGTCGTCGTCACCGTTGAGGATGGCCCAGTTCACGTTGGCGCGGCCGCGGCCACGGGGCAGCGGTGCGTAGTGCACGTTGACGAATGGGCAGCGCCCGAGCAGGTCACCGCCGAGGATGCGGTCGTATGACGACACCACCACGCAGTCGGGGGAGAGGCCGTCGACCAGCGCGGTCAGGTCACGCGGTCCCATGGCGTCGTGGACCGGCACGCCCGCGGCCTGCGCGTCCCGCACGGTCTCGTCGATGACGTTGCGGATCAGGCCGACCACCTCGAACTCCGCGAGCAGACCGGCCAGCGCGCTGCGGGTCGTGGGACCGTAGCCCACGAGCAGGACGCGGGGCCGACGGTCAGTCGAGCCCATCGACGAACCCGAGATCGAAGGCCGTGCGCGCGTCCGGCGACGTCCGGAGCACCGAGGCCACCTTGAGGCCCCCCGCCTGGAGCCGAACCACCGGTTCCACGCCGCCGTCGGACATCAAGACACCCATGTGACCCGGGGCTGGAGCGTGCACCGGCCAGTACCGGATGCCGGCCCGGTCGAGCAGCGACCGGTCCAGGTCCCCCCAGAACTGTGCGACCAGGGTCCCGGGCCAGATCGCGGACACCCGGTCCACGAACGCGGCGTCGGTGAGCGGCCGGCCGGTCGGGGTGAGCGACACCAGCACCACGTCCGGGCACCAGTCCGGGTCGAACTCACTCAGGCGCCGTCCGGTCCGGACCTGCGCCCCGGCCGCCGACAGCCCTTCCTCCAGATACGAGGCGAACGGGTTGTCGCACAGCAACGCGATCCGCGCACCAAGCACCGCCGTCCCGGACTCGAGCAGCTGTCGTCCGGCCATCGCGGCCAGGTGCGAGAACACGTTCACCAGCGGGTGCCGCTCGTTCGTACCGGCGAAGCCGATGCCCTTGTGGCGGAGGCCGGCCAGGTCCACATCGAATCGTCCGGCCTGGATCTCCCAGGCCTCGAACATCAACGGCACCACGGCGTTCGACTTCATCGCCGCCACCACAGCCGCATCCAACGGGCGCAGGTGCCCGCTGTTGGTGACGACATCGGCGGCCGACACCAACGTCACCGTGGGGTCGGTCGAGATCAGGACCCGGTCGCCGACCCCGGCAGCCCTGGCCAAGGCCCGGGTCTGGGCACGCACCTCTTCCACGGTGCCGTGCCTGGTCGAGGCAGTACGGCCGATCACGCACTCCGCGCCCGCTAGCGCAGCCAGCACCGGCGTGACCGCGTACGCCCCGGTCGCCGCCTCGGTGAGCACCACGGCGCCGGACAGGTCGATCCGCAACTCGGCCACGCAGCGTCGCATCAGGCGCACCAGGTTCTCCGGGGCCAACCCCGGAACCGCCGCGGAACGGGGCGTGTCCAGAACGGTCACCTGGCGCTCCGCAGCGGCACCACGGCACCGCGGTACTCCAGGCTCGCCGAGGCCGCCTCCAGCACATCGAGGACCCGCAGCCCGGACCGGCCGTCGGTCCGCGCCGGGCGGCCTTCCCGGATGGCCGAGGCGAACTCGCTCGCGACCCCGCGCAACGCCTCACCCTCGGGCAGCGCCGGCGCGATCATGTCGCCGGTGCGGTAGGAGACGGCGGCCTCCCGGCGTTCCTCGGGGTCGAGCTCGCCGGGGCTGGCCATGTCCACACCCCGGTCGAAGATCGAGATGCGCTGGACCGGGTTGAGGTCGTCCCACACCAGGGTGCGCTTGGAGCCCCCGACGATGGTCGTGCGGACCTTGGTGGGCGACAGCCAGTTGACGTGGGTATGGGCGATCGCGCCACCGCCCAGCTGGACGGTCAGGTAGGCGATGCACACCTGCCCGGCGCCGATCGGGTCGGCTCCGTGGGCGGCGACCGCCTGCGGCCGGCAGCCCTCCGGCAGCACGAAGTCGAGGATGGACAGATCGTGCGGCGCCAGGTCCCACAACACGTTCACGTCCCGCTGCACGATGCCCAGGTTGATCCGGACGGAGTCGAAGAAGTGCAACTCACCGAGCATGCCCGACTGCACGACCTCGTGGATCTTCTGCACCGCCGGCGTGTAGCAGTAGGTGTGGTCGCACATCAGCACCCGATTCAGCCGCTCGGCGGTGTCCACCAGCTCGGCGGCGTCCGCGTACGAGGTCGCCAACGGCTTCTCCACCAGGACGTGCTTTCCCGCCTCCAGCGCCTGCCGGGCCACCTGCAGGTGCGTGCGCGCCGGCGTCGCGATCGCGACCGCGTCCACGCTGGGATCCGACAGCACGACCTCGAGATCGGGTGTGGTGCGGAGACCACCAACTCCCAGAGCGACCTGCCGGGCGCGCTCCTCGTCCAGATCGCACAACCAACGCAGATCCAGGTCCGACGAGGCCTGGAAGTTGCGTACCAGGTTGGGTCCCCAGTAGCCGGCGCCGATGACGGCGACCCCGATCGGTTGCATCAGTGATCCTCCCCATGAGTGACGACGGGCTTGGCGTCGTTGCTGAAGCCGATGGCCAGCAGGCGGGGTGGCCGCTGCTTGGCGCTCATGACGACTCGGTACTGCACGTAGCGCCCGGGCGTGCCGATCTCGGGATGCTTGGCGGTCACGCGCTGCCAGTCGGTCCAACCGGCGCCGGGCCTGCTGGTGTCGCCGGTACGCACGCTGATCCGCATCGTGGCGCCGGCCGGGACCTCGGCCTGCCAAATGGCCCGCAGCCAGGTCACCATCTGGGCCGAGTCCTGCGGCGTCGACACGTAGACCCCGCGTCCGCTGCCCCGCAGGGTGAGCCACCCGTTGCCGTCGCGCACGAGCGTCGCGTGCCCGCTGGTGCGGCCGGCGGCGAACGAGACCCACGTCTGCTGGGCCAGGCCGCTTGCCGGGGTCGTGAACCGGGTGCTGCGGGCCTGCTCGGCGACGTTGCCGGCGGCATCGGTGGAACCGACCCGAAGCCGGTACGCGCGATCGGGCCGCAGGTCGCTGACCACCAGCTGGTGACTGCGCACCAGGTCGCCGCTGTACGTGGTCTTGCCGAGGCCCGACGTGCCGAACCGGATCGTCGAATCGGCCGGCTCGTCGGTCGTCCACGAGACGCGAGCGGTGCCGTCGGGCATCGCCAGCACGCTGACATCGCTGATGGTGGGAGCGGTGCCGTCCGCGGTCGGCGGCACCCGGGCGCCCTGTGGCAGCAGTGCGTCGAAGGTCTGCTGGGCCTGAGCGGTCGGCTGTTCGGTTTGTGCGGCGGCGGACGTCGTGTAGCTGGCCGAGTAGTCCCCGGGCTGCGCCGTGAACACGGCGTAGCTGATGCCCTTGATCGTCTGCGTCGTGTAGCTCACCGCCGAACCGCCGCGGCTGATCGAGGCCAGTGTGCGGCCGCCCGGTCCCGCGGTCGGCAGCATCGCGGTCAGGCCGTTCGCCCCGGTGCCCGCGGTGATGCCGAAGGACAGCACGCCACCGGAGTAGGACAGGTCGTCGAACGACGAGGCGTTGCGTCCGTCCAGCCAGGTGAGCAGCTGGCGGGCGGTCACCACTGGGACGCCTCGGCTGGCCGCCGACGCGAGCAGGGAGTCGTTCTCGTAGGTCGCGGCGGGGTCGTCGGTGTGCAGGTTCGCGGTGAACGCGCCGTAGTAGCCGTCCGGGCCGAGCGCCCCGTCGAGCAGCGTGTCGGGGGTGTACGGGTAGCTCTGGCCGGACTCGTCGGTCATCACGGTCGGCGACTGGTACACGTCGATCAACGAGCCGTCCGTGTCGGCGAACCGCATCGGAATGCCGCTGCCGGTCATGAACCCTGGGCGGTCCGCCAACCAACTGCCCGGCCAGTAGTAGTAGTTCACGTCCAAGCGCATACCGTTCTCGCCCTCGACCGTCGCCTGAGACGCCCAGTCGCTCCACACCATGCAGTGGAACCTGTTGGTCTTGGGCACGCCGATGCTCGGGAAGCGGGACAGCCAGGTGGCCACCTCGTCGGCGTAGGTGTCCCGCAGGTCCGCGGTCGAGCTGAAGTTGTTGCAGTTGTTCTGTGGGTGCAGGGCGATCTCAAAGCCCTCGTTGGACAGGCTCGCCGCCGCGCTTTCGGTCATCGGGAAGTTGGAGTACAGGTACGAGGTGAAGCGTTTGCACTCCCACTCGACCACCGAGCATCCGGCCGGGCTGGCCGCACGATAGGCCTGGTACCTGGTCTGCGGGTCGCCGCCTCCGTGATCGTCGCCGGTGGCCACCACCACGGCCTTGGCCATCCGGGGGAAGTACCAGAAGCGCGGCATCGGCAGCTGATCCCGGCTCATCACCGTGATCAGGTTGGCCAGCAGGCGCTGCTGCTCGTCGGCTTGCGGGATCCGCACCTTGTCCAGGTTCACCCAGTCCGGCGAGCTGCCGCCGAAGAACATGTCGTCGGAGCGGATCGGCGGGTTCGCGTCTCGCTCCTGCCCCGCCCAGGCGGGGTTGCCCTGGTGGGTCTGCACCACGGAGGTCGCCAGGTCGTAGGCGAACGCCGCGGCCTGGCCGCCGTTCGAGCCGACGTCCCGCAGCGTCACCGCCGATGCGGTCGTTGCGGTCGTGGCATCGCTGTAGAGCCGGGCGACCTGGGAGGCGCCGGCCAGCGCGTACCTGCTCGCGGGGCCGTGGTACTGCATGGTCGCACTGGTGATCCCGGCGCCGGCCTCGGTGCCGGTGTTCACAGCGAGATAGCCGTTGTCCACGGTGCCCGACTGCACGGTGATGCCCATCAGACTGGCCAGCTGCGCGGTTGGTCGCATCGCGATCAGGTTGCCGCCGCCGTTGACCCAGTCGGTCAGGGCATTGACCTCCCCGGTCGTGAGGGTGATCGCCCCGAGAACCACCACGTCGTAGTCGGCCAGCGTCGCCGGGGTCAACGATGCGGTGCCGATGGTGCTGAACTGGTCCATCCCCTCGGCACGCAGGATCTCGGCCAGGTACGAGGACGAGCCGGGCCCGACGACCACGGCGATCGGACCACCCGGGCCCTGGTCGGGAGGTGGCGGCGGTTCGGCTCCGGTCGTGAACGTCCAGCTGATAGGCGCGGCGGTGTTGCCGGCGGCGTCGCTGATCCCGTCGACGTTCACGCTGTACTCGGTGCTGTAGTCGAGTGCCGTCGTGGGGGTCAGGGTCAGCGTCCTGGAGGGGGCGTCGTAGGCCTGGGACACCGCGATCGCACTACCCCCGGGATCGGTCACCGCGGCGGTCAGCGGCCCGGGGTTGACCGGCTCGGTGAACGTGATGCTGACCGGTGAGCCGATCGGGGCGCCGGTCGAGCCGTCGGCAGGGATCAGTTGCTGCGCCGCCGGGGGAGTGTGGTCGACCGCCGAGGTGTCGAACACGACGTCCACCCAGTAGTTCGCGTCGTCGTAGGTCTCGGTGGGGAACGCCGACCCGCCGTACTGGTAGACCCCGTTGCCGCCGTCGACGCCGGATTGCAGTGCGGTCAGCGGGCCGCGGGTCGCGCCGCCATCGGTGAAGTACCCGCCGTCGAGGGAGTATCGGCCGTTGGGCGCGTGGTAGGAGGCGACGTACGTGGTTCCGGCGCTGATCTGAATCGGGTTGGCGAAGTTCGCCTGTTGCCAGCCGGTGGCCGTCTCACCGGTGAAGGTGACCTGACCCAGGTTGGTGCCGTCTCCGCTCCACAGGCTGCCGATGTGGGTGCCGGTGTTCCCGGCGCCCTTGTAGAAGCGGATGCCGGTGATGTAGCCGTCTTGGGCGGCCCGGAAGCGCACGCCCACCTCTACCGCCCCGTCGTCCGAGGCGGCGGCGGTGGTCGGCACGGTCGTGGGTGTCCAGATGCTGCACGGGCACGACACCGGCGCCACGGTCGTGAACGACCAGGACGTCGGGTCCATCACGTTGCCGGATTCATCCGTGGCGCCCGACACCCGCACGGTGTAGGTGGTGTCGGCCGCCAGGTCCGCGTTCGGGTTGAACGTCGCCCGGCGTGCGCCGGCGTCGTAGGTGACGGCCCCGTCGACCGTGTTCTGGGCGGCATCCTCCAGCGACATCGAGATGCTGCCGGCCGTCACCGGTTCGTTGAACGTCGCGGTGATGTTGTCGGTCGTGAGGATGCCGGCCTCGTCCACGGCCGGGTGTTGGTCCACGACCCGGGGTTTGCTGGTGTCTTCGGCGGTGGTGTCGAAGACCACGTCGACCCAGTAGTTCTCCCCGTTGTAGGTGCCGGTGGGGAAGTTGCTGGGAGTGGACCCGTACCGGTAGACGCCGTTGCCGCCGTCGGTGCCGGACTGCAGCGCGGTCAGCGGACCCCGGGTGACTGCTGTGCCGGTGAAGAAGTTGTCATCGCCGGCGTAGTGGCCGTTCGGTGCGTAGTAGGAGGCGACGTACGTGGTGCCGGCGCTGACCTGGATGGGGTTGGCGAAGTCGGCCTGCTGCCAGCCGCTCGCGGTCTCTCCTGTGAAGGTGACCTGGCCGAGCCTGGACCCGGTCGAGGTCCACAGGCTGCCGACATGGGTGCCGGTGTTCTGCGCGCTCTTGTAGAAGCGGAGGCCGGTGATGTAGCCGTCCTCGTCGGCGCGGAACTTCACCCCGACCTCGGTGCCGTTGGTGTCGTTCTCGCTGGGAGTCTGCGGGGTGGCCGAGGCCGGCCAGATCGTGCACGGGCAGGTTGCTGGCGCAGCCGTGGTGAACGACCAGCTGACCGAGTCCATCTGGTTGTCCGCGGAGTCCTTCGCACCCTGCACCGTGACGGTGTACTCGGTG
>CAZNCE010000001.1:0-29461 GCA_964571285.1 uncultured Nocardioidaceae bacterium | reverse complement strand
CATCTGGTTGTCCGCGGAGTCCTTCGCACCCTGCACCGTGACGGTGTACTCGGTGGTGGGGCTCAGGTCGGCGGCCGGGGTGAAGGTGGCGGTACGGGTGCCGGCGTCGTACGTCGTGCTGCCGGCGACGGCGCTGCCACCCGGGCCGCTGAGCGCCATCGTCACGGTGCCAGCGTCGACGTTCTCGCTGAACGTCGCCGACACGGCCTTGCCGAGTGGCACGTCGGTGGCATTCGGGGCGGGGGAACGTTCCGTCACGGTCGGCTTTGTGGTGTCCTCGGCGGTGGTGTCGAACACCACGTCCACCCAGTAGTTGGAGGACAGGAAAGAGCCGCTCGGGAAGTTGCTCGGCGTCGAGCCGTACCGGTAGACGCCGTTGCCGCCGTCGGTGCCGGACTGCAACGCGGTCAGAGGTCCTCTGGAGAAGGCGCTGCTGAAGTAGTCCGAGTCGATGCCGTAGCTGCCGTTCGGCGCGAAGTAGGACGCTACGTAGGTGTTCCCGGCGCTGACCTGGATGGGGTTGGCGAAGTCGGCCTGCTGCCAGCCGCTCGCGGTCTCTCCGGTGAAGGTGACCTGGCCGAGCCGGGTTCCGTTGCCGGTCCACAGGCTGCCCACATGGGTGCCGGTGTTCTGTGCGCCCTTGTAGAAGCGGATCCCGGTGATGTAGCCGTCCTCCACTGCACGGAACTTCACGCCGAGCTCCACCGATGACGTCTCGCTGTCGAAGCCGTTCGGGATGGCTGTGGACGGCCAGATCGTGCACGGGCAGTTGGCCTGCACCTGGTCGACGGTGACGGTGACACCGGTCGAGGGGGTCTCGATCCTGCCGCTGTCGTCGGTGGCCCGGCTCCGGATCGTGATGCTGCCGCTGGCTTGCGGCGTGAACGTGTAGGTCCAGGACTCCCGGCCGGTGGCCCGGTGCCAGGTCTGGCCGTTGTCGACCGAGACCTCGACCCCGCCGACCCGGCCGCCGCCGGAGTCGATCGCGGTGCCTGCCACGACGGCCGGTTCGTTCACCGGGATCGTCGTGCCTGCGGTGGGCGAGGTGATGCTCGAGGTCGGTGGTGTGGTGTCGGTCGAGGCGGTCGCCGGGGTCAGGCCCGACTGCAGCGTCGCCGGCTGCACACCCATGTCCGCGAACAGGTTCACGGTCGCCTGCCGGGCGGCGTCGTCCGCGGTATCGCTCGGACCACGGTCGTGGTTCGAGTCGAGTCCCCAGGACCACTGCACGGTCCCGGCGCCGAACACCAGGGCGCCGCTGGGGGCCCGATACTCCGTCATCGAGTGCGTGGCGGCGCCGGGACCGTAGTTGGTGCCGTAGTCCTGCAGGATTTCACCGCTGCTGGCCATCTCCGACACCCGGAACAGCCCCGCCGGCCGTGCGCCGTTGTCCAGGTCCTCGTCCCACTCGTACCCGACGATGTCGCTGCCGACGGTGGTGGTCTGGTCGCCGGTGAGCGAGGCGACCCTGGTGTTGCGCCAGAATCGCATCTTCCCCTCGGGGGCGGCCACCACCATGTCGGTGTCGCAGCAGTTGACCATGAAGATCTGGCCGGTCAGGCCGTTCTCGGGGCGACCGCCGTCGGCAGGCGGACTGAACCGCGGGTCACGCCAGGTGCCGGTCCACGTCGGCGGGTCCTGCGGGTCGATCACCGCGTCGGCGTGCGTTTCCTTGTAGCTGACCAGGGTCCGGTTGGCGGTATGGGACGAGTCGATGCTCGGCTCCCAGCGCGTCTTCCAGAACATCTCGTTGCCGCTGAGGAAGGCCAGGTTGACCCCGGCGTCGCGGGCGGCTTCCACGTTCGCACGCTGCTCGCCGGACCAGTACTCGTCGTGGCCGACGGACAAGAAGACCTTGTGCTGGAGCAGCTCCGCGCCGCGCCGCGCCGTGTCCAGGCCGCTGGCGTAGCTCACGTCGTAGCCGTTGGCCTCGAGGAACCGCACCATCGGGTACTCCGCGTTGAACACGAAGTCCTCGGGGGCGTACTCCCGGGTGGTGAACGGGCGGTTGTAGCTCACCTTGTAGGCGCGATTGGCGGGCTGGCCGGTGTAGAGGCTGTTGCCGCCGTACCGGTTGTAGGCCTGCCAGGTGGTGTCCGAGGTCTGGAACAGCATGTCGGAGTGGCTGCCGTCGTTGCGGACGACGAACGGGACCATGCTGGCGCCGGACGTGCCGTCGGTGCGCACCAGCCGGGCGAAGTAGATTCCGGAGACCGCGTCGTCCGGCACCGACCAGCTCGCGCTGAGAGACCAGTTGCCGCAGTCGACCAGCCCGGTCGTGGGATCGGTCAGGCATTGCGGCTGGTCGGTCACCGACGTGGGGTTGATGGTGGTGATCTTGCGGGCGCCGTCCCCGCCGTAGTAGCCCATCCGGTAGATGTCCAGCCGGAACGAGCTGGCGGTGGTGTCGACCTTGAAGCCGATCGTCCCGCCGTGGTTGACGCTGATATCGGTGGCGAACCCCTGGATGGCCGAGCTGCCCGCCCCGTCGACCTCCCACTCGCTGGCCGGTGATCCCGGCTTGCTGTTCTCGCAGACGATCGGGTTCTGCACCGGTGGGTCGCAGGCGGCGGCCGCGGCGTGCTGCTGCGGCGGGACGACCAGCACCGCGGCGATCAGCGCGATGGCAAGCACGATCGGACGTGCCAAGCGCATGGAGCGCTGCATGGAACGTGACATCTCCGCTCCCCCACCTGCCGGGAAAAGTCCCCACCCACCCGGCGAATAGCCGGGCATGCCCGGCACAGCTGTTGTAGCGACGGTAGTGCCGGTGGCACGGCCACGTCCCGAGAATGCGCCACCTCGGCGAGGCTTTACCCGAGGCGGTGGCGACGGATGTACGGCGGGTGCTCGGATTCCGCAGAATCGGCCACGCGCGAGGGCGGATTCGTAGAGACTGCAGCAGGGGACCAAGAAGCGCCTGTTGGGGGGAGCTACATGACAGCGGTGTCGTTGCGGGGTGCCAGAGCACTGATCACCGGTGGTGCCGGGACGATCGGCTCCACCATCGCCGACCAGCTCGTTCGCGGTGGGGCCGACGAGGTGATCGTGCTCGACAATTTCGTGCGGGGACGGCCGGAGAACCTGGCCTGGGCACGGGCCAACGGCAAGGTGACGGTCCTGGACGGCGACATTCGAGACCGAGCGCTCGTCGACCGGGCCGTCGAGGGCGTGGACGTGGTCTTCCACCAGGCGGCCATCCGGATCACGCAGTGCGCGGAGGAGCCCCGGCTGGCCGTCGACGTGCTGTCCAACGGCACCTTCGAAGTCCTCGACGCGGCGCGGCTGGCGGGCGTCCGGAAGGTGGTGGCCGCATCGTCAGCGTCCGTGTACGGGCAGGCGGTGGCGTTCCCCACGGGGGAGGACCACCATCCGTACGCGAACGACACCGTCTACGGCGCCGCCAAGGTGTTCAACGAGGGCCTGCTGCGCAGCTTCCACGCGATGTACGGCCTGGACTACGTGGCCCTGCGCTATTTCAACGTCTACGGACCTCGGATGGACGTGCACGGCGTCTACACCGAGGTGCTGGTCCGCTGGATGGAGCGGATCGCGGCGAACCAACCGCCGCTGATCTTCGGTGACGGGGCCCAGACGATGGACTTCGTCTTCACCGAGGACATTGCCCGAGCCAACCTGCTGGCCGCGGAGGCGGCGGTTACCGACAGCGTGTACAACGTGGCGAGTGGCACCGAGACCAGCCTGCGGCGGCTGGCCGAACTGCTGCTGTCCGCCATGGACAGCTCGCAGCACCTGGAGTTCGGCCCGGCCCGCCCGGTCAACGGAGTGGTCCGGCGGCTGGCGGATACGCAGCGGGCGAGGGACGAACTCGGTTTCGAGGCGGAGGTCGATCTCGACGCCGGGCTGCGCCGGCTGGTCGACTGGTGGAGGCAACAGCAGTGACCGCACCGACCACTGGATCGCTGATCGTCGGTGCCGAGCCGCCCGACCCGCCGATGCGGATACCGGTGATGAAACCCACCTTCGGAGTCGAGGAGGCCCGTGCGGTCTCCGCGGCGGTGGAGTCCGGGTGGGTCGCGCAGGGGCCGCGGGTCGCCGCGTTCGAGGAGGCGTTCGCCGCCGAGGTGGGCGCCGGCCACGGCGTCGCGGTGTCGTCGTGCACAGCGGGCCTGCACCTGGCCCTGGCGCTCCTGGGCGTGGGTCCCGGCGACGATGTCGTCGTGCCGTCCTTCTCGTTCATCGCGACGACCAACGCCGTGCGCTACGTCGGTGCGCGCCCGGTGTTCGCCGATGTGGACCGCGAGACCGGCAACCTCACCGGCGAGACCGTGGCTGCCGTGCTGACCCCGGCTACGAGAGCGGTGCTGTTGGTCCACCAGGGCGGGGTTCCTGCGGATGTCGACGCGATCCATGGCGTCTGCGTCGAGCGGGAGATCGCGGTCGTGGAGGACGCGGCCTGTGCCGTCGGGTCGACCTACCGCGGCCGCCCCGTGGGCGCGGGCGCGCTGCTGGCTGCCTGGTCCTTCCATCCGCGCAAGATCCTCACCACCGGCGAGGGCGGCATGGTCACGACCGACTCCGCGGAGTGGGCAACGCGCCTGCGCCGGCTGCGCGAGCACGGGATGAGCGTCAGCGCCGCCGAACGCCACGCCAGCGCCCAGCCGCTGCTCGAGCAGTACCTCGAGCTGGGCTTCAACTTCCGGATGACCGACATCCAGGCAGCGCTCGGTGCAGTCCAGCTCGAGCGGCTGGGCGGGGTGATCGCCCGGCGCCGAGAGCTTGGTTCGCGGTACCAGCGGCTGCTGGCCGACGTTCCCGGCCTGCGAACGGTCCGGGACCCCGAGTACGGCACCAGCAACTTCCAATCCTTCTGGGTCGAGGTGGAGGACGAGTTCCCGGTCGACCGGGACGCCCTGCTCACCCGCCTCGCACAGCACGGGGTCTCCGCCCGGCGCGGCATCATGGCTGCCCATCTGGAACCGGCCTGCGCCGGAGTGGAGCATGCTCCGCTGCCGGTCACCGAGCGGCTGACCGCCAAGACCCTGATCCTGCCGCTGTTCCACACCTTGACCGAAGCCGAGCAAGACCATGTCGTGAACGTGATTGCGGGGGTGTACGCGTGACCGATGCGGAGCAGGCGATTCCGCTGGTTGACCTGGCGGCACAACACGCCGAAGTGGCCGACGAGGTGCTCGTCGGCTGGACAGAGGTGCTGGCGAACACCGCCTTCGTCGGGGGACCGGCCGTGGCCGCGTTCGAGCGTGAATACGCGGACTTCGTCGGCGCCCGGCACTGCGTGGGGCTGGGCAACGGTACCGACGCTGTGGAGCTGGCGCTGCGCGCCGTCGGCGTCGGCCCCGGCGACGACGTGGTGTTGCCCGCCAACACGTTCGTGGCCACCGCGGAGGCGGTGTCGCGGGCCGGTGGCCGGCCGGTCCTGGCCGACGTCGACGACGACACGCTGTTGCTCAGCCCCGAGCTCGCGGCCGCGCAGGTGACGCCGCGCACCCGCGCTGTGGTGGCCGTGCACCTGTTCGGCCAGCCCGCCCCGACCGAGCGGCTGGCGCCGCTCGCCGAGGCGGCGGGGGCTGCCCTGGTCGAGGACGCCGCGCAGTCGCAAGGGGCCAGGCGCAACGGGGTGGCCGCAGGGTCGCTCGGCACCGTGGCCGCCACCAGCTTCTATCCGGGCAAGAACCTCGGTGCGTACGGCGACGCCGGCGCAGTCACCACCGATGACGACGTCATCGCACGGCGCGTGCGCTCGCTGGGCAACCACGGGTCCACGCAGCGGTACCAGCACCCGGAGCTCGGGTTCAACTCGCGTCTCGACACCCTGCAGGCGGTGGTGCTGCGGGCGAAGCTGGCTCGGCTCGTCGAGTGGAACCGGCTGCGCGTCGCGGCTGCCCATCGCTATGACACGCTGCTTGCCGGCCTGGAGGGCGTGCGCATCCCGACCGTCGCCGCCGGCAGCGATCCGGTATGGCACCTCTACGTGGTGCGCGTTCCCGATCGCGACCGGGTGCTGCGGCACCTCAACGAGCAACGGATCGGTGCGGGGGTGCACTACCCGACACCGGTGCACCTGCACGGCGCCTTCGCCGGGTTGGGCTACGCCCGCGGGGACTTCCCGGTCGCGGAGCGGGCCGCGGACGAGATCCTCTCGCTGCCGCTGTATCCGCAGATCACCCCGGTGCAGCAGGAGCGGGTCGTCGAGCAGCTGGAGAAGGCACTGACCGATGCCTGACTCCGAGGTGTTCGTCCACCCGCACGGGCTCTGCGAAAGCGACCAGGTGGGGGCCGGCACCCGTGTCTGGGCGTTCGCACACGTGCTGCCCGGCGCCGTCGTCGGCATCGACTGCAACCTGTGCGACCACGCGTTCGTGGAAGGTGGGGCCCGGATCGGCGACCGGGTGACGGTCAAGAATGCCGTGCTCATCTGGGACGGCGTGACCGTCGAGGACGACGTGTTCCTCGGCCCCGGCGTGGTGTTCACCAACGACCTGCGGCCGCGGGCCCACATCCGCCGTACCGGCGATCAGCTGCTGCCCACAGTGGTCCGGACCGGTGCGACGCTGGGAGCCAACGTGACGGTGGTCTGCGGCATCACTATCGGAGCGCACGCGTTCATCGCAGCCGGAGCGGTGGTGACGCGGGACGTGCCCGACCACGCGTTCATGACGGGCAACCCCGCGCGACAACGCGGGCTGGTCTGTACATGCGGTGAACGGCTGGACGCGAACGGTCGTTGTGCACAGGGCCATACGCTCCGCGCTGGCGCCTCGTCCGAGGCCCACTCCACGGCGGACTAGGCACCGCATCGTCCGTTCGGACAGTTCCTCGGCGAGGCAGGCAAAGTCCGCAGCAAAGTGCTGACATGCCCGGTGCGGTTGCCTATGGTCGAAGTCCGGGGGGTTTGTCCGTGGGGGCGGGCGATCAGGTGCCTGCAAGGGGAGGGGCTCATGGAGAACGAAGGCCACGACCGTGAAGTGACTCAGTCCGCAACCGGGCTGGAGCGGCGCACGTTCCTCAAGCGTGCCGCGGTGGTCGGCGGGGCGACGCTGTGGGCGGCGCCGACTATGCAGTCGATGCTGACTCCGGCGTTTGCGACCGGCACCGGGCGGTGCCCCGAGGGGCGGATGGTCCGGTTCAAGTACGACGTCGACAGCAACTCCTTCGACAGCGGCAACGCCAACGGCGGTGGCGCCGCCTGGTGTCTGCCCGACGGCTACGCCGACGCGGACGTCGCGGTCAACGGAGCCGGCAATGTCGGCTACTTCACCGTCGGCGGCGTGTCGATGTCGATCACGGTGACAATCAGCGCGGACGGCAAGAGCGCGCAGGTGACTGTGCCGAACGGCGCCGCGATCGAGGATCTCCAGGCCAAGGCCGGCGCATCGCACAACGGGGAGTGCGACGACTTCGACTACCGGACCGGGGACACGGCGGTGGTGGCGCTGGAGAAGAAGCGGATCTCCTTCGTGGCGGGAGTTCTCTGCGTCTGACGACGCACCTCGCACACCCAGGCCGCGGTTTTCGCGATGCCTGGGCCGCTACCCGAGCGTGTCGAGCAGGTCGACGAGCTCGCGGCCGTCCAGGAACGGCAGGGTGGCGAACTGCGTCCGGTTCGCGGCATCCGCGAGCAGCGCGAGGGCGCGACCGGCCCCGAAGGACACCGGGTTGCGCACGGTGAAGAAGGCGTGCTGAACGCCCTGCGCCGGCTGCACGGGCTCCAGCCGTCCGCAGTCGATGCCCGTGGCGAGCAGCCAGGTACGGACTGTCGCGGCAGCCTCCGCATCGTCGGCGTCAGCTGCCACGAACACCTGCCCCTCGGTGACGTCCAGCAGATGGCTGCGGGCCGGTGACAGCCGCCAACCGCGCTTCCGCAGCCGCCGCTGCAGCGGCAACATCCGGGAGTGACAGTACGGCGGGAGCAACACGGCGCCACGGTTCGGCGCCGCGACGAGCGTGCCGCCGACCGCCATCCGGTCGGCCTCGAGGTCATGACCGGCCGCGGCCACAATCGCCGCCAGGTCGTCCAGCAGCTCGCCGGCACGGTGCCGCCGGGCGACCACCTCGTGGTCGGCATACACCAGGTTCAGCCCGCGCATAGGCCCGGGCCTCGCGGCCCGATCGGCCAGCTGGACGGAGAAGTTCGGCACCACCTGCAGATCGCTGTCGGGACGGAGCCCGCCGGACAACCGCTCGCGGACCAGCTCGGCAGCCCGTTCGTCGTTCGCTCGAACACCCACCAGTCGGCGGCCGGACACGACCGCGAAGTTCGGTGTCCAGCCGAGTGCGTCGAGCCTCGACAGGCAGGGGGTACGCCGCTGAGACAGCACCACGTCAGCCGGCCATCGGCATCTGGTGTCGATGCCCTCCAGTGAAGGAACAGCCACGGACCGGTTCATTGCCGCATCCTCTTGGTCAGGCCCATCTCCTCCAGCTGGGCCGCGAACCTCAGCACGTCGGCGAGCACCTCCGGAGCCGGCCGCCCGACCGCCTCCGCCAGCTCCTCACCGGTCCGGCCGAGTGGAGTGACGCCGTCCAGTAGGTGCCACACCACGGTTGCGATCGGGTCCAGCAGGTGCAGGGCATCGCGGCTCTGGTCGTAGACGACTGCCTGCCCTTCCACCTCGACCCACTCGACGTCGGGCTGCGGACGCCGTCGCAGGACCGCCGCCGACGACAGCGGGGTGCTCCGGTCGGTCGGTGCGGCGCTCACTCGACGAGCTCCTCGATGATCGTCGTCGAAACCAGCTCTTCCACCGCGAGCACGGCCTCGGCCAACGAACCGATGCACAGCGTGGCCACGGTTGCGCCGTTCGCCACTGCGGCGAGGGTACGCAGATTACGGCCCGGCGCCGCCTTGAACCGGAAGGTGGACTGGACGAGCCGTCGCACGGCTTCGGCCCGGCTCAACGGCGACAGCTCGGTGCGGCTCCCGGCCACGTAGCGCGGGAACACCACGACCCTGGGCGCGGGAACGGGGGTCAGCTCTTCCTCGGCGCACAGGGAGCTGGCTGGGACCTGCCATTGCCGCATCGCCTCCGCACCGGCCGGGCGTGCCTCGGGAAACAGCGGCCAGGAGCCCGGGTCGAGGCTGAGCGCCTTCGGGAACGGCGTCACGCTGCCGTCTCGTGGGTCGAGGGCGACGGTCTCGTCGGTGACGTAGCGAAAGCCCTCGCGCAACAACCCGGCCACGGTGGTTGTCTTGCCGTACTCCTGGTCGCCCGGCAGCAGCACGGTGACACCGGCGCGCGTCGCCGCTGCGGCGTGCAGCAACACATGGGTGTGCGCCGTGCGTTCCACGGCGAGTTGGTTCAGGTGCCACGCCAACGTACTCGTGATCGTGCCGGGCCTGCTGGCCAGCGCGAGGCGGGAGTGGTGCTCGCCGTCGCGGTAGTACAGGGCATAGGGGTACAGCGGATTGTCGCTGTACACGACGTGGTACCGAGCGTGTGGCCAGAGCGGTCCGTCGCTACGCAGCGGGCGCAGCAACGGTGCGAGATGATCACGGACCAGCTCGGGCACGTCGCAGGCGACCCGGAACCGGTGGTTGAGGGCCGCGCACGGCCCGCTGCTCCACGACGCGGAGGAGACAGCCGGCACCTGCGGCGACGACCCGTCCCGGGGGGATGGGCGTCTGAGCGTGGTGACCGGTGGGTCCTCCAGGAGGGTCACGCCGGCTCCTGCTCCAGCCCCGCCACGACCGCCTCGGCATTGGCCTGGATCCCGGCGATCGCCGCCGCCACCCCAAGGATCTGCTCGTCGCTCATGTGCGACCACAGCGGCACCGACACCACCGAGGCAGCCAGGCGGTCCGTCACCGGCAGGTCGCGCCGCGCCAGGTCGCGGTAGGCGTCCTGGCGGTGGATCGGCGGGTGGTAATAGCGCCGGGTGTCGACCCCGTCCAGGCCGAGGGCCCTGGCCAGCTGGGGCGCGGACAGCCCGAACTCAGCCCGGTCCACCACGACGGTCAAGTCCTTGTACGTGGACAGGTCGCCCTCGTCCACGGTGGGACGGCGCAACCCGGGCACGTCCGCCAGCGCGGCCCAGAAGACGTCCGCCAGCTCGTTGCGCCGGGCGATGTTGTCGTCCAGCGAGGCCAGCGAGTGCGCCGCGACGGCTGCGTGCAACTCGGACATGCGCGCATTGAGCCCGGGGAACCGGCAGTTGTAGTCGCCCGGGTTGCCATAGTCTCGGCCCAGGCGCAGTGCACTGGCCAGCTCGGCATTCCGGGTCGCGACCAGACCGCCCTCGCCGGCCACCATCACTTTGGTGGGGCTCAGGCTGAACACCTCGGCCACGCCGAACCGGCCGATCGGCACCCCCTGGCGCATCGAGCCGAGGCCATGGGCGGCGTCGAAGACCAGCGGGACACCCGCGTGGGCCGCCGCCTGCTCCAGTTGCTCCGGCCGGGCCGGCGTGCCGTACAGGTGGGTGGCTGTCATCGCCACCGCTCCGGGCAGGGACGCCCGCGCCGCAGCGGGGTCGAGGCACAGGTTGTCCTCGACCACGTCGGTGAACCGTGGGGTGCCACCGGCCCATACGACAGCGTGCGCGCTTGCGGAGAAGGTGAAGCTCGGCAGCACCACGTCGCCGCGCGCGCCCAGGGCCTGCAGGACGAGGGCCAGGCCGGAGGTGCAGCTGGCGACCGCGATCACGTGGTCGACACCCAGCCGTTCGGCGACTCGGTCCTCCAGCAGCCGAACGGTGGCGCCGTTGGTCAGTTGTCCGCTGGACAGGATCTCGGCCAGCCGACGCTGCAGCACCGGCAGGTCCCGCAACGTCGGCCGCATCAACGGCAACCCGTCGGGAAAGGCCGGAGGTCCGCCGGCTGCCGCCGGCAGTGTGCCGACCCGGGCGAGTGCGGCGGGGGAGGTGGGCGATGTGATCGTCATCGGACGAGCTCCTTGTCGGCTGCTGCAGAGGGTGGTGGCGCGGACGGGGTGGACCCGCGGCGCGACTTCGGGTCGGGTAGCGCGAGGAAGACCAGGGCGAACGGCAGCACCATCACCCGCTCGCGGGTGAGGATGCCGAAGTTGGCGAAGGCGGAGAACGCGTAGACGAACAGCAAGGTGTAGGCGAGGCAGACGACCAGGTACGGCTGACGCCGCAGCCGGCCGGGGATCTGCCGCAACCTGCGCAAGCCGAAGGCGAACATGCCGAGCAGCAAGGTGCCTTCGGCCGCGGCGAGCAGCATCGGTGCGCTGCCCGCCTCGAACGCGAACGGACGGAACAGCACGGTCAGGATGGCCAGCGGCATGTCCAGTGGCGAGTTCACGATCACCGGGTCGAACTCGGATCCGCCCTGGGTGGTGCGCGCCCCGCTGTCGCTGATCGCCTGTTGCACGCTGGACACCGACACCTCGTCCAGGCCGAGGAACTGTGCCGCGTGCGAGATCAGGTACATGCCCACACCGGCCAGCACGACCAGGCCGGCCAGCCGGACCACCGGGGTCAGCTCGGTGCGGGGCCGCACCGGCCTGCGTACCAGGAACGCCAGGGCGATCGCGGTGAACAAGACTGCGGTGATGTGCGGCCGGAGGCAGGTGATCACCGCCAGGCCGATCGCGAGCGGCACCACCCAGCCTCGATGACCAGCCAGCAACCGTGCCGTGCCGTAGGCGGCCAGGCCGATCCCGAACGTGATCAGCGCCTCCTTGCCCAGCCCGGAGGGCCAGAAGAGCATCGACGGCAACAACAGCACCAGCAGGGCATAGCGCCGCGCATCGCCGTCGGGCACGCCGACCCGGAATGCCCGGTACAGGAAGTACAGCCCCCAGAAGCCCACCAGCGCGAAGACGGCGAACGCGACGTAGATGCTCGGCCCGGTGACCGTGTAGACGATCCCGGTGAACACCCGCACGGCCCCGGTGCCGATGAACGGCCGACCGATGTCTGCGCCGAAGTTGCCGTCGCGGTAGGCGGCGGCCAGCTCCGCGCCGATCTTGTGGTAGTCCCAGGCGTCCGTGGCGCCCCCGTACCAGACGAACGACATCTGGTAGCGCAACACGGTGGCGAACGCCTTGAGCGCGAAGGCCAACAACAGCAGCTGCACGAAGTGCGGGTCGTCGTCACGACGACCGGCCCGCAGCAGCATCGGGATCGTGATCGCGATCAGCGCCGGGATGACGATCAGGGCGCCCCAGGTCTTGTACGGCTGGGTGTTCATCGCCCACATCAGCGCACCGACGTACCCGACAGCCAGCAGGCAGCCCACCACCTGCAGGCTCCCGAGCCACCAGCGTGCGCGCACCGCCATCAGAAGACCTCGAGGTCTCCCAGGCAGAGCCGCCAGGTGGCGGTGTCCAACACGCGGACGGGCAGGTCGCGGCGGGGGTTGGCCACCAGGTCTATGCCGTGCCGGGGGACCCGCAGGTACCCGGCGCGTAGCGCGGCGCGGTCGATCTCCGAGCTGGTGGGCGCGTGTACCGCCACGTGGTCCGTGCCCGCCTGCCGGCAGGCCGCCAGCACACGCCGGGCGGCGTGCCGGTCGCCGGAGCGCACCAGCACGTCCGCCACGGTGAACTCGGTGAGCGGGCCGCGGCACCGGGTCCGGCCGAACGCCACGCCGACCAGCCGGCCACGCGACTCGACCGGCACCGCTCGGTAGTCCAGTTCGGGTGCGTGTCCGTACCGCCAGGTCAGGTACGTCAACGAGCGCGGCGTATGCAGCCGGTCGTCGTGCGGTCCCTGGCCCAGGAGATCCTCGAGCTGTCCACCGACGCCGTGCAGCACCTCCAGGGCATGCGGGAACGGCGAACCGGTCGGCGCCTGTGGGGCGGTCGCGTTGCCGTGCTCCGTCCTTCCGCCGGAGGAGGTCGCGCTCGCCGTCGTCCCCACCGCGGCACGCGCGCCTCGCACCAGCGACAGCGGCCGGGTCGGGCAGATCCGCACCGGGAGCGTGCCGACCGGCAGCCAGCCCATCTTCAGGTAGCCCGGACGGCTGTTCCCGTTGGGGGTGTTGAACACCAGATCGACGTCGAGCTGGCCGAGCAGGCCCAGCGTGAGCCGGCGGAAGATGCCCATGCCCTGACAGCTCGGGTGGGTGGCCGTGTCGACCGCCCGGACCGCGGACACCTCGCGGTCCCCGGCCCGCAAGGTCCACTTGAGGAAGAGGCGAACGCCGACGATGCGTCCGTCGTGTTCGGCGACCAGGCCGGGCGAGACGCCGAACGGGTTGTCGCGGTGCTTCCACCGGAAGAACTCGGTCGTGTAGCCACCGGCCGGTCCGCCGCCCAGACTCTCGTTGAGCAGCGTGATCACCGCCGCCTCGTCACCGTCACGAAGCGGCCGGATCGCCAGGTCGACGGCCGTGGATGTCATTGTGGGCCGTCCTGCTGCCGAATCTGGGCCCAGCCGCTGCGCAGCCGGCTGCTCACATTCGCGTACCGGTCCTCGGTGTATGCGCGCTGCGGCAGCGCCAGCGCGTACACGAACTTGGCCTTCTCCACCAGTGAGGGCAACGCGTGTACCGCGGCCAGGGACTGCGCCGCGTAGCTGGCCCCTGCGCCGTACACCGCGAGCTCTGCCGACGCCTTGGCATCCTCCACGTAGGTGTCGGCCCAGGCGCTCAGCGCCAGCACATCGGCCAGGTGCAGTTCATGCCAGGCCCACCGCACCGCGCGGGCGACGACCGGCTCCCCGCCGCTCTCGCGCATCAGCGTGCGCAGCCACTCCAGGTCGTAACCATGGGTGAGCATGATCTGGGCGACGTCTCGCAGCGGCATCAGGCGTGGGGCGGTGCCGCCCAGGACCGCGTGGTATGCAGCGTGCAACAGCCGTTCGCTTGCCCCCAGACACCTGACCTTGGCCCCGCCCATCCAGAACGTGTCGCCGGGGTGCTGCCAGAGCCGGTCGACCGCGAGGCGCACCCCGAACGGCCCCGAGCAGAAGCTGCGGTGTACGTCGATCTCCAGGCTGTCGGGAGTGCGAAAACTGGCGCCCTTGCCGAACCGCCGGTCGAAGCCGGGCCGTGGCTCGGGGAAACGACGCCGGTTCCCGCGGTCCGACAGCAGCCGTACCGCGTCGTCCCAGGCGTCGGGGTGCACGAGCAGGTCGATGTCCCCGAAGGTGCGCATCCCCGGGTCGGGATAGTCCAGGTGAGCGGTCGCCGGACCCTTGAGCGTCCGCACCGGGATCGCGGCGCGTTCGAACGCTTCGAGCGTCTGGATCAGCAGATGCTCCAGCACCAAGGCGATACCGAGCGACTGCAGGTGCGACATCAAGGCTCGTTCGCCCTGCTCCTCGGTCACGGGAAGCGCGCCATCGCTGATCGCTGCCCACAGCAACCCGGTCATCCGCTGCCGGCGCACCCGGGCATGCAGCCGGGTGAAGTCCGCCTCGTCCAGCGGCCGGTCCGGGAAGTCCAGCATGCTGCCTGGCAGGCCGTACGCGCCCACGGCCCGAAGAACCGGATCGAACCCGAGGACAGTGTCCGGGGCGGTCATGAGGCACCGGTCCTGGCTGGAGCGACCAGGCCCAACTCCACCAAGTCGCCGAGCGCGCGCTCGACCGGGTCCTCATCCGGAGTAGCGCCGCCCGGGTTCCACGCAGCCGGCTCCTGCGCGCTGATCGCACGGCGGAGCCCGTCCGTGCTCAGTGGCCGGTCGAGGACCCGCCACAGCGCCGCCTGGATGCCGGACAGTTCGAGCACCTCGGGGGACGGCGAGGGTGCGTTGAACACCAGCACGTAGCCACCGGCCTCCCGCCACAGCACCTCGTCGCGGCGGCGGTAGCCCGTGCGGGTGTCCAGCTCGGTCACAGCGTGACCACCGCGTCGTCGCCGCGCACCCCCAGTGCGTTGCGCGCATCGAACACCAGCTTCGCCTCGGCCCTGATCTGGTCGAAGTCGTAGCGGTCGTGCGGGGTCAGCACCGCCACCGCGTCCGCGGCCCGCAGCGCCTTGGCCGTCAGGCGGGTACGCCGCAACTTGAGGCCGTGGCTGTCCAGCCGTTCCACGAACGGGTCGTGGAAGCGCACCGTGACGCCGCGTCGGGCCAGCTGAGCCAGCGTCTCGACCGCGGCCGACTCCCGCAGGTCTCCGACATTCGGCTTGTAGGTGACGCCGAGCGCCAGCACCGTGGCGTCCCGCAGCGGCACGCCGCGGGCGCCGAGCGCGTCGACGATCCTCCTGGTGACGTAGTCGGGCATGTCCGCATTGATGTCCTGCGCCAGCTCGACCAGCCGGAACCGACGGCCGGTGTCGCGGCGGGACTGCCACGCCAGGTAGGTCGGATCCAGTGGGATGCAGTGGCCGCCCACTCCGGGGCCGGGGTAGAACGGCATGAATCCGAACGGCTTGGTGCTGGCCGCCCGGATCACCTCCCAGGTGTCGATGCCCTGGTCGTGGCACTGCATCGCCAGCTCGTTGACCAGCGCGATGTTGACCATGCGGAAGGTGTTTTCCAGCAGCTTGGCCAACTCTGCGGCCCGGCAGCCGGACAGCTCCGACACGTCGTCCACGAGCCGCCGGTAGAACGCTGCCGCGGTCTCGGTGCTTCCGGCGTCGAGTCCGCCGACGATCCGCGGCGTGTTGCGCAGTCCGTACTTGGCGTTGCCCGGGTCGATCCGCTCCGGCGAGAACGCCAGCTGGAAGTCCCGCCCGGCGCGCAGGCCGTTCGTCTCCAGCAGCGGCTTCAGCACCTGCTCCGTGGTGCCCGGGTACGTCGTGGACTCGAGGATCACCAGCGTGCCGCGCCGCAGCTGCGCCGCCACCGCACGGCCGGCAGACTCCACCGCGCCCAGGTCCGGACGGTGGTCGGTGATCGGCGTCGGCACGCAGATCACCACGACATCGGTGTCGGCGACCGCCTCCGTCCCGGTGCTGAACCCGAGATTTCCGCTGCCGTACCCCAGGGCGAACAACGCATCGTCCACGCCGGGCACCACGTTGCGGCCGGCCGCGAGGTCGGCCAACCGGGCGGAATCCAGGTCGATACCGGTGACGCTCATCCCGTCGGCGGCCGCAGCCGCTGCGAGGGTGAGACCCACATACCCCTGGCCGACCACGCACAGCCTGGCGTGCCCGCTGTGGATGCGGTCGCGCAACCTGATGAAGCGATCAGTCGTCATTCGTGGATCCCTTCGTGTGAGCATGCTGGCCACGCCCCGCCGCCGGATCGGCGGTGGACCGGCGCGGCGTGCCGAAGCGGGTGGAGATCTGGTCCAGCAACGACGAGCGGGTCTGGTACCCGTCGAACCGGATGGTCGTCCCGGTGTGGCCGACCAGTGCCAGACCCAGGGTCGGCACCCCGAGGCGGCTGAGCAGCCGCTGGCACGCGGCGGCCTGCTGGCGAGTGGTGCGGTTGACCCTGCTCACCACCAGCGCGGCGTCCACGTGCGGCGACAGCTCCACTGCGTCGGAGACCGACAACAGGGGAGCGGTATCGATCAGCACGATGTCAGCCAGATGCCTTGCCTCGTTGATCAACGGGCCGACGCCGGTGAGCAAGGCGCCTGGGTGGCCGGTCTCCTGACCGCTGGTGGCAACCTGGACGCCGGGGAAGAAGCTGTCGCGAACGACGTTGCGCAGGTCCTCGGTGCGCTGCGCGCTGAGCAGGTCGGACAGGCCGGCGCCCGCCGGGACGTTGAGGTAGCGATGCAGGCGTGGGTTGCGGAAGTCCAGGGACAGGACCAGCACTCGGCGGCCGGTCTCCGCCAGCACGACAGCCAGGTTGGCGACGGTGGTGGTCTTGCCCTCCCCGTCGCGGGCGCTGGTCACCATGATCACCGCCGGCTCGATGGTCGGCGTGACGCTGGCATGGTCGCCAGCGGGCTGGGCGCGGACCAGCAGGATGGCCGAGCGCAAGGCGCGGTAGGCCTCGGCCGTCGCACTGCCCGGCTCAGCCGCGCTGAGCACCGAGACGCTGTGCCGATGCTGCCAGGGCAGCGTCGGGATCTCCGCGAGCACGGGCAGTTGGTAGGCGTGCTCAGCCTCCTCCCGGCCGCGGAGCCTCGAGTCGAGCCGCTCGACCAACAACGCCAGGCCGGCACCGAGCAGCAGCCCGATCACTCCGCCGATGAGGAACCTGCTCCGGGGCGACGAGGGAGCGGTGAAGCCGCCCGTTGCCGACGACGGACTCGGACCCTCGACCGCGACGGCGCGCTGGAGCACGTCCAGTTGTGCCGGCGACGTCTTCGCCGCCTCTGCGGTGGTGAGACTCGAGACCGCGGTGTCGATCAGCGCCTGCACGCCGGCCCGCTGCGCGATCAGCCCGCCGTTGCCGGGATTGCGGCGGAGCTTCGCATCCAGATCGGACCGCTGCTCGCCCAGCTCGGACAGGCGCTTCTCCAGTTCGTTGGTCGTGGCCTCCGCCTCGGTGACCTGCTGGTCATGCAGGAAGGCGATCAGCTGCTCGGCGAACGTGTTGGCCAGTTGCTCGGCCTCGCGCGCTTTCGTCCCCGATGCCGAGATGGTCATCGAGTTGGACTCCGGTTTCGGGACAACGGTGAGGTTGCCGACCAGCTCCTGGGGCTCACCCTTGAACCCGATCTGGTCGGCGACGCGACCCGGCACCTGTCCGGCGGTGACGAACAGGGAGAGATAAGCCAGGTTCGGCGGCTGGCTGATATCGGGGTTTACCACCAGGGTCGCTGTGGCCGTGAAGTTCTTCGCCGCCGGTGCCGCCCCGTTGGCCGTCGGCTGTTCGGGCAGGGTGAACCACACCATCAGCAACACCAGTACGAACGTGCCGGCGACCAGCTTCCAGCGACGCCGCAGGATCCGCAGATAGCCGATCAGATCCACGAGACCTCCTCCGCGACGGCACGACCTGCGGAGTCGACGACCGGCTCCCTGCGAACGTGCCGACCGACGGACTCCTGTGCGGGGATGGAGATGACCGCCGGCGCGCCCAAGTGGTCCCACAACCGGGACCGAGCGGCCTGATCGTCGCGGGACTCCACGGCCGCGGTGAGATCGTGGAGCGTCTCCCCGAGGCGTGGCGAGTCCACCGGGACCGTGTCCAGCCGCACGATCGACGGGTGCTCGGTCCGGTGCTGTCTCTCCTCGGACGTGTGCAGCTGCTCGGCGAGCTTCTCGCCGGGACGGATCCCGGTGACGCGGATCTCCACGTCCAGGCCCGGACGTCGCCCGGACAGCTTGATCATCCGGGCGGCCAGATCGCGGATCGCCACCGGGTCGCCCATCTCGAGCATGAACACCTCGCCGCCCCTGGCCAACGCGGCAGCGTGCAGGACCAGCCGCACGGCCTCGGGGATGCTCATGAAGTACCTGGTCATCCGACCGTCGGTGATGGTGACCGGCCCGCCGGCGCGAATCTGCTTGACGAACGTGGGAACCACGCTGCCGCGGCTGCCGAGCACGTTGCCGAAGCGGACCGCACAGACGGTCATCGCCCCGGCCTGGTCCCGCACGACCTGCTCGCCCACTGCCTTGCTGGCGCCCATGACGCTGCTCGGCCGGACCGCCTTGTCGGTGGAAATGAAGACGAAACGCTCCACACCCACGTCGCGAGCGGCCTGCACCACGTTCCGGGTGCCGAGGATGTTGGTGTACACCGCCTCCACCGGGTGCCCCTCGAGCAGGGGTACGTGCTTGTGCGCCGCGGCATGGAAGACGATCTGCGGTCGCTCGCTCTCGAACACCCGGCGCAGGGCCTCGGTCTCGCGGACGTCCGCCAGGCGCTGCACCGCCGACGGCGGCAGGTCCGCCGCCGCGTCGAAGAGGTGGGTCTCGTCGTGATCGACCAGGGTCACCCGGGCCGCTCCGAGCCCGGCCACCTGGCGGGCGATCTCCGAGCCGATCGACCCGCCGGCGCCGGTCACCAGCACCCGGCGTCCCTGCACCAGGGAGACGATCGCGCTCAGGTCGGTGTCGATCTGGTCGCGGCCGAGCAGGTCGGCGATCTCCAGGTCGCGCACATCGGCGAGCAGGGCGTTGCCGTTCACCAGCTCGGTCACCGGCGGCAGCACCCGCAGCACCACACCGGCCTCGTCCGCCAGCGCTGCCGCCTGCCGGATCAGCTCGGAGGTCGCCGAGCGGATCGCCAGTACGGCGTGCGTGGCGTGCGTCAGCCGCGCCACCTCGGGCAGATCCTCGAGCGTGCCCTGCACGCGTACCCCCTGGATGTGCCTTCCCTGCAGTGTCTGCGACTTGTCGAGGAACGCCACCACGGTGGCCTCCTCGTCCTGCGCGATCTCCCGCGCCAGGGAGATGCCGGCATTGCCGGCGCCGATCACGATGAGGGCGGGGCCGAGTCCGCCGTGACGACGGAAGGCGAACAAGCGCGACTGGAAGCGCACACCGCCGACCAGCGCCGTGCCGAAGACCGAAGCCACGAGCGCGGTACCCAGCAACGAGGCGTTGTGCACAAGGACAAGCGTTGGTGCGATCACGCACAGCGCCGCAGCTTGCGCAAGCACGACGAGGCGGGCCTCCCGGACGCTGGCGAACCGCCACACCCCGGTGTAGAGGTGGGCGATCGCCTGGCACAGCACTGTCACCGGCACGACCAGAGGCAGCACCGTCCACAACGACGACCAGGCCACATGGCTGGCGTCGTTGGTCACGACCCAGGCGGCGAGCCAGCCCAACGTGATCAGGCACACGTCGAGCGCAGCGAGCGGCCAGTCGGACCGGACGTGCCGAACTACGGCCGATGGCAGGTGGGCCCCCCCGAACGGCACAACGGTCATATGCGACACACCCCTCCCTCACCGACGACTGGCCAACCCCCCGGTACGCCAGTCGCAAGACGTGTCGTTGCCGCAACTGTGGCACGGGGCCACGCGGTGCGCAGCGGAATCTGCACTCGAGAGGAAAAAACTCGTCCGGAAGGACCGAGGAAAGCACCTATTCCGGCGAATCGCGGCGGGACAGCGAGGTGTTTGCCACACTGCCGCTAGGGGAGGGGCTCGCATGGGGATGCGGATCAGTGTGCTCGGCTGCGGCTACCTGGGGACGACCCATGCCGCCGGAATGGCCGCGCTGGGACACAGCGTGGTGGGGATGGACGTCGACGCGGCCAAGGTCGCCGCGCTGTCAGAGGGCCGGACCTCGTTCTTCGAACCGGGCCTGGAAGACCTGGTCGGCGAGCAGATCGCCGCCGGACGGCTGCGGTTCACCAGCTCGGTGGTCGAGGCGGTGGACAGCGCGGACGTGCATTTCCTCTGTGTGGGCACGCCACAGCGTCCCGGCGGGTACGCGGCCGACCTGGGCGCAGTGGACCACGTGGTGGACAGCATCGCCCCGCTGCTGACCGGCGATGACCTCCTGGTGGGCAAGTCCACCGTGCCCGTCGGCACCGCCGAACGGTTGGCCGGCCGGCTGGCCGAGCTGGCGGAGGGCACCACGCGGTTGGCCTGGAACCCGGAGTTCCTGCGTGAGGGCCATGCGGTGCAGGACACGCTCCATCCGGACCGGCTCGTCGTCGGTATCGGGGCCCCTGCTGACGAGGACGTGCTCCGCGAGGTGTACCGGGCGCCGCTGGCGGAGGGGGCGCCGATGGTCGTGTGCGACCTGGCGACCGCCGAGCTGTTCCTGGTCGCCCCACCCACCTGCCGGCCACCTTCGTTCGCTTTCAACAGCGCGTGGCCGGAGCGGGGCGGGGCCACCGGCGCCGACGTGGTGACCCTGGCCGACGCCATCGGGCACGACCCGCGGATCGGCCGGAGCTACCTGAACGCCGGACTCGGCTTCGGCGGCGGTTGCCTGCCCAAGGACATCCGGGCGTTCATGGCGCGCGCGGGTGAGCTGGGCGTGGATCAGGCCCTGACGTTCCTGCGCGAGGTGGACTCGATCAACATGCGCCGCCGGCTACGGATGGTGGAGCTGGCCCGCACCGAGTGCGACGGTGAGCTGCTCGGCAAGCGGGTGGCCGTCCTCGGCGTGGCGTTCAAGCCGCACTCCGATGACGTCCGGGACTCCCCAGCACTCAACGTTGCTGCGCAACTACAGCTCGGTGGCGCGTACGTGAGCGTGTACGACCCACGGGCGAACGCCAACGCGGCCGCGCTGTTCCCCACGCTGCATTACTCGCCCAGCGTGCTCGACGCGGTGCAGGACGCCGACCTGGTGCTGCACCTGACCGAGTGGCCGGAGTTCCGCGAGCTGGACCCGGAAGAGGTCGGTTCCGCGGTCGCCAAGCGCCGGCTGCTGGACGGCCGGAACGCCCTCGACCCCGACCACTGGCGGGCGGCCGGCTGGTCCTACCGGGCACTGGGCCGGCCATGACGGGTGCGCGGGCGCTGTTGGTGATCACCGGCAACCAGCGTCGCGGGGCCGAGACCTTCGCCTGCCAGCTGGCGCAGCGGCTGGCCCAGCGTGGGGTCGAGCCCCGGGTCGTTGCCCTGGCCCCGTCCGCCGTCGGGCCGCACCTGCCGGTGGAGACGCTGGGCCCGGCGCCGCTCGCGCCCCGTACCCTGCGCCGGCTGCGTCGCGAGATCAGTGCTACCGACGTGGTGCTGGCCTGCGGGTCCACCACGCTACCGGCCACCGTGATCGCCGGACGCGGCGTGCGGACGCCGGTCGTTTACCAGAACATCGGGGACCCGCTCGCCTGGGCACGCTCACGGGCGCGGCGAGCGAGGGTGCGTGCGCTGCTGGGCCGGACGGCGTCGGTCGTCGCCCTCACCGAGTCCGCAGCCGCGGTGTACCGCGACGCCTTCGGGCTGCCCGCCGACCGGCTCCGGGTGATCCGCAACGCCCGCAGCAGCACCCGGTTCCGGCCGGCCACACCCGAGCAGCGCCGAGCAGCGCGGCAGCAGCTCGGCCTGCCTGCCGCCGGTCCGGTGGCGGTGATGGTCGGCGCGCTCGGGCCGGAGAAGCGTGTGGACGTGGCGATCTCGGCGCTGGAGCGGACCGGGCGGTCGGTGCACCTGGCGGTGGCCGGAGATGGTCCGCTGCGGGCCGAACTGACCGGGCAGGCGGCTCGGGTCGCAGCCGGGCGGGTGACCTTCCTCGGCCAGCTGGCTGACCCGGTGCCGGTGTACCACGCCGCCGACCTGCTGGTCCTCACCAGCGCCACCGAGGGCGTACCCGGCGTGCTGATCGAGGCGGCCCTGTGCGGACTGCCGGCCGTCGCCACCGACGTGGGCTTCGTTGCCGACGTCGTGGTGCACGGTCGGACCGGGCTGCTGGTCCCGCCCGGCGACTCCGCAGCGGTCGCTGCGGCTGTGGACGACGTGCTGGACCGCGCCGGCGAGTTGGGCGCGAACGCCCGGAGCCGCGGCGTGCACCGATTCGACCTGGAGCGGATCAGCGACCAGTGGGCCGACCTGCTCACCACGATGGCCACCCCGGCCAGGCACTCGGGCGGCCGGATGGCGGGGCTGCGATGAGCACCGGCAGGGTTCGGGTGAAACGGCTGCTGGCGACTCCGCGCAGCCGCCGCCCGTCGATCGGGGCCACCGTGCTGATCTACCACCGGATCGGAGGCGGCGGCCCGGACGAGCTGGACCTGCCGGTCGAGTCGTTCCGAGACCAGCTCGACGTGCTCGCCGAGCACCGCGTGGTGTCGCTGGACGACGCGGTGGCAGCGGCTCGGCAGGGGGACCGGAGCCCACGGGTGGTGCTCACCTTCGACGACGGTTTCCGGGACGTCTACGAGAACGCCTGGCCGTTGTTGCGTGGTCGGGAGCTGCCGTTCACCGTGTACGTAGCATCTGGGTGCATCGGCGGCCGGATGAGCTGGGCGGGCTCCACCGCGCGCGGCACGCCGGCGCCGGGACTCACCTGGGAGCAGCTGGCCGAGATGGTCGGCTCCGGACTGTGCACGATCGGCAACCACACCCACCGGCACGTCCGGCCGGAGCTGCTGGAGACGACCGAGCTCGACACCTGCAACCGGGTGGTGCACGAGCACCTCGGGGTGGTGCCGCGGCACTTCGCCTACACCTGGGGCGTGCCGGTTCCCCGGCTGGCCCGGGCCATCGGCGAGCGGTTCGACAGCGCCGCGACCGGACGCGTCGGCCGGGCCGTACCCGGGGGCTCGCTGGTCGAGATGCCGCGCGTTCCCGTACGGAGAACCGACCCGGTGGAGTTCTTCGAGGCGAAGCTGACCGGCCGGTTGGGCGCCGAGCGCGCGTATGCCCGGATCGTGTCGACCGCGAAGCGGGTGGGTGTCCGTGCCTGAGCTGCACACAGGCGTGGCGCCGGTGCTGCGGCGGCCCGACGGGGCTCCCGTGCGCATCGCCCACCTGACCACCGTCGACATGAGCCTGGCCCTGTTGCTGGCGACCGAGCTGGAGGTCGATGTGCAGGCGGGGCTGCCGACCTACGGCCTGTCGGCACCGGGTCCGTACGTGCCGCGCGTCTCGGCCATCGGGGTCACGCACGTCCCGCTGCCGGCCCTCACCCGGGCCTGGGACCCGCGCCAGGATGCGGCGGCGGCGCGACAGCTGGCGACCACGCTGCGCGCGCTGGACCTCGACGTGCTGCACACGCACAACCCGAAGACCGGCGTGCTGGGTCGCGTGCTGGGCAGGCTGGCGCGGGTGCCGGTGGTGGTGAACACGTGTCACGGCCTGTGGGCAGGCCCGGAGGACCGGCTGCGCAAGCGGATCGCGGTGTACGGCGCGGAGGCGGCGGCCGCGGCGTTCTCCGACGCGGAGCTGTACCAGAACGCCACCGACCGGCAGACCCTGAGTCGCTGGGTCCGGCAGCGCACCACCCGGGTGGTCGGCAACGGCACGGATCTGGAGCGGTTCACCACCGACCCCGCTGCCCGGGCGAGGGTGCGGGCCGAGCTCGGGGTGGCCGACGACGAGATCCTGGTCGGCGGCGTCGGCCGGCTGGTCGCCGAGAAGGGCATCGCGGAGTACGCCGCCGCGGCGCGAAGCCTCGCCGGCCGGGCCAGGTTCGTGTGGGTGGGCCCGGCCGACCCGGACAAGCCCGACGCCCTGGACCGGGTCGACTCCGCGGTCCGGTTGCTCGGGGAGCGCACCGACATGCCCGCGATCTACAACGCGCTCGACGTGTTCTGCCTGCCGTCGTACCGGGAGGGGTTCAGCCGTTCGGCGATGGAGGCCGCCGCCTGCGGCACCGCGATGGTGCTCAGCGACATCCGCGGCTGCCGCGAGATCGGCGTCGACGGGCGTGAGGTGCTGCTGGTGCCCGCCCGCGACCCTGCGGCGCTGACCGCCGCGGTGGGCCGGCTGCTCGATGACTCGGCGCTGCGGCTGAGCCTGGCCGATGCCGCCCGGCGCCGCGCCGCGACCGCGTTCGACCAGCGTGCGCTTGCCCGGGTGTCGCTGCGCACCTACGCCGCCGTGGCGGAACGCAAACACCTGGGGTGGCAGGTGCAGGATCGGCTGCTGGAGGGACCATGATGCGACGGCTGGTGGACGTGGCGGTGGCGGGTGCGGCCTTGATGCTGTCGCTGCCGGTGCAGCTGGTGGCCGGGGCGCTGATCCGGGCCCGGTTGGGGTCTCCGGTGCTGTTCCGGCAGACGCGGGTGGGGCGGGACGGCCGGGAGTTCCGGATCGTCAAGTTCCGGACCATGCGCCCGCCGGCGTACCCGGACCAGCCGGACGCCGAACGTGACACTCCGCTGGGGAGACGGCTGCGGGCGGTGAGCCTGGACGAGCTGCCGCAGCTGTGGAACGTGCTGCGCGGAGACATGAGCCTGATCGGCCCGCGGCCGACGCTGCCCGAGCAGGTCTGCCACTACTCCCCGCGACAGCGTGGGCGCCTGGCCGTCCGGCCGGGGCTCACCGGCTGGGCCCAGGTCAACGGCCGCAACTCGATCAGCTGGCCCGAACGGATCGAGCTGGATCTGGACTACATCGAGCAGCGCAGCCTGCTGTTGGACCTGCGGATCGTCGGTCGCACGCTGGCCATGCTGGTCCGGCCGCACGGCATCTACGGCGAGGGTGGCGTCAACCCGGGCTTCCCGATCCCGACAGCGGACACGGCACCGAGCACCACCGCGAACAGTGCCACCACCGAAGGGAAGTTGAGCACGTAGTCGACGCTCGGCTGCAGGGCAAGCACCCCCAGCAGAACCGCGCCGCGGCCCAGGGCTACCACCAGCCAGCAGACCAGCAGAACCAGCAGCAGCAGCCCGACGACACCGAGTTCGGCCAGCACCTGCATCGGCAGCGAATGCGGCGTCGACAGGTCGTGGTCACCGGCGGCGAGCACGCTGTGCTCGGCGAAGTTGCCCGCCCCGACGCCGCGCACCGGGTGCTCCTCCGCCGCGTGCAGGGCATCCGACCACAACGTGATGCGGGCATCGCTCAGCATCGTGCCGGCCGCGGTCGGTATGGGGGCTTCCACCATCCTGCCCGGCACGCCGGTCGCCGAGGCCACGGGGAGGTCGTGCGTGGACTCGGAGCCATAGGTCGCCCCCAGCACCATCGTGGCGGTGACGGCGGCGGCCACGAGCGCACCGCCCGCCCACTGCCAGAGCCGGTCCGAGCGGGTGTTGAGCTGCGGCCACACGAGGAACAGCAGCAGGCAGGTGACCATCCCCGCGCGGGAGCCCATCGCCACCGTGGCCAGCGACAGCACCACGGCGGCGGCGACCAGCGGCACCCGCCACTTGGCCAGGTCCTGCCAGACGTGGCCGGCGGCCACCAGCAACCCGCAGACCGCCCCGGTCAGCAGCGCGGCGTTCGCGTTGGCGTACCCGGTCGGTGCCGCGGCGGCCCGTCCCAGCAGCGACCCCGGCAGCGTCAGCAGCATCGCAACCGTGACGACCGCGCCGGCCGCAACACCCGGCAGCGCGGGGTGCAGCTGCGCCAGGCTGCTGCCCAGGCCCCAACCCAGGATGGCGACGAACACCAGCGCCGCGGAGGCCGGGCCCGCGGGCGACGAGGGATAGGACAGCAGCGCCCAGGCCGCCAGCGCCAGGGCCAGCACCAGGCCGGCCGGTCCGCTTCCGAGAAGGCGCTTCACTGCGGCAGGATGACCCGGTGGTCATTGTGGGAGCGGGTGGGGTGGGCCGAGAGGCACTGGACGTGTGCCTGGCCGCGAACGTGCCGGTGACCGCCTTCTGTGACGAGCGGCTGGCCGGGCAACGCGTGCGCGGCCTGCCGGTGCTGGCCCCGGCGCAGACCGCGGCGGGGGAGGAGTACGTCATCGGGATCGCCGCTCCCGCGGTGCGCCGCCGGCTCTCCGCGGAGCTGGACAGCCGGGGGCTGGTGTCCCGCACTGTCGTGCACCCACAGGCGATCGTGGCGCCGGAGACGACGCTCGGCCCCGGGACCTTGGTGATGGGCGGGGCGTACGTGTCGAGCTCGGTCACCCTCGGACCGCACTGCCAGGTGCACTACAACGCCACCGTCGGCCACGACAGCGTGCTGGAGGCCTTCGTCAGCGTCTATCCGGGCGCGAACGTGTCCGGCTCGGTGCACCTGCGCGAGGGCGCTACGGTCGGCAGCGCCGCCTGCGTGCTGCAGGGCCGGACGCTGGGCGAGGACGCGTTCGTCGGTGCCGGCGCCGTGGTGACCAGAGACGTCCCCGACGCCACCGTGGTGGTCGGGTCGCCGGCGCGCCCGCAGCTGTGAGCTGGGGCTGGGGCGGGTCATCCCGCCTCCCGCACGGTGTCCCGGGCCGGCAGCTGCTGGAACCACCGGACCGTCTGCTCAACGCCGTCGCGGAAGGCGACCGGCGCCAGCCCGGGAAACAGCTCGGCCAGCCGGGAGCCGTCGGCCTGGGAGTGCGGCACGTCGCCAGGTCGCGGCGGACGGTGCTCGACCGGCAGGTCGCGTCCAAGGATCTCTTCGAGCAGGCGGATCAGCTCCACCAGCGAGGTGCGGCTGCCGAACGCCAGGTTGACCGGCCCCGGGGAGGTGACTCTCCGCCGTACCGCGTCGGTGAGCACGTGGGTCACGCTGCCGACGAAGGTGAAGTCGCGGGTCTGGCTGCCGTCGCCGTGCAGCGGGATCGGCCGGCCGGCCAGCGCCGCGTCCACGAAGGCGGGCACCACCGCGGCGTACGCGTGCCCGGCCGCCTGCAACGGGCCGAACACGTTGAAAAAGCGGAACGCCAGCACCGGGAGGTCGTAGCACCGGCCGTGCGCCAGCGCGTAGCACTCGGTGGCGAGCTTGCTCACGGCGTACGGCGACATCGGCGCGGCCCGCATGCTCTCCCGCTTGGGCAGTTCCGGGTTCGCGCCGTACACCGACGACGAGGACGCGACCACCACGTGCGGACCACCCGCGCGACGGACCGCCTCCAGCACCTCGAGGGTGCCGGTGGCGTTGGCGTGGTGGCTGGCCAGCGGATCGGCGACCGAGCGCGGCACCGATGGGATGGCCGCCAGGTGCACCACCGCGTCCGTACCGGAGAATGCCTTGTCCAGAAGGGAACGATCCAGGATCGAACCCTCGTGAAAGTCCACGTCGAGGCCGGCCAGGTTGGCCACGAACCCCGTGGACAGGTCGTCGACGACGACCACCTCGATGCCCTCGGCGAGCATCGACCGGGCCAGGTTCGCCCCGATGAAGCCCGCACCCCCAGTGATTACTACGCGCATTTGCCCCTCCCCGCTGCGTCAGCATAGGACGTGCCGCGCACCGGCGCAGCGGTTCGTGCCGGATTCAGTCAATCCACTGAGAGAAACCTGCCGCGGTCCTACGCTGAGGAGCGATCGGTGACCCGGGGGGGGCACACGATTCGGTGAGGGGCGGTTGCTGATGTGCGGGATCGTCGCATATGTGGGGGTGCGCCCGGCGGCGCCGGTGCTGCTGGACGGGTTGACCCGGTTGGAGTACCGCGGGTACGACTCCGCGGGCCTGGCGCTGCTCGATGACTCCGGCGTGAGCGTGGTGAAGACCGCCGGCCGGGTCCGCGCCCTGGAGGGCCTGGTGCCGCCCGGTCTCGGCGCCCGGGTCGGCGTCGCGCACACGCGCTGGGCCACGCACGGCGCACCCACCGACGACAACGCGCACCCGCACGTCAGCAGCGATGGCCGGATCGCCGTGGTGCACAACGGCATCATCGACAACTCCGCCCAACTGCGGGCCAGCCTGGCCGAGCGGGGAATCGAGCTCGCCTCGGAGACCGACACCGAGGTGGTCGCCCAGTTGGTGGCCCTGTCGCCGGCCACGACCCTCGAGGACGCGGTGCTGGACACCTTGACCCAGGTGCACGGCACGTACGGCCTGGCGGTGCTGGACGCCGGTCATCCGGACCGGGTCGTGGTGGCCCGCAACGGCAGCCCGCTGATCATCGGCGTCGCCGACCAGGAGACCTATGTGGCCAGCGACGCGGCCGCGCTGGTGCGCTACACCCGGCAGGTGGTGCACCTGGACGACGGCGAGCTAGCCACGATCGACGCGGACGGGTTCCACATCTTCACCCGCGATGCCCCGGTCAACCACAAGCAGGCCGTGGCGGTGGAGTGGTCGGCCGACGAGTACGACCAGGGCGGCCACGAGCACTTCATGATCAAGGAGATCCACGAGCAGCCGCGGGCGGTGGAGAGCTGCCTGCGCGGACGGCTGGACGACCGCTTTCACACCGCGCACCTGGGCGGGTTGAACCTAGCGCCGCGGGAGGCACGCGACATCACCCGGGTGAAGATCCTCGGCTGCGGCTCCGCGTATTACGCCGGCCAGGTAGGTGCCCAGCTGATCGAGGAACTGGCGCGGATCCCGGCGGACGCCGAGCCGGCCTCGGAGTTCCGCTACCGAAACCCGGTGATCGACCCGCACGCGCTGTATGTCGCGGTCAGCCAGTCCGGCGAGACGTACGACACGCTGGTGGCGGTGCAAGAGGTGCAGCGCAAGGGCGGCCGGGTGATCGGGCTGGTCAACGTGGTCGGGTCGAGCATCGCCCGGCAGGTGGACGGCGGTATCTACCTGCACGCCGGACCCGAGGTCGCGGTGGCGTCGACCAAGGCGCTCACCTCGATGAGCGTGGCGTTCGCCCTGCTGGCCGTACACCTGGGCCGGATCCGGGACCTCTCGGCGGCGCAGGGGCAGCGGTTGATCGACGGGCTGGCCCGGCTGCCCGAGCAGATCGAGCAGGTGCTGGAGCAGGAGAAGCAGATCGCGGACGCCGCGCAATGGCTGGCCAAGTCGCAGAACGTGTTCTTCGTCGGCCGGGTGCGCGGCTACCCCGTGGCCCGCGAGGGCGCGCAGAAGCTGAAGGAGATCTCGTACCTGCACGCCGAGGCGTACCAGACCTCTGAGCTCAAACACGGCCCGCTGGCGCTGGTGTCGCCGGACGTGCCGACGGTGGCGATCGTCCCCGACGACGAGTTGCTGGACCGCAACCTCACCGCGCTGAACGAGATCAGCGCCAGGTCCGGTCCGCTGCTGGTGATCACCCATGCCGGTGTGGACGTGGCCGAGCTGGCCGACACCGTGATCGAGGTGCCCCGGTCCGAGGTCGAACTCGACCCGGTGTTGCTGACCATCCCGCTGCAGTTGCTGGCCTACCACGCCTCGGTCGCCCTGGGCCACGACGTGGACAAGCCCCGCAACCTGGCCAAGAGCGTCACCGTCGAATAGCCAGCGGCCACCCACCCGCCCCTCCGCTGAGAAGCCAAAACTTCCCCGTGAGAAGCCAAAACTTCCCCGTGAG